>DATBMD010000248.1:0-6532 GCA_036555085.1 Gaiellaceae bacterium
CTTGGTCGGATAGTCCGGGTCCTCCGGGTCCTCTTCGGCGTTCAGGTGGTACAGGTTCCCGAAGAACTCGTCGAACCCGTGCACGGTCGGTAGGAACTCGTTGCGGTCGCCGAGGTGGTTCTTCCCGAACTGACCTGTCGAGTAGCCGTGATTCTTGAGGAGCTCTGCGATCGTGGGGTCCTCGTCCTGAAGGCCCAGTGGAGCCCCCGGGAAGCCGACCTTGCTCAAGCCGGTCCGGAAGCAACTCTGACCCGTGATGAACGAGGAGCGGCCGGCCGTGCAGCTCTGCTCGCCGTAGGCGTCGGTGAAGCGCATCCCCTCGTTCGCGATGCGGTCGATGTTCGGCGTGCGGTACCCCATCAGCCCGTCGCTGTAGCAGCTGAGGTTCGTGATGCCGATGTCGTCGCCCCAGATCACGAGGATGTTCGGCTTGTCCTGCGGCATGCGTCGCTCCTCTCTCCGTTCGGGGTCTGGCTACGCCGCACGCACGATGCAGCGGAAGCCGAGGTGGCTCGTCGACGTGTCGACGGCTTGCGCCATCCGCGCGGCCGGGCGGTAGCGGCGGCAGTAGTTCGGCGCGCACAGGTGCGAGCCGCCCTTCATCACCCTGCGCGGGATCGCGGCTGGGTCGTTCGGGTCGATGCTCGCGGCGCGAGGATCAGCGCCGCAGCACGGTGACGTCGAGCCGCCTCCGTTCGCGTACCAGTCCGTCGTCCACTCCCAGACGTTCCCCGTCATGTCGTAGAGGCCGTAGCCGTTGGGCGGGAACTTGCCGACGGGCGACGTGCCCTCGTAGCCGTCGAGCAGGGTGTTCTCGTACGGGAACTCGCCCTGCCACGTGTTCGCCAGCGGCCTGCCCTTCGGCATGAGCTCGTCGCCCCAGGCGTACTCGGCGCCGTCGAGGCCGCCGCGCGCGGCGAGCTCCCACTCGGCCTCCGTCGGCAGCTGCTTGCCCGCCCACGCGGCGTAGGCCTCGGCGTCGCGGAAGGCGACGTGGACGACAGGGTGGCGCTCGCGGCCGTGGAGCGAGCTCTCCGGCCCCTCGGGGTGCCGCCAGTGGGCGCCGCGCGTCCAGGCCCACCAGTTGAAGTGGTTGCTCAGGTCGACCGGCCCCGCGGACTTCTGGAAGGTCACCGAGCCGGCGAAGAGCATGTCCTCCTGCGCGTCGGGGTACTGCGCGGGATCGGGTGCCTGCTCGGCCCAGGTGACGTGGCCGGTCGCCTTCACGAATCGCAGGAACTCGAGGTTCGTGACGGGGTGCTCGTCGATCCAGAACGGCTCCACCGTCACCTCGCGGACCGGCGCCTCCTCCGGGTAGTGCGCCTCCGAGCCCATCGCGAACGTGCCGCCCGGGACCGGCGCCATCCCCTTCAGTCGGGCTCCTGCGTCGGCAGGCGCTCGAGCCATCGTCTCGCTCCTGATCGGCGGGCGTCGCCGGCCGCGGCCGGCTGCGCGGACGATAGTGGATCGGACCCTGCGCCGCTCCGCGCCGTACCGGTCATGATCCCGGCCGAGCGGAGGAGGCGCGATGGTGACGGTCTTCGAGGACGCGGAGTTCCAGTTCGAGCTCGAGCTGGCGCTGGGGCGCGCATACAGGCGTGGCGCCGACGTCGGCGAGGTGCTCGCGACGGCCGCGCTGATCGAGAACGGCAACGCGGACAGCTGGCATGCCGCATGGCTCGAGCTCGCGAAGCGCGTCGAGTCGAGCGCGGCGGCATCGGCCGGCAAGGGCCGACGGGTCAGCGCGCGTGACGCCTACCTGCGCGCGTCGACCTACTACGCGTCGGCGACGTCGTTTCTCGACGGCAGCTCCGACCCGTCTCGGTTGCGGCCGACCTGGGAGTCGCACCGCTCCTGCTGGGACCACGCGGTCGACCTCTTCGACCCGCCGGCCGAGCGGCTGAAGATCCGGTTCGAGCAGTCGACGTTGCCGGGCTACTTCTTCCGGGCGCGAAACGGGCGCGCCCCGGTGCTGATCCTCGTCAACGGCAGCGACGGGGACGACACCGGCATGTGGTGCATGTACGGCGCCGACGCGGTCGATCGCGGCTATCACGCGATCCTGGTCGACGGGCCCGGCCAGCAGGCCGCGCTGTTCCGGCAGCAGCTGCACTTCATCCCGGACTGGGAGCGTGTCGTCATGCCGACGGTCGACTGGCTCGTCGCCCGCGACGACGTCGACGCCGACCGGATCGCCATGGTCGGTTGCAGCCAGGGCGGCTACTGGGCGCCGCGGGCGGCCGCCTTCGAGCACCGCGTCGCGGCCTGCATCGCCGACCCCGGCGTCTTCGACTGCTTCGCACCGTGGCGCTCGCACCTACCGGCGGAGCTGCTGAAGCTCCTCGACAGCGGTGATCAGAAGGGCTTCGACGGCGCCATGGAGGCCGGCTTCGCGTCGTCGCCCCAACTCCGGCGGACGTTCGCGTTCCGCGCCCGACCCTACGGCCTCTCCTCGCCCTACGAGGTGTTCAAGGCTGCGGCACGATTCACGCTGGCCGGCGTCGCGGACAAGATCCGTTGCCCGACTCTGCTCTGCGACCCGGAGGGCGAGCAGTTCTGGCCCGGGCAGGCCAAGACGCTGCTCGACGCGCTGACCTGCCCGAAAGAGCTCGCGTCGTTCACGGCGGCCGAGGGCGCATCGCTCCACTGCGAGCCGCTGGCGACTGCGCTCCGCAACCAGCGCATCTTCGACTGGCTCGACGCGACGCTCGACGGCGCCGGCTGACGGCGTGCCCGCGCGGCGGCCGCCGCCGGCCTCGGGCGGTTGGAGATCCGCTCGGCGGGGTAGCGCTAGGATCGACGTCTGGAGCCCACGAAGCCGGAAGGAGGATCGATGGCTGTCAAGCCGATCCCGGAGGGCTACCCCGTCCTCAGTCCCTCGCTCGCCGTCGACAACGCGGCCGAGGCGATCGAGTTCTACAAGCGCGCGTTCGGCGCGCGGGAGCGCATGCGCATGGACGGGCCGGGTGGCTCGATCGCGCACGCCGAGCTCGACGTCGCGGGCACGATCGTGATGCTCTCCGATCCGTTCCCGCAGGCGAGCACGAAGCCGCCGAAGGAGCTCGGCGGCACCACGGTGACCATGTTCATGTACGTGGAGGACGTCGACGCGGTCGTCCAGCGGGCCGTCGACGCCGGCGCGACCGTGACGATGCCGGTGGACGACATGTTCTGGGGCGACCGCTTCGGGAGCGTCACCGATCCGTACGGGCACTCCTGGTCGATCGCGACCCACGTCGAGGACGTGCCGCCGGAGGAGATGGCCGAGCGCAGCCGCGAGGCGATGGCGGCGATGGCGGCCGGCGGCTGACAGGCGCACCGACGCCGAGGAGGGCCCCTCTCGGGGCCCTCCTGGCGATTGTCTCACTCCTGGAGCTGGGTCTCGAGCTCCCGCGCGTGCGCCTCGGCGCGCTCGAGCGTCGCCGTCACCTCGGCCGCCCGTTCGTCCGCCTCGTCGGCGCGACGGCGGGCGTCACGCGCCGCCTTCGTGGCCTCGTCGAGCTCGTCGCGCGCGCGGCGTAGCTCGGCGCGCGCGGCGTCCAGCTGCTTCCGCAGCTTCGCGCGGCGATCCTGCTCCCGGGCGGGCGTTCGCGCCGTCCGGCCGCGGCGCGGCGCGACGCCGAGGCTCGCGACGAGGTCGAAGCCGGCCTCCTCGCCCTCCTCGGTCAGCCGCCCGCTCAGGAGCTGCTCGCGCCACGCCGGGTCGAGCGACGCCGCGCGCAGGGTCGCGCTGACCCGCCGGCGCACGTCGTCGCTGGGTGGGCGGTCCAGCGACCGGCCGGCCTCCGCGGCCAGCGCGTTCAGCGCCTCGCCGTACCGCTCGATCGCCTCGGCTGCGCTCGCCTGCTTCGCGCGCCCGGTCTGGGCGGCGCCGAGCTGCTCCGCGGCCTTGACGAGCTCGGCGAGCCGCTTCGGCTCGCTGCGCGCGAGCTGGTTGACGAGCCAGACCGGGAGGGAGGGCTTGCGCAACGCGGCGACGCGCGCGGCCGCGTCGTCCTGGCCCGCTGACCGCAGACGCGACGCGAGGTCGTTGCGCGCCGCCGTGAACGCATCGAGCGGGGCGCCGTAGAGCTCGTTCAGCTCGGCGTCGACGTCGGGGACGGCCGCGAGCCGCTTGCGACGGCCGGGGCCCTTCGGGGTGCGATCGGAAGTTGGGACGAAGATCACTCTACTCAGGGGCGTCGCTCCACCCTGGCGGGGGAGTGCGGCGGCGGCGCGGCGATCGCAACCTACGCATGCGATGCGCTTGCGGCCCGTCATCGTCGTGCTCGTCCTGCTCGGCGCCCTGCTGGCGCCGGCGGCGGCGAACGCCTCCGAGCTGATCGACCGGAACGCGACCGCCGTCAAGCTCCAGGTCAACGCCAAGGGCGAGGCCCTGCTCAGCTACACGAAGGCGGGGGAGCGCAAGCACGTGCTCGCCTGGGGCGCGGTGAACGCGATCTCGCCGACGTCGGCGAGGAAGCAGGTCGAGTTCAAGCTCGACTACGCGGGCGGCTGGGGCAAGTACCGCAAGGTGCTGAAGGAGGGGTCGTTCCCGAACGTGTGCGGGCCCTACGCCGGCCCGGCGCTGGCTTGGTTCGTGACCGCGTGCACGGCTCCGGACGGGACGCACTGGGCGGTGCAGGCCTGGCAGCGGGCGCTGCCGAACTACGGCGTCCCGGCGAGCGCCGACCGCACCGTCTGGGAGCTCCGGCTCGCGCACTTCGACGGCGTGCTGCCGGTGCTGACCGTCCAGCTCAACTGGGCGTATCGCAGGTTCGACCACATCTTCGGCAGCTTCAGCTACAAGGGCGCGCCGGTGCACGGCTTCCGCTCGACGCCGTCGGGCGTCCCGCTGGACACGTTCGGCCGCAACCTCTACGTCGACACGTTCAACTCCGCGTACGGCCGGGGCTGGAAGCGCGAGAACAGCTTCCTGATGCATAAGGGCACCGGCAAGTTCTGCTACGGCTTCTACCGCCACGACCCGCATCCGTCGGGGATGGGGCGGAAGTACCGCGCGACGATCATCGGCCCCGGCGTCACGCCCGACGTGATGTGGGAGGGCCGCCCGCTCGGCGCGTACGACAAGAGCCGCGATCTCGCGCTCCACGAGGAGCAGCGGAGCTTCTACCAGGGCGACGGTCTCTGCAAGCCGGTCTGACGCGCCTGCGGCCCGAGTTTCAGGCGAGTCGCCGCACGACGAGCGGGCGCACCTCCGCGATGCGTTCGAAGTCGCCCTCGACATGGACGACTCCGAGCTCGTGGTGAAGCGCGGTCTCGGCGATCAGCAGGTCGGGTATCGGAGTGCGATGCCACATGCCGTGGTGGTGGGCGAGGTCGCGCTGTAGCAGAAGTGCGCGCTCCAGCAGGTCGGGAGGAGCCGCGACCAGCTCGAATCCGGCGTGTAGCTCCACGCGAAGGGCGTCGTAGTCGCGGGCCGACCGGGCGGAATAGAGCTCGAGCTCGCCGACGGGGCAGACGAACAGCGTTCCCGCGAGCTCCGCCAGCTGGGGACCGATCGCGGAGTCTTCAGCGCGGCTCGCGGCGCTCTTGTCGAGCACCCACCCCTTCAGCGCCACATCTGCTCCGAGCGGAGCACGTCGAGGTCGGCTCGCACGGCGATCGAGCTCAGGTACCGCCGCTGGCGTCCGGCGCGTTCCTCGAGCTCGCTCTCGGCCTGTGACGCGGCGCGACGCAGCGCCTCCTCGACGGTGGCCCGGGTCGTGCGGCCGCCGAGCGCCCGCTTTGCTCGAGCAAGCAGCTCCTCGTCGATCTCGACCGTCGTTCGTCTCTTCATGCAGACATACTGCTGCAGAAATCTGTACACATCGGGGCGATCGACCGCGCCCGCATAGGATCGTCTCGTGGACGCCGACGAGCTGCGGGAGTTGATGCGCCGCACGCCGTCGAGTGTCTCGGTCGTCACCGTCGAGGCCGGGGGCCAGCGGCTCGGGCTGACCGTCGAGACGCTCGTCTGCCTCTCGCTCGACCCGCCGCTGGTCGGTGTCGCGGTCTCGCGACAGGCCGCGATGCACGAGCTGCTGCGCGAGGCGGGCGCCTTCGCGGCCTCGGTGCTCCGCGAGGGGCAGGAGGCGGTCGCGCAGCACTTCGCGCGCGGCGTTCCCCCGATCGCGCTCTGGCAGGGAGTCGAGGCGCTCCCCGAGCGGGCCGGGCCGCCGCTCCTCGCCGGGGCGCTCGGCTGGCTCGCGGCGACCGTCGCCGGCGAGCTGCCTGCCGGCACGCACACCTTGTTCGCGGGCGCGGTCGACCGGGTCGAGCTGGGCGAGCCCGGCCGCGGGCTCGTGCGCGCGCGAGGATCGTGGCTGGCCGCGTGATCGAGGCGGTCGTCTTCGACCTCGACGGCGTCATCGTCGACTCGGAGCACGTCTGGGACGAGGTGCGCGAGCAGCTCGCGCGCGAGCGCGGGGGCCGCTGGCACGACGGGGCCCAGGCGGACATGATGGGCATGAGCTCGACGGAGTGGGCGGCGTACATGCACGACGTGATCGGGCTCCAGGAGCCGCCGGGCGAGATCAACGCCGAGGTCGTC
>DATBMD010000170.1:0-6237 GCA_036555085.1 Gaiellaceae bacterium
AGAACTTGACCCGCTCGAGGAGCGGCTGGTTCTGGTCCGAGGCGAGCTCGAGCAGCCGCTCGTGCGAGTCGAGCTGCGACAGCTCGCGGTTGATCAGGCGCTCGAGCTCGGGTGTGCGTTCCTTGGTCGCCACAGGGATCCAATTCTGATCGGCAGCCGCGGCCTCGAGGGTTACGGTCGAATGAAGCTCCTCGGGCCGATGGTACGCCGTCAGCCGCCGAGCGCGTCGGCCAGCAGCCGCCGGAAATGCGAGATCAGGCGTTCCGAGCGCATGACGACGCCGGCTTCGACGACGCCCGCGCCGACGCCCTGCTGCACGCGCTCGACGAGCACGCGGTCCTCGGCGCCGACCTGGTCGTCGAACGCGAGCATGTCCTCGATCCACGCGGCGGGCACGTCGGGCGCGAACCAGTAGTCGAGGAAGCGGTGCGCCCGCGTCACCGCCAGCGGGATCACGGGGCCGATCGAGAGGTTCGGATACCCGGGGTTGACGTTGATCGTCGTGTTCGGGAACAGGAAGTGGAACTGCCCGCTCCCGATCTCCCCGGCCTGGGCGAGGCCGTCCCCGCCCCCGGCCTTGGCCGGCCCGAACTGGCTCGAGGACCAGCGGCTCTCCTCGAGCGCATACGCCTCCTCGGACACGTCGACGACCCGCGCGAAGCCGGGGTGCGCCACCTGGCAGTGGTAGCACTCGAGGTAGTTCTCGACGCAGAGCTTCCAGTTGGCCTCGTAGTCGCCCTCCGCGCGGTGGTGGAAGCGGAGCGCGTCCACGTCCACGCCCGCGCCGGCGACCAGCGCCGGGAGGTCGCCGAGCGTCTCGGCGAGCGGGGCGGCGCCCTGGTCGGGGTTGACGAACACGAACGGGCCCCACGTGTCGACGGCGACCGGGACGAGCGAGAGTGCCGTCGGGTCGAAATCGGGCTCGCGGTCGGAGCGCGGCGCCGTGCGCAGCCGGCCGTCGAGCTCGTACGTCCAGGCGTGGTACGGGCACTGGATCGTCTCACGGCGGCCCTCGCCCTCGCAGAGAATCGAGCCCCGGTGGCGGCACACGTTGACGAACGCCCGCAGCGCGCCGTCGCGGGCGCGGGCGACGACGACGGGGATGTGCCCGGCGCGGGTGGCCGCGAACCGGCCCGGCTCGGCGACCTGGTCGGCGCGGGCTGCGTACTGCCAGCTGCGGCCGAACACGGCCTCCCGCTCGAGCCGGAGCACCGCCTCGTCGGCGTACCACGCCCAGGGGAGTGTCGAGGCCGGCCCGACCGTCGCCATGCGCCGGACTGTATCCGCCGGGCTGCGAGAGCCCGCTCCGGATCGGTGCACTAGGCTCGCCGCTATGCGCACGAGCGACCTGCAGCAGGGCGCGGTTCGTCTGCGACCGCTCGTCCCGGACGATCTCGAGCTGCTGCTCGCCGCGCGCCACGTCGGCTCGGCGCCCGACTCGGTCGACGAGGAGCAGGTGCGGCGCCGGCTGAGCCGGAGGATCGAGACGTCCGGGCGGTTCAACGCCGGGCGGATCGACTTCGGGATCGAGCACGGGGGCAGGCTCGTCGGCTCGATCGAGGCCCGGCAGCCGCGCGAGGGGCTGCCGCTCGGGGCGTACGAGGTCGGGATCTCGTTCTTCGACACGGCCGACCGCGGCCGCGGGCTCGGCACCATCGCGCTCGCCGTCTTCACGGACTACCTGTTCTCGGACCCGGACACGTACCGGGTGCAGGCCTCCACCTGGACGGGGAACGTGCCGATGCGGCGCGTGCTCGAGAAGGTGGGGTACACGTTCGAGGGCGTGATGCGCGGGTTCATGCCGACCGAGACCTCCGAGCGGCTCGACTACGCGCTCTACGCGGTCACGCGGGGCGACTGGGCCGCTCGCGACGCCCGCGCCTAGGAGCGGGCGGCGCGATCCGGCACAATCGATGGCGTGAAGACGGCGGGCGCGGTCGCGATGGTCGCTGCGCTGGCGTTCTTCCCGGCGGCCGCAGGGTCCACACCGACGGAGGCCATGGACTGCCGGGAGACGCCCGCTGCGTTCGGCGCGCCGAACGCCTGGATGGCTTCCCTGTCCACGCACTGGCTGCACCAGAGGACGCTCTGGATGGGCTACACGCGCGCGGACGCGGCATTCGTCGCCAGGCCGCAGGGACAGAAGATCGCCTGGTATCGAGGCAAGGGAAGCCCCTGGGGCAGGCTCCGTATCACGGGGTCGCGGCTGGATGCCGAGGCCGCGCCGCTCCATGCTCAGACAGGGGTGACCTACCCCTTCCGAGAGGGGTTCCAGGCCTCGGCGCTCACCTTCAGCACGCCCGGCTGCTGGCAGGTCGTCGCTCGGGTCGGCCTGCGAGCGCGCTACGTGTTCGTCGTGCACGTCGAAGCCGACCCGGACGCGCCGGTGCAGCCTGCCGGCTAGGCCGCGCCCCCGCTCAGGTCGCGGCGAACGCCCGCTCGAGCACGAGCGGCATGTCGTGCCAGATGCCCTTCGAGCCGAGCACGACCGCGATCACGGCGCGGTCGCCGCGGCGGACGGCGACCGCGAGACAGCCGCCGGCGCGTGTCGTCCAGCCCGTCTTGACCCCGTACGTGCCCGGATACGTCGCGAGCATCCGGTTGTGGTTCACCCATTCCTTGGCGACCGTCGGCGCGGCCCAGCGCGTCCAGTGGCGCCGGGTGGCGACGATCTTCGCGAACAGCGGGTTCTGCAGCGCCGCGCGCGCGAGGATCGCCTGGTCGAGCGCCGTCGAGATGTTGCGCTCGTCCTCGAGCCCGGAGGCGCTCGCGTAGGTCGTCGCCGCCATTCCCAGGCCCTGGGCGCGGCGGTTCATCTCGTCGTAGAACCGCTGCAGGGAGCCGCCGCCGGCGTCCCAGGCGAGGGCGGTCGCGGAGTCGTTCGCCGAGGCGAGCAGCGCCGACCAGAGCAGGGTCAGCCGCTTGTAGCGCCGGCCGGCGACGAGGTACTCCTTCGACGGCTCGACGCGGGTCGCGAGCATCGGCACGATCACCCGCTCCTGCAGGTGGCCCCGCTCGATCACGAGCAGCCCCGTCATCATCTTCGTGAGCGAGGCGATCGGCAGCTGCGCGCGCGCGCGACGGGCCACCAGCACGCGGCCGGTCGCGGTATCGACCGCGACGAACGACTTCGCGGTGATCCGCGGCTTCTTCGGCGGTGCCCCTGCAACGGGCGCCGCCCCCGCCCAGAGGAGCGACGCGCCGACGGCAAGCGCGGCCGCAGCGGCCGTTGCGCGTCGCATCAGCCGTGCAGTATGACCGGCGGCCGCGACGTCGGGCGCGCGCACCGGCCCGTACACTGCTCCCCGATGTCCGATCCGGCTGCCGTCGCCGACGAGATCGAGGAGCGCCTGCGGCCGCTCAGCATCGCCGCGGCCGGCGCGTGGTGGGACGCCAACGTTCGCGCCGACGAGGAGACCGAGCGGCGCCGGGTCGAGACCGAGGTCGCGCGCTCTGACTTCCTCGCGGACACGGAGCTGTTCGCCGCGATCGAGGCGGCGCGCGAGCGCGTCGACGGCGAGGGAGGCGACGCGCGCCGGCTCGCGCTGCTCCGTCACGCCTTCCTGCCGAATCAGGTGCCGGCGGGCCTCCGCCGCCGGATCGTGGAGCTCGAGGCCTCGGTCGAGGGCCGCTACGCGCGGCACCGCGGCGAGGTCGCGGGCCGGCCGGTCGACGACAACGAGATCAAGCGCATCCTCCGGACGAGCGACGACCCCGCCGAGCGGCGCGAAGCGTGGGAAGCGTCGAAGACGGTCGGCGCGGCCGTCGCCGACGACATCCGTGAGCTCGCGAGGCTGCGCAACCAGGCCGCGGTCGCGGTCGGGGCTCGTGACTTCTTCGCGCTCTCGCTCGCGACCAGCGAGCTCGACGAAGGCCGGCTCTTCGAGACGCTCGACGAGGCCGAGCGGCTGACAGCTCCGCCCTACGGTCGCTGGAAGGCAGAGCTCGACGCCCGCCTCGCCGATCGCTTCGGCTGCTCCCTCGCCGAGCTGCGGCCGTGGCACTACGACGATCCGTTCTTCCAGGAGGTGCCCGTCGCCGGCGGCGTCGACCTCGATCCGGTGTTCGCGGGCCGCGACCTGCTCGAGCTGACGCGGTCGACGTTCGACGGCCTCGGCCTGGCAACGGAGGCGATCCTCGAGCGGAGCGATCTCTACGCGCGCGAGGGGAAGTGCCAGCACGCGTTCTGCATCGACGTCGACCGCGAGGGCGACGTGCGCGTGCTCGCGAACGTCGTCGACGACCACTACTGGATGGACACGATGCTCCACGAGCTCGGCCACGGCGTCTTCGACGTCGGCATCGACCCGCGGCTGCCGTGGTTCCTGCGCTCGACCCACCTCGTCACGACCGAGGGGATCGCGCTCATGTTCGGCAGGCTCTCCGCCGACGCCGACTGGCTCGAGCGCGTGGCCGGCGTCGACGCGGCGGACGCGGCGGCGCTCGCCGTGCCGCTGCGCAGGGCGCGCGCCGCGGAGCTGGCGATCTTCGCCCGCTGGGTGCTCGTGATGACCACCTTCGAGCGCGGCCTCTACGCCGACCCGGACGGGGACCACGACGCGCGCTGGTGGGAGCTCGTCAACCGCTTCCAGCTCGTGACGCCGCCGGACGGCCGGGCCGCGCCCGACTGGGCGGCCAAGATCCACCTCGCCGTGGCTCCCGTCTACTACCACACCTACCTGTACGGCCAGCTCGTCGCCTCCCAGCTCCGGGCCGCGCTCGACCGCGAGTGCGGCGGGCTCGTCGGGAGCCCTCGCGCCGGCGCGTTCCTCACCGAGCGGGTCTTCCGCCCGGGCGCGGCGGTTCGCTGGGACCGCCTGCTCGAGCAGGCCACCGGCGAGCCGCTGACGGCCGCGCACTTCGCCCGCGAGCTCGAGCCCCTGTAGCCGACAACGCGTGCGCCTGACCGCGGCGTCAGGAACAATGACGGTCGCCGTGCCGATCGCGCGGGCCGCCGTCGACGAAGGAGAAGAGAACCGCATGGGAGCCACCGCCTCCGCAACGATCGACCGCCAGCGGATCCGCGAGCTGACCGAGCGCGAAGAGCGCCGGCTGAACGAGTCGACGGCCGCCTCCGCCGCGATGTTCGAGCGGGCGAACCGCGTCCTCTCCGCCGGCGTCGCCTCGTCGTACCAGCTCCGCGAGCCCTGGCCGATCTACTTCAGCCGCGGCGAGGGCGCCTACTGCTGGGACGTCGACGGCACGCGCCGCATCGACTTCCACAACGGCTTCGGCTCGATGGTGCAGGGACACGCGCACCCGGCCATCACCCGCGCGGTGACCGACCGCCTCTCGCTCGGGACGCACTTCGCCGTCCCCACCGAGGACGCCGTCGTCGTCGGGGAGGAGCTCGCGCGGCGGTTCGGGCTGCCGCAGTGGCGCTACACGAACTCCGGCTCCGAGGCGACGATGGACGCGATCCGGATCGCTCGCGCCCACACCGGCCGCGACCCGATCGTGAAGATCCAGGGCTCGTACCACGGCCACCACGACGCCGTCATGGTCGCGATCGGGATCCAGCTCGACCTGATCGAGGACCGGTTCGACTACGCCTCGATTCCCTACGGGGAGGGCGTCCCGCAGGCCGTCGCCGACCTGACGATCCCCGTGCCGTTCAACGACGTCGAGGCGATGGAGCTGCGGCTCGACCGGCTGGAGCGCGAGGGGCGACTGCCCGCCTGCGTGATCATGGAGGCGGCGATGATGAACCTCGGGGTCGTCCTCCCCGAGCCCGGCTACCTCGAAGCCGTGCGCGAGCTCACGAAGAAGCACGGCATCATCCTCATCTTCGACGAGGTGAAGACGGGCCTCTGCATCGCAGCGGGCGGCGCCACCGAGCGCTTCGGCGTCATGCCCGACATGGTGACGCTCGCGAAGACCCTCGGCGGAGGTCTCCCCTCGGGGGCGATCGGCGGCAGCGAGGAGGTGTTCGAGGTCGTCGAGGACGGCGGCGTCTACCAGGTCGGCACCTACAACGGGAACCCGCTGACGATGGCGGCGGCCCGCGCGAACCTGCTCGAAGTGCTGACGCCCGACGCGTACGAGCACCTCGACGCCCTCAACGACCGCATCCTGGCCGGCTGCCAGGGCGTCATCGAGCGCCACGGCCTGCCCGGCTACGCGGTCGGGGTCGGGGCGAAGGGATGCGTGACCTTCTCGCCCACGAAGATCGTCGACTACGAGACCTACAAGGAGAACCAGGACGGTGAGCTCGCCGACCTCGCCTGGCTCTACAAC
>DATBMD010000251.1:0-2602 GCA_036555085.1 Gaiellaceae bacterium
ACGGGCGCACGTTCGCCGTCTCCGACGGCGTCACCGTGACGCAGCCGTCGGGCGGCAACGGATCGAACGGCGCCGTGATCGAGAACGCGGGCACGTGGACGGGCGACCCAACCATGGTCGGCCTCAGCGTGTTCCGCAACATGGCGACGGGGATCGTGCGCAAGACGGCCGGGCCCACGTTCTCGCAGATCGGCTCGAGCGTCGTCAACGACGGGCTGATCGAGAACCAGACGGCGAACACGCTCGCGCTCGGTCCGGTCGTCCAGGACGTGCCTGGAACCGTCTCCACGTTGAGCACGAGCGCGAGTCCCGTGCTGAGCGGGAGCGGGCGGCTGTCGCCCGCGGTCGCTCAAGGGGAAGGGATCGTGGCGCCGGGCTCGTCGGCAGGCGCGATCGAGGTGATCGGCGTCCCGGGCAGCTGGGAGCTGCGCGGACACGCGAGGCTGGCGATCGAGATCGGCGGCACCGCCCCCGGCGAGTTCGACAAGCTGATCCTTCCCGGTGCGTTCACGCTTCCCGGCCAGTCCACGACGCTGGCGCTGTCGACCCTGTCCGGGTACCAGCCGACGCCGGGCGACGAGTTCGCGATCGTCGACGCGGGCTCTGTGACGGGCACGTTCGACGCCGTCACCGGCACCGATCTCGGCAACGGCCTCTCCTTCCAGGTCACCTACGAGGCGGACCGGATCGTCGTCACGGTCATCGGCACGCCGGTCAACGCGCGCCCGAACGCCGTCGACGACGACCTCACGGTGGCCGAGGACTCGGAAGCGACCCCGGTCGACGTCCTCGCCAACGACACCGATCCCGACGGCGACCCGCTGGAGATCGTCGCCAACGCCCAGCCGGCCGGCGGGAGCGCCGCTTGCACCGCCTCGGCGTGCACGTACACGCCGGATCCGAATTTCAACGGCCCCGACTCGTTCACGTACAGGATCGCCGATCCGATCGGCAACACCGACACGGCGACGGTCACGGTCGACGTCACGCCGGTGAACGACGATCCGTCCGCCACCGACGACACGGCGACCGTCGACCAGGGCTCCGTCGACAACGACGTCGACGTGCTGGCGAACGACAGCGACCTCGACGGCGACGCCCTCCAGGTGACCGCGGTGAGCGACCCGGCCAACGGCAGCGCGCAGATCGGCGCCGGCGGCGGCTCTGTGCTGTACACGCCCGACCCTCCCTTCAGCGGCGCCGACTCGTTCACCTACACGGTCTCCGACGGCGACGGCGGCACCGCCACCGCAACCGTCTCGGTCGCCGTGGAGGCGCCCGAGACGGGAACGATCGAGGTCGTCCTCGATGCGCTGCCGAACGACGCACAGGACTTCCCCTTCATCGTCTCGACGGGCGGGCAGCAGCTCGATGCGTTCTCGCTGGACGACGACGCGGACGGGACGCTGCCGTCGTCGAGGCTGCTGGGGCCGCTGCCGGCCGGCACCGAGTACACGGTCGTGCTCACGGGCGCGCTCCCCTCGGGCTGGGCGCTGACCGCGATCGACTGCGAGGGAGATCCAGGCGACCTGCTCGCGCAGGAGGCCACCGTCCAGCTCGAGCCGGACGACGCGATCCGGTGCACGTTCACGGTCGGCACGGGCTTCATCGAGGTCGCGCTCGACGCGCAGCCCGACGACGCGCAGGACTTCCCGTTCGCCGTCTCGACCGGCGGGCAGCAGGTCGGCTCGTTCTCGCTCGACGACGACGACGACGCGACCCTCGCGGCCTCGAGGCGGCTCGGGCCCTTGCCGGCCGGAGGCGCATACACGATCGTGGTGCCGGGCGCGCTACCGGCCGGTTGGGTGCTGCTCGCGATCGACTGTGACGGGATTCCGGGCGATCTCACGGCCCAGGAGGTCGTGGTCGAGCTCGACCCCGGGGACACGATCCGGTGCACGTTCACGGTCGGCGCGGGCTTCATCGAGGTCGCGCTGGACGCGCAGCCGGACGGCGCGCAGGACTTCCCGTTCGTGGTGTCCCGCGGCGGCGGCCCGGAGGTCGCGTCGTTCTCGCTCGACGACGACGGCGATGCGACGCTCCCGGGAGAGGCGCGGCTGGGCCCGCTGCCGCCCCGCGGCGAGGAGCTGTACTTCGTCACGCTGGTGGGAGGACCGCCGGCCGGCTGGACGGTGACGGCCATCGACTGCGACGAGACGCCGGTCGTCGACGGAACCCCGTTCGGCGAGGTGGGACTGCAGCTCGATCCGGGCGACAGGATCCGCTGCACGTTCACGATCGGCACCGGCTTCCTCGAGGTCGCGCTCGACGCGCTCCCCGACGACGCCCAGGACGTCCAGTTCGAGATCGAGGGGATCGGACAGGCGGGGTTCTTCTCGCTCGACGACGACGCCGACCCGACGCTTCCGGCCGAGCTGCGGAGCGGCCCGCTCGAGGTCGAGGCGAACGGGACCCTCTACCGCATCCGTCTGGACGGAGGGCTCCAGCCCGGCTGGCGCCTGATCGCGATCTCTTGCAGCGAGACGCCGGTCGTCGCCGACCTGCCGGCTGCGACCGTCCAGGTGCAGCTCGATCCCGGCGAGACGATCCGTTGCACCTTCACGATCGGCTCCGGTTCCCTCGAGGTGGCCCTCGACTCGCA
>DATBMD010000260.1:0-21314 GCA_036555085.1 Gaiellaceae bacterium
CACGGCTGGACGCTCGTCCGGTCGCTCGGGGCCGAGGGCGAGATCGGCCGGGTCTGGACGACCTCGCACCCGCTCGTGTACCGGGCGATCTCGGTGCTGCGCGAGAAGGGCTACCTCGAGGCCCGCGGCAGCGAGGCGAGCTCCGTGGGGCCTGCCCGGACGCTGCTCGCCGCCACTCCGACCGGCCGGCGCGCGTTCCGGCGCTGGCTCGCGAGGCCCGTCGAGCACGTGCGCGACGTCCGCTCCGAGCTGATGCTCAAGCTCCTGTTCCTGCAACGGCGCTCGGAGGACCCGAGGCCGCTGCTGCAGGCACAGCGCGCGGTGCTCGAGCCCACGGAGCGCGCGCTCGCTGCCAGCGCGCGCCGGGCGGACGGCTTCGACCGCACGCTCGCGCTCTGGCGGCTGTCCAACGCGCGGGCAACGCTCCGCTTCCTCGACGCGATCGCGAGCGCCGCAGGCTGAGAGGCGGCCGGCAGAGCACGGCCGCCTCCCGAACGCGCGCTGGCCCTACTGCTTCGCGTAGGCGCCCGCTGCGCCCCACCCGTACTTCGCGACGAGGCTGTCCGTACCCGCGGCGGAGAGGCCGACGAGCGTCTGCTGCTTGGCGTAGGCGGCCGCGGCGCCCCAGCCGTACTGCGCGAGCAGGGTGTTCGACTGCTGCTTGGCGACGGTCGCCGCCGCTCCCCAACCCTGCTGTGCGACGAAGTTGTCGGCTTCGTCCACTGGCATGACGCGCGCGCCGGCCGGCGCGGCAAACACGAGCACGAGCGCGCCGACAAGGCAGGCGCGGAGGATTCTGTTCGGCGTCCGAGGGGTCATCGACTGCTCCTTCCGGGTGAGTGCCATCAGATGCCCCAGGCTAGGAGCGCCACGCCTCGGTGTCGTTCGCGGCCGGCACGTGCGAAGTGTCAAGGGCCGCACAGAGAGCCACGGAGTTGCGTTCTACTTCATTTCGTGTAGTTTCGTTACTTCAATCGCCAAAGTGGGAGGTCGCCATGTCCGTCCTCGACGAGGTCTGTACCGCCAACGAGGGCTACGCCGCCGGATTCGAGAAGGGAGAGCTGCCCATGCCGCCCGCGCGGCAGTTCGCGGTGCTCACGTGCATGGACGCGCGCATCGACCCCGCCCGGGCCCTCGGCCTGGAGGAGGGCGACGCCCACGTGATCCGGAACGCAGGCGGGATCGCCAGCGACGACGCGGTCCGCTCGCTCGTGATCTCGCACCACCTCCTCGGCACCCAGGAGGCGTTCGTGATCGGCCACAGCGACTGCGGCATGCTCACCTTCTCGAACGATCAGATCCGCGAGCTCGTGGGCGAGCGGCAGGACGTCGACGCGACGCACATCGACTTCCAGCCGTTCCCCGACGTCGCCGCGCGCGTCCGGGCCAGCATCTGCCGCGTGCGCGAGTCCGGGTTGCTCCCCGACAGCTATCAGCTGCACGGGTTCGTCTACGACGTCTGCAGCGGCCACCTCGAGCCCGTCGACGTCTGACCGGCCGGCCGCCGGTCAGGCCGGGTGGCGGTCGAGCAGGTCGCCGAGCTCGCCGAGGAGCTCCGTGAAGCGCTGCGCCTCGTCGAGCTCCATCTCGGCGAGGAGCTGCTCCAGCAGCGCGGCCAGCCGCGAGCGCCGGTCGAGGACGAACCGATGCCCGGGCCGCGTCGCGCTGACCAGCACGCCGCGGCCGTCGCTCGGATCGCTCTGCCGCTGCGCGAGCCCGTGGGCGGCGAGCACGTCGATCGTGCGCGAGGCCGTTGCCTTGGTCGTCCGCAGCCGCTCGGCGAGCGCGTAGAGGCGCATCGGCCCCTCGTCGTCGATGACCGTCATGGCGATCGACTGGAACGTCGAGAGCGGGCTCGGCTCCTCGTCGCCCAGCACGTGCCGTCGCTGAGCGAGCGCGTGCAGCAGCTGCTCGATCGCACTCGCGAGCGCGACGGCGCTGGGAGCCGCCTTCACTCGGGCTCCAGGGCGAGCGTCGCCCGCTGCCGCCGCCGCCTCGGGCTGAGCGGCGTCACGAAGACGGCGGCGATCGCCCCGATCGCGGCTGCCACGCCGGCGAGCGCGAACGCGAGCGCGAAGGCCGACTCCGTCGGGACGGCCGTTCCCGGGATCGTGCTGGCGGTCAGGAGCGCCGCCCCGATCTGCCCGCCGACGACGCCGCCGACCGTGCGCATGACGGTGTTCATGCCGGTGGCGACGCCGGTCTCGGTCGCCGGGACCGCCTCCGTCACGAGCGCCGCCATCGACGCGAACGAGAACGCGACGCCGAGGCCGAGCGCCACCATCGCCACGAGGATCTGCCAGGGCTCGTCGTGGAGCTGGGCGAGCCACCCCGCGGCGAGCGCCATCACCGCCATCCCGATCGCGAGCGGCCATTTCGAGCCGAAGCGGCGGCCGAGAACCCCGGCCAGCGGCCCGGCGAAGAGCATCACCAGCGAGCTCGGCAGGAGGTACAGGCCCGCCTGCGTCGCGCTCGCGTCGAACCCGTAGTCGACCAGCCGGGACGTGCCGGCCGGGAGGTCGTGCGGCATCTCGACGAACTGCGGCACGAGCACGAACGTGCCGAACATCGCGAAGCCGCTGATCAGCGCCGTCAGGTTCGGGATCGCCACGGATCGCCGCGCCATCAGCCGCATGTCGACCATCGGGTGATCCGACGCCAGCTCGATCAGGACGAACGCGACCCCGAGCATCAGCGCGCAGAAGCCGAGGCCGAGCACCCGCGCCGACGTCCACCCCCACTCGGCCCCCATGGTCAGCCCGAGCAGCAGCGAGATCAGGGACCCGGACAGCAGCAGCGCGCCGGGCAGGTCGAGGCGCGCCGGGTTGCGCACCGGCGACTCGGGGACGAAGCGATGCACCAGCGGGATCACGGCCGCGACCGGGACGGCGCCGATGACGAACAGCCAGCGCCAGGAGAGATGGTCGACGATCACCCCCGACGCGACGATCCCGAGCCCGCCGCCGATGCCGAACACGGCCGAGAGCAGCCCGATCCCCACCTTCACGCGCTCGGGCGGGAACTCGTCGCGGATGATGCCGAAGCTGAGCGGGAACACCGCGCCGCCGGCGCCGGCGACGGTGCGCGCCGCGATCAGCAGCCAGATGTTCGGCGCGAAGGCCGCGCCGATGGAGCCGGCGAGGAACAGCACCAGCACCACGACGAGCAGCCGCTCCTTGCCGTGCTGGTCGCCGAGCTTGCCGAGAATCGGGGTCAGGACGGCGGCGCTGAGCAGGAACGCCGTCAGCACCCACGTCGCCCAGACGGCGCTGACGTCGAACTCGCGCTGGATCGTCGGCAGCGCCGGGAACACGAGCGTCTGCTGCACCGCGAACGCCGACGCCGCGACGGTGAGCACCGCCAACGTCAGGCCGTAGTGCTGGCGCCCGCTCTCCGACATCGTTACGTAGCGTAACGATCGGAGCGAGCTTCGCGGCGCGTTGACCCCGCCTTGAGAGCTCCTTGAGCGGCGTGCGGTCTCCTCGTTCCAGCCAACGCGTTCGGGAGGAACGATGGACACGCACAAGCGAATCACCCGCCGCGCACGCTCGTTCTCGGTCGCCGTGTTCAGCAGCCGCGACCTCTGGTGGGCGCAGCGGCGGCCGTCGGGCAAGTACGTGATCCACTGCGCCGGGACGTCCTTCTACGACCGCAGGCCGACGAGGGAGGCGCCGCGGGGCAACGCCGCTTCCTGACCCGAGGTGCGGGACGCCGCTCAGCCCGTGCGTGATTGACTGGGGCGATGGCGGCGACCACCGAGGACGGGCTCCGGCGCCGGGGTCAGCTGTACATCGCGCTCGCGGCGGTCGCGTGGTCGTCCGCCGGGCTGCTGCAGCGCGAGCTGACCGTCGACACGACGACCCAGCTCGCCGGGCGGGCGTTCTTCGCGATGCTCGCGCTGGCCGGCTTCGTGCTCCTGACGAGCCGGGGCCGTCCGATCGCCGCCTTTCGCTCGATGGGCGGGGCGGGGCTCGCGGTCGCCGTCTGCATCGCGATCGCGTCGGGGTCGTTCATCGTGGCGCTGAACCACGCGAGCGTGGCGAACGTCCTCGTCATGCAGGCGGCGGCGCCGATCGCCGCCGCGGTGATCGCGTGGATCGCCCTGGGAGACCCGATCTCCCGGCGCGCCTGGCTGGCGATGGCGATCGCGGTGGCCGGCGTCGGCCTGATGGTCGGCGGGCCGGACAGCGGCGGCGCGGTCGGCGTCGGCGTCTCGATCGCGATGACTCTCGCCTTCGCGATCGGGCTCGTCATCACCCGCCACCGCCGCGACGTCTCGATGGCGCCGGCGACCTTCCTGGCGCAGCTGCTGGTGCTGCTCGTCGCGTTGCCGTTCGCCGACCCCGCGTCGGTCACGCAGCACGACCTGCTGCTGCTGGCGGTGTTCGGCGTCTGCCAGATCGGCCTGGGCCTCGCGCTCCTGACCGTCGGCGCGCGTCTCATCCCCGCGCACGAGGTCGCGATCATCTCGCTGCTGGAGGTCGTGCTCGGCGCGTTCTGGGTCTGGATCGCGTTCTCCGAGACCCCGGGTGCCGCGACCCTCGTCGGCGGCGCCGTCGTCGTCTTCGCCGTGCTGCTGCAGACGACCGAGAGGGCCCGGGCCCGGGCGGTCCGATCCCCGGCGGCGGCGCCCGACGCCGCGCGGTAGCGCAGTCAGACCGGGTCGTCGGGGCTCTCGATCACGCGCTCGACCAGCCGGGCCCAGCGCGGGCGGATCTCGCCGATGCGGGCGTCGAGCCCCGCCGCGCGGGCGTCCTGCAGCAGCGAGCGGAGCGAGAGGGCGGCGGTCGTGTCGATGCGGCCGACGGCGTCCAGGTGGATCACGAGCGAGCGGGCGTCGGGATGCTGCGCGACCTGGTCGAGCAGGCTGTCCTCGAGCCTCGGCGCCGTGCCGAACCAGAGCACGCCGCGCGGGCGCAGATGCAGGGTCTCGTTCTCGGTCCAGCTGACCACGTCGAGGGACAGCTCGCGGAAGAGGTGCGTCGCGACCGCGAGGCCGATCCCGATCACGATCGCCTGCTCGATGTGGGGCGACAGCGCGAGCGTCAGCACGAACGTGACCCCGGCGACGACGAACTGCGGCCGCGAGAAGGACAGCAGCCGCAGGATGGGGCGAATGCGGATCAGCCCGAGCACGGAGCCGATCACGACGCCGCCGAGCACTGCGCGCGGGAGCGGCTCGAGGAACGAGGCGAAGGGCACGAACACCAGCACCGCGAGGCCGGCGACGGCGCCGTTCCAGCGCGTCCTCGCTCCCGACAGGCGGGCGAGCGCGCTGCGCGAGAAGGAGCCGCCGACCGGGAACCCGCCGGACACCGCAGCGGCGACGTTGGCGGCGCCCTGGCCGAGGAACTCGCGGTCGGCGTCCCACCGTTGCCGGTCGAGCGCTGCGTACGTCCGGGCGATCGCCGACGGCTCCACGAAGCCGACGAGGGCGATCACGACGCCGGGCAGCACCAGCGTCGGCAGGTCGCCCCAGGGCATGTCCAGGGAGAGCGGGGGGAGCCCGCCGGGGATCGGGCCGACCGTCGCGCCGTCGTAGTCGCCGACGCCGCTGACGACGAGGCCGCACGCGACCGCGATCGGCACGCTCGGGAAGAGCGGATGCACGAGCCGCCCGCCGAGCATCAGCGCGACGACGCCCGCCGCGAGCAGGAGCGAGGCGACGTCCCACGAGCCGGGATGCGTGAGCGCCCAGGCCGCGCCTTCGATGATCCCGTCCCAGTCGGGCGTCACGCCGAGCGCGGTCGGCAGCTGCGAGGCCACGATCAAGATCGCCGCGGCCGGCATGAAGCCCAGCAGCATCGGCTGCGAGACGAGGTACGCGATCACGCCGGCCCGCGCCAGCCCGACGACGAGCCGGGCCACTCCCACGACGAGCGCCAGCAGGATCCCGAGCCGGACGTACTCCGCGCTGCCGGGCGGCGCCAGCGCGCTCAGGGCGCCGAACGCGAGCAGGCTCGTGAGCGCGACCGGGCCGGTCTGCAGGTACGGCGAGCAGGCGAAGAGGGCGGCCGCGATCGGCGGCAGCGCGGCCGCGTAGAGGCCGCGGTAGGCGGGCATGCCCGCAAGCTGCGCGTAGGCGAGCGACTGCGGGATGAGGACGATCGCGACGCTGATCCCGGCGATGAGGTCGCCGGCCACGGGCCGACGGACCGGGCGCCGCGCGACGAGGCGGCCGGGCGTGACCCCGCCGGGGGACGAGGAGCTCACGCGTCAGATCATCGGCCATCGGGCGGCGGCACGACACCGCGAGCCGGGCGCCGGCCGCGCCCGACGATCCGATTGCGCCCGGACGGGGTACATCCGGAAAACCCGACGAAGGAGGATTCGAGTGAGACGCTTCCTCACCGCTGGACTCGCGGCAGCCGTCGTCGCCGCCATCGCCGCCTCGGCGCTCGCCGCCAGCGGCTTCTTCTTCCCGACCAAGATCGCGTTGCCGAACGGGTTCGCGCCCGAGGGCATCGCCATCCGCGGCCTCTCGTTCTACGTCGGCTCGATCCCGACCGGGGCGATCTACCGCGGCAACCTGGTCACGGGCACGGGCCGCGTGTTCGTGCCGCCGGTCGAGGGCCGCCAGGCGATCGGCCTCGACGTCCGCCGCGGGCTCCTCTTCGCCGCCGGCGGGCCGACGGGCCGGGCGTTCGTCTACGACGCGCGAACGGGCGCCGACGTCGCGCAGCTCGTCCTCACCGAGGAGACGACGTTCGTCAACGACGTGGTCGTCACGCACGACGCCGCGTACTTCACCGACTCGCTGCGCCAGGTGCTGTACCGGGTCCCGGTCGGCCGCCACGGAAGTCTCGGGGAACCGCAGGAGATCCCGCTGACGGGCGACATCGAGTACATCGCCGGCTTCAACGTCAACGGCATCGACGCGACGCGCGACGGCTCGACGCTGATCCTCGTCCAGAGCAACACCGGCAAGCTCTTCACCGCCGACCCGGAGACGGGCGTCACGAGCGAGATCGACCTCGGCGGGAAGGCGCTGACCGCGGGCGACGGGATCCTGCTCGACGGCAGCAAGCTCTACGTCGTCCGCAACCAGCTGAACCTGATCGCGGTCGTCCGGCTCGCGCCGGACCTGAGCTCGGGAGAGGTGCTCCGCGAGGTCACCCATCCCGATTTCGCCGTGCCGACGACGGTCGACGAGTTCCTCAACCGGCTCTACGTCGTGAACGCGCGCTTCGGGACCGACCCGTCACCGGAGGTCGAGTACTGGGTGACGGGCCTGGACAAGCCGTGACCTCGACTGCTCTCCGCTGACGAAGCCGGCTCCGGCGCCGCGCGAACCGGTCGCGGCGCCGGATGCCGGGGGTGGGTGTCGACGGTCTGTGCCGCTCCGGCTACGAGGGCTCGGCGCAGCCCTTGTCGTTCTCGCGCGCCGCCACCGACAGCGTCGTCGACCCGTAGGACCGGACGAATCGCCGCGACGACATGCCCCTGGCGACGAGCTGCAGCTGGCTGCCTCGCCAGTGATTCTTCGCGGTCGGCCGGAGCACGAGCGTGCGCACGGCCCCGTCGTAGGAGCGCACTGCCACATAGAAGCTGTCGTAGAGCCGCTTCGAGTGCCTGGCACCCGTCCACTCGCAATGCTCCGGGCCGCCGATGCCGACGCAGTAGGCCTGCGCGACGTTGAACGTCCGCCCGTCGCCGAGCTCGACCCCGTAGTCCATCAGCCGGCTCTTGCACAGGCCCGGCGACCAGAGCCAGTCGCTCCCCGCAGCTGACCCGGCGCCGACGGCGAGCGCCGTCACCGCCGACGAGGCCAGCACGGCCATGGTCCGCTTCATCTCACCCCCCGTTCCGTTCACCGCAGGTTGACTTGCGAGGCAATGATGTCCCACCGGCCCCCGTCGCGACAACTCCTCCCGCTCCAGTAGCCCGCGGGGGCGTGTGAGCGCACGTAGCGGAGCGCGAGCGTCCCGAGGTAGTTGGCCCGCTGCTCCCCCAGCTTCAGGAGGCCGCCCGCGAACGGGACGAGCTGCACCGCGAAGCAGTTCGTCTGCGCCTCGTTGTCGATCCCGTGCGCGTGCAGCGACTCGTGGATCACGGTCGACACCGCGGCTGCGCGCTGCCCGGTCGGGACCGTCGAGTCCATGAGCGCCTGCACGTCGTCGCAGACGAACGGCGCGAGGTGCAGCCAGCGTGGCTGGGAGGGCTTCCAGAAGCCGCGCAGGGTCGTCCCGCCGCGGCTCGGCGAGTCGCCCTCGGCCTTCACGACCGAGAGCCAGTCGGCCTCGTTCCAGCACGCGACCGCGAGCGTCTTCGGCCGGCCCAGCTGCTTCATCAGCCCGTAGACGAGCGAGGTGAGCCCCGTGTGCTTGATCGACCGGGCGCCGTCCCACGCGCCCGACGAGCGGAGCGTCGCGGCCGACGTGGCGGTCTTCGTCGAGGCGGCCGTCGCCGTTCGGCGCGCTGGGGCGGGCGCGGGCGGCGGCGCTGCGGCTGCCCGCTGCACCAGCGTGAACGCGAACGGTCCGGAGACCTCGGCGGCGGCCGCGGGATCGCGCGTGTCGGCACGGCGGTAGACGAGCCACCAGTAGTACGTGCGGCCCGGCACGAGCGACGCCGTGCTCGTTCGGCAGGCGACCTCGCCCGACTCGCCGACGGCGGTCAGCTGGGCCTCGCCGCAGGAGCCGACCTCGGTGCCCGCCGCTGGGAGCGCGTCGGCGCCCGGCGCCGGCGACTCGGACACCCAGACGTGCGGCTCCACGTCGCCCGGATCGAGTCGGACGACGAGGTCGATCGCAGCCGGGCTCGTGATCGCGCCCGCTGCGCTCGCGACCACCGAGATCGCCTCGGCGTTCGGCCGAACGCCGGATCCCGCGAGCGCCTCGCCGGCGCCGAGGCCGGCCACTGTGGCCGCGACGAGGCAGGCGACAGCGACTCGCCATGGGGCGACGTGGGCCGCAGTCACAGGCCGCACGGTACACGGAGCGATCCGGGCGTCCAGCCTCGGTCGAGGGATGGGCCGGGTAGTTAATCGGCTGGCTCCCCTATGTCAGCTGTCCCGATCCGAGTGGCGCCTCCTTCCTCGACGACGGCGGCGGAGCGGCGAGTCACCGAGCGCCGGCCGCGGGTGCCCGGTCTCGCGGCGGACGCGCTCGATCAGGTCGGAGGCCAGGTCGCGCCGCTCCGGGAACGGCTCACCGAGCTTGGCGCACAGCACGGCGGCGAGCGCGTACACCTGCCGGACCGTGGGAGGGGCGCCGTCGATCATTCGTGGGCTCATGACCCCAGCAGAGCAAAGAACCTGTGACGCGTGTGTGCCGGCTTCGTGCCGAATCTGTAACGCCGAGTGAGACTCGCGCGGACAGCGGCTACCTGCGGCCCTCATGGATCGCGCGCACCGTCTCGATCGCGTCGGCTTCGTCCGGGCGCTTGTCCGGTCGGTAGCCCTTGACGCGGGCGAAACGCAGCGCGAGGCCACCCGGGTAGCGCGAGCTGGCCTGGACGCCGTCGAAGGCGACCTCGACGACGAGCTCCGGGCGGACGCGAACCACGTGTCCGTCGCGTCCGCTCTCGAGCTCCAGCAGCCGCTCGGTCTGCCACGCGAGCATCTCGTCGGTCATCCCCTTGAACGTCTTGCCGAGCATCACGAAGCCGCCGCCGTCCGGGTCGCGAGCGCCGAGGTGAAGGTTGCTGAGCTTCCCGCGCCGCCGCCCGTGGCCCCACTCGGCGGCGAGGACGACGAGGTCGAGCGTGTGCGAGGGCTTCACCTTCAGCCAGCCGGCGCCCCGCCGGCCGGCCTCGTAGGGCGCGTCGAGCGCCTTCACCATCACGCCCTCGTGGCCGCGCGCGAGCGCGTCCGCGAGGAACCGCTCCGCCTCCACGGGGTCGTCCGTCTCGAGCCGGGGCACGCGCAGGCCCTCGGGCAGGCGCGCGAGCGCCGCGAAGCGCTCGCGGGCGGGCAGGTCGAGCAGATCGTCGCCGTCGAGATGGAGCGCGTCGAAGACGAACAGCGACAGCGGCACCGCGTCGCGAAGCTCGTCGACGCCGCGCCTGCTGCCGAAGCGGCTCATCGTCTGCTGGAACGGCCGCGGGCGCCCGCGCTCGTCCAGGGCGATCACCTCGCAGTCGAGGATCGCGGCCTCGACGGAGAGCGCGAGCAACGCCGCGACGACCTCGGGCACCCGCTTCGTGACGTCGGCGAGGTTCCGCGTGTAGGCCCGAACGTCGTCGCCGAGCCGGTGCACCTGCAGGCGCGCGCCGTCGAGCTTCCACTCCACCGCCGCGGAGCCGACGCGCGCCAGGGCGTCGGCGAGCGTCTCGGCCGTCTGCGCGAGCATCGGCTGCACCGGCGTGAGCGGCGTCAGGTGAAACTGCGCGAGCCGGTCGCCGCCCTCCATCGCCGCGGCGGCGACGGGGCCGAGGTCGCCCGCGAGCATGAACGCCCGCCGGACCGCGGGCACGGGCACGTCGGCCGCGCGCGCGACGGCGTCGACCATCACGCCCGCCAGCGCCCCCTGCCGCAGGTCGCCGAGCAGGAGCGCGGTCAGGAAGCGCTGCTCGGGCTCGGTCGCGCGGCCGAACAGGTCGGCGACATCGCCCCTGCGCGCCGTCTGCGATCCAGGCCCGGCGGCGGCGCCGATGCGGCGCAGCGCCGCGTCGACCTCGAGCACCTCCAGGCTCGGCGCCCCGGCCGGAGGCGGCAGGTTGCGCAGCAGCGCCCACCCGACCCCGATCCGGTCGTGCGGCAGCTCGCCCGACAGGTAGGCGACGGCGACGGGCACCTCGTCGGGCCGCGCCTCGCGCAAGCACGCCGCCAGCAGCTCGATCTTGGCGAGCCGAGCCGGCGTGGCGGCGACTTCCGACGAGGTTCGAGCGATCCCAGCGAGGAGCACGGCGGCATTCTCGCGCGGCGCCGCCCGCCGGGCAGCCGGCGTCACCCGGGAGTCGCCGCACAGCGGGCGGAACCGTTGCTCGACGTCGGAAGTGATATCGTGACGACCGTGACAGCAGCCGACCTCTTGCGCGAGACCAGGCGTCGCCACGGGTTGACGCAGCGCCAGCTCGCGGCTCGCGCTCGCACCTCGCAGGCGGCGATCTCGCGGATCGAGCGCGGCCTCGTCTCCCCCACCGTCGCGACGCTGCACGAGCTCCTGCGGCTGATGAACGAGGAGCTCGTCCTCGAGGCGCGAGCGATCGACTGGGGTCATGACCGGACGCTGATCCGGCAGAACCTCCAGCGAACGCCCGCGGAGCGGATCGAGTTCATGGCCGACGTGGCGAACTTCGTGCTCCGGAACCGTGGCGCAGCTGCCGCCTGATCGGTTCCGTCCGCGACCGATTCTCGACGCGCTTCTCGCCCACGACGTCGATTTCGTTCTCATCGGAGGGCTCGCCGGGATCGCCCGCGGCTCGTCGTACCCGAGCTACGACGTCGACGTCGCGTACCAGCGAAGTCGCCAGAACCTCGAGCGTCTCGCGACGGCGCTCCGCGATCTCGGCGCGACGCTTCGAGGCGCACCGAACGATCTCCCCTTCATCCTCGACGCCAAGACGCTGGCAAACGGGAACCACTTCACGTTCGACACGCCGTTCGGGTCGCTCGACATCCTCACCGATCCCGATGGAGCACCCCCGTACGAGGAGTTGAGACGTGCAGCAGGGCCACGCCTCGCGGTCGAGGGCGTAGCTCTCGTGGTCGCCTCGCTCGACCACCTGATCGCCATGAAGGAGGCCGCCGGCCGCCCGAAAGACCTGCTGATGGCAAGCGAGTACCGCGTCATCTCGGACGAGCTGCGCGCCCCCCGCGACACCACGTAGCGCTCAGCGAAGGAGCAGCCGCAGCGGCAGCAGGCAGAGCCACGCGGCGAGCGCCAGCGTGAGCACGACCACCTTCGCGAAGAGCACGAGCGCCCCGGCGAGAAGCATGAGCGTCTTCCAGGCGAGAAACGCCGCGACGAGCCCGAGGACGACGAGCAGCGCGGTCACGCCCGCGCCACCTCGAGCAGCCGCGGGTCGAGGGCCTCCCGGCGTGCGCGCTCGGCGGCGCGCTCCTCAGGCGTCTTCCTCTCCACCGTCGAATGGCGGCGATTGTGGCGCACCGCACGTGGACCGTCAAAACGGGCCGGTCTCAGGACGTCGCGTCAGCGAGCTCGACGAAGCGGCAGAGCGCGTTCGCGAGTCGCATGTGCGGGATCGTCCTGGCGTCGACCTCCAGCAGCCGCGGCGAGCAGACGAGGTAGGCGAGGCACTGCGCCCGCGAGATCGCGACGTTGAACCGGTTGCGCGAGAGCAGGAAGTCGAGCCCGCGCGGAACGTCCTCCCCGCTCGAGCTGGCCAGCGAGTAGATCACGACGCGCCCCTCCTGGCCCTGAAACTTGTCGACCGTGCCGACCCGCGCGTGCTCCGGCAACGCCTCCGTGAGCGCGTTCACCTGGGCGTTGAACGGCGAGACGACGAGGATCTCGTCGAGCGCGACCCCGCTCCCCAGCAGGCGCGAGACGAGCCGCTGCACCGCCTCGACCTCGGCCGGCGAATGCTGGCGGCTCCCCTCGTGCTCGACCGGCACGTAACGGAGACCGGTGCCGAGCGGCGTCGTCCGCGCCCCCGCGACGACGTCCGGGTGGAGCCGACCCTCGTAGAACTCGTGCGAGACGAAGCGGCACACGTCGGGATGCAGCCGAAACGTCCGCTCGAGGAAGAGCCCCCGGTTGGCGGGGATCGTCGCGTCGTCGCCGAGCAGGTGCCGGAGCACCGACAGCTCGCTGCCGTCGGGATGGGTTCCCTGCAGCACCTGGTCGAGCTGCTGCGGGTCGCCGACGAGCACGAGGTTGCGCGCGGCCGTCCCCATGGCGAGCGCGTCGGCGAGCGAGACCTGCCCGGCCTCGTCGACGAAGAGGTAGTCGAGCGTGTCGTTGTGCTCGCCGCGTGAGAAGTGCCAGGCCGTGCCCGCGGTCAGGTCGCAGTCGGCGCAGTCGCCCGAGTCCGTGACGCTCTCGACGTGCGCGCTCTGCCAATACGACTCCGGGTTGCCCGAGCTTGCCTTCTTGCGGCCGACGAAGTCGAGCCCGCCCTCGCCGGCAGCGTCTTCGACGGCGGCGATCAGGTTGTGGATCGCCTTGTGGCTCGTCGAGGCAACACCGACCCGCTGGTCGTGCGCGATCAGGTGCGCGATCAACCGGCCAGAGAGCCACGTCTTGCCCGACCCCGGCGGCCCCTGGATGACGAGGTGCCGGCGGTCGAGCCCGAGCACCAGCGCCTTCATCTCGTCGAGTTCGGTCGTCTGCACCGGGTGCGGGAACGGGTCGCGCCGGAGCACCGACTCGAGCGCCGGGTAGCGGCGGTCGCCCGCGAGCAGCGAGCGGCCGATCCGCTCGAGCGCCGCCTCCTGTGCGTCCGTGTCGTACGGCCGGCCGGGGATCAGGGCCCGCGGCGGCGGTACGTCCTCGAGCTTCGGCCCCCGCTTGAGGACGAGGCGGCGGGTCTCACGGTCGAGCTCGAGGATCTCCCCCGCGCCCTCGCGCGTTGCGGGGTCGAACGGGTCGTCCCCGGTGCGGAGCTTGTGCTCCTGGGCGGGGAACGTGAGCTCGTAGGCGACCGAGTACCTCGTGACCTGCTCGGGCCCGGAAACGACCTCGAGCGAACCGATCGAGTCCGCGTCCTCGACCAGCTGCTCCGGCGCCTGCTCGACGCGGTCGAAGAACGCCCACCAGACGGGCTTGCGCTCGCGCTCGTGGTAGTCGAGCAGCTGCGCGGCGAGGGCCTGCGCCTCGCCGCCGGCGGCGAGCAGCCCCTCTCGGAGGGCGGCGCGCTCGGCCTTCTCGGGCTTGACCGGCTTCGGCCCGACCGGCTCGGGCTGCGGAAAGGGGCCGAAGCGGGCGAGCGCCTCGGTGCGGCGCTCGAGCAACCAGTCGCGGAGCAGGCGCGTCGCGATGCAGTCCTCGCGGTTGTATGCGGCGATCTCCTCGAGGATCCGGCCGTCGCGGGTCAGCATCCACTCCTCGAATGCGACGATCGAGGTGCCTCCGTCCTTGATCTCCGCGCGCCGCTCGAGCGGCAAGAAGACCTCCAGCTCCTTCAGCCCGTAGCCCCGCAGCGAAGCGCGGAGGCCGCCGCGAACGACCTTCAGCAGGTCGACGAAGACGCCGCGTCGAAGCAGGTCGTCGAGCTCCGCCTCGCGCGTCCCGTAGCGGCCCATCAGCCGGCGAAGCGCGGTGATCTCGTAGGCGGCGTAGTGGTAGACGTGCAGCGCGGGGTGCTCGGCGAGCCGCGCGTGGACGAGGTCGACGAACCGCTCGAACCCGGCCCTTTCGCCCGTTCGTGTCGAGGCGAAGATCGGCGTGAACGCGTCGTCGGCATCGCTGATCCCCCAGAGGTACTCGAGCGAGCCCTCGTGGTCCCAGAACGGGTTGCCTTCGAAGTCGAAGAAGAGATCGCCAGGGCAGGGGTCGGGCAGGAGAGCGAGCCCGGAGTCGGCGTGCGGCTCGAGCAGCTCGTACGAGTCGACGCCCGTCTCGCGGCCGGCGAGCTGGAGCCGGGCCTGCTGCGTGAGCTTCGCGTACGTCTCGGCAGCGAGCCCGGCAGGCGGGCTGCCGTTGGCGCGGCCCAGCGCGGCGAGCGTCGTGATCCCGGCGGTCGCGAGCCGCTCGATCTGGCGCCGCTGAATACCTGCGACCCGGCTCAGGTGATCGACCTCGTCCCAGCGCCTGTCGCAGAGCGGCCTGAAGCGGCAGCTGTCGCACTGCGCGACCGGATAGGGCTCGGTCGTGGGCGGGTCGGCGACGAACTCCTCGAGCCGACCGCAGACGCGACGGTAATAGGCGCCGAACTCCTCCGGCGCGAAGCTCTCCTGCTCGAGGTTGCCGAGCAGGACGTGCATCTGCGCGGGCTCCCTCCCCTGAATGGCGCCGACCCGCTCACTGTAGAAGCAGAGCTGGAGGATGTAGGCGGGCTTGGCGTGCCGCGCGAGCTTCGTGTCGAGCGCCTCGTAGCTCCAGGCGCCGAGCGCGGACGATGTCTCGACGCGGAGCAGGAAGTCGGCGACGCCGCGCCAGCCCTCGCCGACGAGGACGCCCTGGTAGACGACGTCCACGCCTGCGCGCATCGCCTCGACCGTCTCGCGCGCGGCGCGCTCCCAGTCGTGGTCGGGGTCGACCGAGATCTCGGCGATCTCGAGGCCGTCGTCGCGCAGGCGCTGAAGGTATGCCCGCTCGTGCTCCTCGCCCTTGCGGAAGAGCAGTTTCGTCTGCTCGTCCTCTAGGGGCGGCTTCTCGAGCTCCCGGCGCGCGACCCGCAGCTCGAGCGTCGTCAGGTGCGCGCAGCCAAGGTGGGCCGAGAGGTCGGAGGGCGAGAGCGAGAGCTGTCCGTCGCGCAGCTGCATCCACTCGAGTATCGGCGTCTCGGCGGCGGTGTCTTACTTCGAGCAGATCGGGGATGCCGCTGCGCCGCTCCTGGACGTCGACGAGGACACGCACCGTCGCCATGGCCAGAAGGGACGGTACCGCGGATCTCGTGCCCGTCAGGCCGCGAGCGACGCGCGAACGTGCACGTCGCGCACGTGGTCGAGCATGTCGCTGAGGAGCAGGGCCGCGAGGCGCCGCCGGAACACCGTGTCGGACCGGAACCGCTCGCAGGCATCGGCGAGCACTGCCGAAGCGACCGGGTGGCTCTCGATCGGCAGCCGCTCGCGCAGGCGGCCGACGAGCAGCTCGAGACGGTCGCGATGCCAGCGCGTCTCCAGGTCGGCGGCAGCGGCGGCGAGAACGTCGTGCCAGCGGGCGTCGTAGGCGTCGTCGTCGAGCTCGTCGGGAATCGCGGCGAGCCGGCCGTCCGCCTCGAATCCCTCCGCGATGCTCCAGAGGTCGCACTCGTCGATCGCGAACGCGAGCGACTCACACGGGTCGGCGCGCACGTCCGGCTCCTCCTCGATCAGCTCCAGGGCGTCGGGATCGGGCAGCCGGCGCTCGCCGAGCACGGCGACGACGCCTCCCGCGAGCAGGAACTCCGTGGCGAGCTCCTCGTCATCCAGACCGGCGGCGAGCAAGGCCCAGGCGGCGGCGCACTCCCGGCCGCGCCGGCGTTCTATGCGCCGGCGCTCGCCCTGGTCGATCAGCGCCAGGGCGTCGTCGATCTCCGGCTCGGCGATCTCGCCCACTGCGACTCGATCCGCCCATGCGGACAGACCTGCGCAGTCGGGGCGCAAGCGCGGGAAGCTGTGCGGAAGCGCCGCGATCGCCTCGCTCGTCCGCGCAAGCTCGACGACTCGCTGCGTGAGCTCGCGCTCGCGCGCCCTCGTCGTGCCGCAGCACTTCTTGTGCTTCAAGCCGGACCCGCAGGGGCAGGGAGCGTTCCGGGCTGTGCCGACCACACTGTGAGCGTACGCCTGCAGCCGGACGCCGGCGGCTCGGGACGTGTCAGCCCGAGCGCGCTCGGAGGCGGTGGAGCTCGGGCAGGGCGACGAGGTCCGACTCGCGGCCCAGCGCCTGCTTCGACTCGATGATGTCGTCGAGGTCGGCGACGAGGATCGTCACGCCGAACGCGGTGCGGCGGTGCGCGCGCGACGCGAGCGCCTCGTAGCGTGCGAGCGAGCCACGCGTCGCGGTCGGCGTCCCCACGACGACGTCGAGATCCCCGAGACGCGTCCGCCACGTCGAGACCTCGAACTGCCGAAGCGAGCGCGTGTCGACCGGAAACGCGACCGGCTCTCGCGCGCCGGGCGCCTGCAGCCGAGCATCGATCTCGCGGAGAGCCGCCGCAAGCCGATCGAGGTTCGCGTCCGTCCATTCGGGCACCAGGTCGATGTCGAATGTGACTCGGGTTGCCCCGTGCACGGTCGCGGCCAGCCCGCCGACGACGACGTAGCGCACCGCGTGCCGGTCGAGGAGCTGCAACAGCTCCCCTGCCTGAAGCGGTGGCGCGTCAGGATCGCCCATCGCGAAGCGCCTGGATCAGCGCGCCCTGTCGCGTGTTGGCTTCGAGCCGTTCCTCCGGCGTTCGCTCGAGCGCTCGCCGGCTGAGCGACTCGCGCTGCGCGTCCGGCTCTCCGAGCTCGAGCCGAAGCTCGAAGCCGCACGCCTCCACGATGCGGTGCAGCGTCCCGAGATCCGGCATCGCGCGCGCTCGTTCGTAGCGCGCGATGGCCGGCTGCGACGTACCTACGCGCCGCGCGAGCTCCGCCTGGGTCAGCCCGGCCCGCTGCCGAGCCTCGCGGACGAGCGCCCAGACGGGCCACCTGGTCGCGGATGCCGGCACCCTCCAAGTATACCTTCGCAGGTATCTCAGTACTTCGAGAAGTGGCCGTGCTGCTCGAATGCCTCGTCACCTGCCGAGTAGGCGTCCCACTCGGAGCGGCGCACGGCGAGGTAGGAGCCCGCGAGCACCGGCCCGAGCGCGTCCACCAGGAGCGAGTCGGCCTCGAGCGCGTCCAGCGCCTCCGCCTGCGTCGCGGGGAGGCGCGCGATCCCGCGCCGCTCCCGCTCGTCCTCCGGGATCGAGGCCGGATCGACCTCGACCGGCTCGGGCGGCTCCAGCCCGCGCTCGAGCCCGTCCAGCCCGGCGGCGATCAGCCCGCCGATCGCGAGGTACGGGTTGCAGGTCGCGTCCGCCGCCTTCAGCTCGAGGTTCGTCGAGGCCTCCTCCATCCCCCAGAAGACGGACGGGACGCGAAGGGGCGCCTCCCGGTTGTCGTGCCCCCAGCAGGTGAAGGCGCCGGCCCAGTACTGCGGGATCAGCCGCCGATACGAGTTGAAGCTCGGGGCGGTGAGCCCGCAGAGGCCGGTCAGGTGCTCGAGCACGCCGGCCAGGAACGAGCGGGCCTCGGCCGAGAGCCGGTCTGGGGCGCCGCCGTCGTGGAAGCGGTTGCGGCGGTCGGCGTCCCAGAGCGAGAAGTGGAGGTGGCAGCCGTTCCCGGCCGCCTCCGGCCACGGCTTCGGCGCCAGCGAGGCGACGAGCCCCTGCTGGGCCGCGACGCCGCGAATCGCCTCGCGCACGAGGATCTGCGCGTCGGCCGACCGCAGCGCGGGCGCGTGCGCGGTCGAGATCTCCTGCTGTCCGTGCCCGAGCTCGGCGTAGTACTGCTCGAGCCCGATGCCCTGCTGCTCCAGCGCGTCGGCGAGGGCGTCGACGTACGCCTGCGCGGACGTCATCCCGATCGTCGAGAAGCAGATGCTCGCGTCGATCGGCTCGAAGCCGCCGTCGACGGCGACCGCGAGCGAGAACTCGTTCTCGAAGGCGACGCGCAGGACGGCGCCGCGTTCCGCGAGGCTCTGCTCCATGCGCTTCAGGAACGAGCGCGGGCACTGCGGCGCGGGCTCGCCCGCGAGCGTGACGAGGTCGACCTGCAGCGCGCCCGTCCGCGGCGCGTAGGGCAGCACGCGGAACGTGGCGGGGTCCGGCACGAGCCGGATCTCGCCGACCGGCCCCATGCCCTCGACCGTCGCCAGATGGTCGAGGCCGTTCAGCGCCTGCAGCGCCACGGTCAGGCCGATGCCGGTCCGGATCCGGTCGCCGAGGTGCTCGACCGTCGTCGCCTTCGCCCGCACGGTGCCGTCGTTGCCGCACCAGACGAAGCGGACGAACCGTAGGCCTGCCTCCCTCGCCAGCGTGACGACGTGCTCCGCCTGGAGGTCTTCCATCGCCTCGAGTGTACGACGAGCGCCTAGGGCCGCACACCCGCTGCGTCGGGGAGAGCGATGACGCCGAGCCCCTCCTCACGCGCGACCGAGCAGACGGCGGGATCCGACGAGGCGACCGCGTCGTCGGGTCCGGCCTCGGCGAGGAGGAAGCAGTCGGCGAGCGAGAGGGGGCACGAGCGCCTGTCGTAGTAGCGGCCCCGGAGCTCGGCAGCTCGCCAGGCGGCGCTCTCGTCCTGCACGACGACGGAGACGACCGTTCCCAGCAGCGGCTCGAGCACCGCCCGGAGCTCCGCCTCCGGAATGCCGTGCACTCTGGCAGACACGTCGATCGTCTCCGCGAGGTTGACGACGGCGACCCCGGCCTCCCCGGCGTACAGCAGCGCCTCGACCTCGCCCGCCGCCGGCTCGTCCGCGAGCAGGGCGACGAGCGCGTACGCGTCGAGGAGCGTCACCGCCGCCGTTCTGCGCTCGCCTCGTCCGCCCGAGCTTGCTTCCGCAGCGCTTCCGCCGACCCGAGGCGGCCTTTCAACGCGCCGCGGGCGGCCGCGATCGGGTCCTCCGGAAGGGGCCGCACAACGACGCTATCGCCGCGGTCTTCGAGCGCGACCACCGACGTCTGCCAGCGGCGTCGAACGGCCGCGGGCAACGAGATCTGCCCTCCCGTAGTGATTCTTGCTCTCTTCATGTAAGACAACATATCATGGTGAAGTCGGTGGAGCGTGGAGCGCGTCGAGCCCGCGCGCCTCGTCGTCGAGCTGCTCGCGCGCGTCGCGGGGGAGCCCGCCGAACGGCCGCAGCTCGACACACTTGCCGTTCCACTTCCAGGCGCCCGCGACCTGGCCGTCGACCGTGAACGTCTCCGTCGACTGCGGCGTCTTCGTGCTGAAGACCTTCGCGCGGTGCTGCTCGGGCAGGATCTGCGCGCGGCGGGCGTGAGCGAGCAGGGTCGCGTCCCAGACCGGCAGGAAGCGCGGCGGCGCGGGCGTGTCGGCGGCGGGGAGCGGCAGCCGCGGCAGGTCGACGAGCATGCCGCCCCGCTCGTCGCGGAAGCGGCGCAGCTCGAGCGCCTCGAGGGTCGCGTTCACCTGCCGGATGGGCAGGCCGGCCCAGTCGGCGATCTCGGCCGGCGCGCCGGGCCCGAAGCCCTGGAGGTAGCGGCGGGCGAGCAGCTCCAGCCCGTCCTCGGGCGTCGTCTCGGGCGGGCCGATCCACTCCTCGGCGAGCGCGTAGCGGTCTGCCCGGCGCCGCTCCCAGGTGCCCGACGGCGGGATGCGGACGATGTCGAGCCAGATGTGGGTGCCGTTGAAGCGCTGCGCGTCGAGCCCCTCGATCAGCTCGGCGCGAGCGGTCAGCCCACGCTCGAGCCGGCCGCGCATCAGCGCCGCGGCCTGCGCGGCGTCGCGCTCGGTGAGCCCCTTGTGCACGCGGATCCACCAGGCGCGGCGTGCGTCGCGGATCGCGAGCGCGAGCGGCCAGTAGTCGCCGCGCGAGACGAGGTGGATCGTCGCCCGCATGAGCGTCCCCTGCACGACCGTGCGCCGCCCGAGCGCGCGCGTGAGCCGGTCGCGCTCGAACCCGGCGAGCCGCGACCAGAGCCCGACGTACATCGACGGCGCGTACTGGGCCTGGATCCCGCCGATCCGCTCGAGCGCCCGCGGCAGCGGCGTCCGCGCGCGCTCCAGCAGCAGCTGCCGCGCCAGCACGGCGCGGTTCAGCTCGCGCTCGGTGAGGACCCGCTCCGCGCCGAGGGACACGCGGCGACGGTATCGCTTATCCGTCGGCCAGCCAGGCCACCGGGGTGAGCCCCTCCGCCCGCTCGACGAGCTCGGCGTCCCACGTCACGAGCCTGCTGCCGGTCATGCGCCCCACGGCGAGGTAGATCGCGTCGGCCGCACGCAGGAGCGCCGCCGTTCCGCGCTCGACTGCCTCCCGGAGGACGTGCGCCGTGAGCGGCTCGACACGGAGAAGCGGGAACCGCACGAGCTCGTCGGCGACCGCACGACCGGCACCCGCGTCGCGCGTTCGCCTGGCGAAGGCGCACGCCACCTCGACGGGCGCGAGCGCGGGAACGACGAGGATCTCTCCGCGAGCGGCGACCCCGGCGAGGAACGACCGGCTCTGAACGCTGAGCGCGTCCGTCCGGTCCGCGGCCGACACCCAGACGCTCGCGTCGACGACGAGGCTCACGCCGGGGTCTCGAGCCGGCCGCGGTCGGCGTCGAGCACTTCGCGCGCCGAGCGCCCGGTCGGCGCGCCCGAGGTCGCCTCGTCGGCCAGCCTGAGCCACCGATCGAGCCACTCCGCCGGCGACTCTTCGGGCTCGCGCGGCGTGCGGTCGGCGAGCCACCGCTCGTACAGCTCGATGGTCACGTCGCGCACGCGCCGGCCCTCGAGCGCGCTCCTCGCCTTGACCCGCCGGTAGAGCTCGTCGGGGATGTCGATCGTCGTCTTCACGATCTCATCGTACCGCGATGACAGCTTTATTGCTTCCTGTCCGGACTGACTGCCCGCCGTGCACCGTTCCGCCATGGAATGAGCCTACGGGGCGAGCCCCACCGTCCACGGCCCGTCGGCCTGCACCCAGAGGAGGAGCGTCCCGCGCGGCACGTCCACGAGCGCCTGCCCGCGGTAGCGGCCGATCTCGTTGACGACCAGCTCGCGCCCGCTCAGAGACCCGAAGCCGACCAGGTAGACGACGAAGTTGCTCTCGCCGCGGTGGGTCGCGGTCACG
>DATBMD010000292.1:0-32665 GCA_036555085.1 Gaiellaceae bacterium
CGGCTGCCGCGACGTGCGGCTGATCGAAGCGCTCGAGCTGCCGGTGTTCACGCGGTTCGTCACCCCGGAGGACTCGACCTGGCGCTGGGAGGTGACGGCGACCCAGGCTCCGATCACGATCGGCACCGTCCGGATCGAGCCCGGCGACTGGGTCGTCGGCGACGAGGACGGCGTCGTCGTCGTGCCGGCCGCGATCGCCGCCGACGTGCTCGCCGAGGCGGAGGCGAAGGCGGCGACGGAGGACGAGATCCGCGCGGCGGTCCGCGAGGGGATGCTCCCGCTCGACGCGTTCGAGCGCTACGGCACCTTCTAGCGTGGGGGAACCCATGGTTCCCCCACGAGCCCCCTCCTATGCCGCAGCGCAGAGAACGACTCGCAGCTGGCCTCCCGGCCGGCCAAGCCGGCCTCCGGCCCAATACCGCGGATCACAGGAGCTCTCCTGCCAACCCTGCTGCATCACGGCACACGTCGCATTCCTCACTCCGCGCACGGAAACGGGTCACGAGCCACCCCTAGAGACCCTACAGCGGCGTCACGTAGGCGGCGGTGAGGCCGCCGTCCACCACGAACGCGGCAGCGTTGACGAACGACGACTCGTCGCTCGCGAGAAAGAGCGCCGCCGCGACGATCTCGCGCGGCTTGCCGAGGCGCCCGGTCGGCCAGTGGATGCGCCGGCGCTCGAGCGCTGCCGGGTCGGAGCCGTAGATGTTCAGGAGCAGCGGGGTCTCGACCGGGCCCGGGCAGAGCGCGTTCACCCGGACGCCCTGCCGGGCGAACTGGGTCCCCAGCTCCCGGCTCATCGCGAGGACCGCCCCTTTCGACGCGGTGTACGAGATCTGCGACGTCGCCGCCCCGAGGATCGCGACGAAGCTCGCGACGTTGATCACGGAGCCGCCTCCGCGCTCGAGCAGGTGCGGGATTCCGTGCTTGCAGCACAGGAAGACGCCCTTGGCGTTCACGTCCTGGACCCGCTGCCAGGCCGCCACGGACGTGTCGAGCACGCTCGCGTCGTCGTCGGGCGAGATGCCGGCGTTGTTGTAGAGGACGTCGATGCCGCCGAACCGCTCGGCGGTGGCGGCCATCATCGCCCGGACGCCCTCCTCGGAGGCGACGTCGACCTCGAACGCGAACGCCGCCCCGTCGGGGCACTGCGCGACGGTCTCCTCCGCGGCGGCGCCGGCCACATCGGCGACACAGATGTGCGCTCCCTCGCCGCTGAAGACGACCGCAGCCTCGCGGCCCATGCCGCCGCCGGCGCCTGTGATCACGCACACCTTCCCTGCGAGCCGTCCAGCCACGACAGGCCGCCTCCAGACGTCGCCGTTCAGCCGCTCGCAGGTGGTGGCGGCGGCGCCGTGACGCCCGGCGGCAGCGGCACGATCGCGCCGCCCTTCGTCCAGCCGAAGCCCGTCGCGACGGTGCCGACCCTGAGGCAGGAGCCGGCGACCTGCTTCTTCGTCCTCCGGCTGTAGCTCGCGACGCAGAGCCAGCCTGCGACGTTGCGGATCGTCACCTTCGGCGCCCGGAACGGCCGCCCCGAGATGGACCGCACCAGCTTCTTGGCGGTCGGGCACCGGACGCCGTTCGCGTAGATCGCGAAGCCCTTGACGGCGTTGCACGGGACCACCGCGGGGGCCGCCGCCGCGCCGGGGGCGAGGATCGCTCCGAGCAGGAGCACGGCGACCACCGCGAGAACCGGTCTGGCGGGCGCGGTCACGCTGGGCATTGTGGCGAAAGACAGGTCCGAAACGGCCGTGTCCTCGTGCCTGGCACCGGGACATGGCCCTCCGCCTCGCTGCCGCGACAGGAGCTCAGCTGCCGCCCCGGGAGTCGCGGTAGCGCCTCGCCTCCTCGACCAGGGCGTCGAAGAGCCGCTGGTCCTCCCCCGCTTCCGGGTGCCAGAGCACGCCGACGGCGAAGCGCTTCGTCGGGTCCTCCAGCGCCTCGACCGTCCCGTCCGTCGCCCTGGCCGCCTCGACCAGCCCCTCGCCGAGCCGCCCGAGCCCCTGGTGGTGGGACGACTTCACGGTCGCGCTCCCGCCGAGCACGGCGCCCAGCCGCGTCTCGGCGCCGACGGTGACCTCGTGGTCGGAGAAGACCCCGTGGGTCTCGCGGTGATCGGTGTGCCCGAGCTCGTCGGGCAGGTGCTGGACGAGGTCGCCGCCGCGCAGCACGTTCAGCAGCTGGCTGCCGCGGCAGATCGCAAGCACCGGGACGTCGCGCGCCAGCGCGGCCCCGAGCAGCGCCAGCTCGCCCCGGTCGCGGCGCTCCTGGGGCGGATCGGTGAGCGGGTGCGCCTGGGCGCCGTACGACGCCGGGTCGACGTCCGCTCCGCCGGAGAAGACCACCCCGTCGAGGAGGTCGAGCGTCTCACCCGCCCCGTCGTCGCTCGGAGGGATCACCACCGGCCGGCCGCCGGCCCGCTCGACGGCGTCGACGTACATCAGGGGGATCAGCGCCGCCGGCAGGTCCCAGGCCCCCCAGCGGGCCGGCTGCGCGTACGACGTGATCCCGATCACCGGCCTGACGGCCATGCGGAGAGCGTACGTCGACCTTGTCGGTCGCGCTCCCGGGAGCGCACGCGGCCCGCCGGTCGCGAGACCGGGGAGCCGACATTCGCAAATTGCGCGAACTTCGTCTCGGACCGGGCTTGATCGGCCCTGTCCGCGCCGCATAGAGTCCCGCCTGCGCCGAGCACGGGGCGCGAGTAGGACGAAGCCTCTCCGGAAGGCTGTACGCGGAAGCGGAAGGTCAGTCGGAGCGGTGGACGAAAGCGCACCCGGCTCGGCGAATGCTCGTCTCCGGGGCCGGCTATGCCGGCCTCGATCGCGAAGAGGCGATATAGAGCATGTGACCGTGATCGCAATTCCATCTGCTCAATACAGAAAAGTCGCAATTTGCGGCCACACACGCTCGAGGCGACTTGACGACGGTCGCGTGAGCCCCTAATGTCCCGCATGCACCGAGTACGGAGCGCTGGAGGTTGAAGGCGATCCGAGAGGCACCTGCTTCGGCGGAGGTCAATCGGGACGCTGGACGAAAGCGAAACCGGCTCGGTGCATTTTGTCGTTCTTGAACCGTTGTTTGATGGAAATCGAACGGCAAAGCAAATCCGTCGCATTTTGCGACAATTCTTCCCGGAGGATCTTGCGCGGCTGATTTACGGCGCGTAATGTCCCGCTTGCACCGAGCACGGAGCGCCTGAGGTTGATGGCCTCCCGAGCGGCAGTCGCTTCGGCGGAGGTCGATCGGGAGTCCGGACGAAGGGGCCACCGGCTCGGTGCGTTCTTGCGTGCGCGTATCCTCGGCTGATGCGCCGTCTGATCGCCCTCGTCAGCGTCATCGTCTTCGTCGACGCGATGCTCTTCGGGGCGATCATCCCGCTCGTCCCCGGGTACGCCGACGAGTACGACCTCGGCAAGCTCGAGGCGGGCCTCCTGGTCGGAGCGTTCGGAGCCGGCGCGCTGGCAGGGGGCATTCCCGGCGGGCTGCTCGCGCGGCGGATCGGCCCCCGCAACGTCGTCGTGCTCGGGCTGATCCTGCTGGCGGCGGCCAGCTTCGCCTTCGCGGTCGCCGCGAGCCCGCTGGCCCTCGGGCTCGCCCGGTTCGCCCAGGGGGTCGCGAGCGTCGCGACGTGGACGGGGGCGCTCGCGTGGGTGACCGTCCGGGCGCCGCGCGAGCGGCGGGGCCAGGTGATCGGGACGGTGTTCAGCTTCGCCGTGCTCGGCTTCATCGTCGGCCCCATGTTCGGTGCCGTCGCCGAGCTGGCGGGCATCAGGACGACCTTTGCGATCGTCGGCGTTGTCGGTCTCTCGCTCGCCGCAGCCGTCGCGATCGCGCCGAGCTCCGCCCCCGAGGAGCCGGCACAGGGCGCTGTTCGCCGGGCCTTCAACGATCCCGCCTTCGTCGTCGGCCTCTGGCTGAACGCGCTGCCCGCCTTCCTCTTCGGGATGCTCGACGTCCTCGGCCCGCTCTCGCTCGACGACGGCGGCTACGGCACCGTTGCGGTGGCGGCAGTGTTCGTAGCCGCAGGGCTCGTCGAGACGGCCGTCAACCCGCTCGTCGGCCGGCTCTCCGACCGGCGCGGGCGGCTCGTTCCGATCCGCGCCTCGCTGGCGGGGTCGATCGCCGTCGGCGTCGCGCTCGCGCTCGCCGAGTCGCCGCACTGGATCGCCGTGCTCGTGATCGCCGCCGCGCTCGCGTTCGGCGGCTTCTACACGCCGGGAATGGCGCTCGTCGCCGACCGGGTCGACCGCGCCGGCCTCGGCCAGGGCCTGGGCTTCGGCCTGATCAACAGCGCGTGGGCGCTCGGCGCGCTGGCCGGCCCGGCGCTCGGAGGGGCGCTCGCGGACCTGCTCGGCGACGCGGCGCCGTACCTGCTCGGCGCCGCGCTCTCCGCGACGACGCTCGCGGCGATCGCCTCGCAGACCACGCGGGTACGGACGGCATGAAGCGCGAGCGCTGGAACGAGAAGTACGACGGCGCCGAGCTGCTCTGGAGCGAGGGGCCGAACCGGTTCCTCGTGGCCGAGGCCGCCGCGCTGCCGCCCGGACGGGCGCTCGACCTCGCGTGCGGCGAGGGGCGCAACGCGATCTGGCTGGCCGAGCTGGGCTGGGCCGTGACGGGCGTGGACTTCGCGGACGTCGCCCTCGCCAAGGCGAAGACCCGGGCCGCGGCCCGGGGCGTGCGCGTCGACCTCGTCCACGCCGACCTCGTCGACTGGGTGCCGCCGGCCGCCGCGTTCGACCTCGTGCTCGTGCTCTACCTGCAGCTCCCGGCCGGCGAGCTTCGCTCCGTGCTCGGCGGCGCGGCCGCTGCGGTCGCCCCCGGGGGCACGTTCCTGCTCGTCGGCCACGATCTGCTCAACCTGACCGAGGGGCACGGCGGGCCCTCCGAGCCCGGAGTGCTCTACACCGCCGCCGACGTCGTCGCGGGGCTGGCCGGGCTCGAGATCGAGAAGGCAGAGCGCGTCCTCCGCCCCGTCGAGGGCGCCGAGCGCCCCGCGATCGACGTGCTCGTCCGCGCTACGCGGCCGCGCTGAGCTCCGCCGGGAAGCGCTCCAGAGCCCACGCGGCGTCGAGCGGCCGCTTCCGGTAGTCCTCGCCGTTGACGAGGGCGAAGTCCCCGGTCCGCGGGTCCATCGGCAGCCTCGACTCGGCCGGGAAGAAGCGGTTGTGGCGGTCGATCAGGTCGTTGACCTCGTCGAAGCGCCAGCGTTCGACGCGCGCACGCCAGCGGCGTCGGAACGCGGACGCGTCGGCGCGGCACTCGTCCGCCACCTCCTGCCGGGCCGCCGCGAGCGCCTGCTCGTGCGCCCGCGTCTCCTCGGCGATCGCGCGGAGCCGCTGCATGTACGGGAGCGGGCCGCCGAGCGCGGCGAGGTAGGCGTCCGAGGCCGGCCGGAAGTTGCGGAGCCGGAGCGGGAGCCGCCGCCCGGTCAGCGGGCTACCTGCCAGGTCCTCGACCAGCGCCGCGCGCTGGCGGCGGTCACGCGGCGTCTCCGGCAGGACGATCCCCTGCCTCAGGATCAGGTCGCGCTCCGCGCGCTTCACGACTCCAGTACAGCAGAAGGCGCCCGGCGCACGCGCACGCCCTGGCAGGCGAGAGCGCCCAGCACGGCCGCGACGACGGAGATCCCGGCGAACAGCACCCACATCGACGCGTCGCCGTACGCGTTCCGGGTCGACAGCCCGATCAGCGGCGCGAGCGCGAAGCCGACCGCGGCGGCGCTGCCGAATGCGCCCATGTACGCGCCGCGCAGGTCGTCCGGCGCGAGCGCGGCGATAACCGACTGCGACGTCGGCACCCAGAGCATCTCGCCGACCACGAACACCACGATCACGACGACGATCACCACCGCCGCCGAGGTGACCGTGAGCAGCAGGAACGGCAGGCCCATCATCAGCATCGCGACGACGAGCTTCGGCGCCGCCGGGAAGCCCTCGACCCGGCGCGTCACCCGCAGCTGCAGGAACGTCACGCAGATCGGGTTGATGATCACGAGCAGCCCCCAGGCGGCCGGCTCGAGCCCGTGGCTGTCGACCAGCGAGATCGGCAGCAGCTCCTGGTAGGCGACGTAGACGAGCCAGGCGAAGCCGGCCGAGCCGACGAAGAGGAGCAGTGCCCGGTCGCGCAGGACGACCCCGAGCGAGCCGCGCTCGGGGGGCCGCTCCGGCGAGAAGGCGCCGCGCACGGGGAGCAGCCGGTACGCGATCAGCCAGGCCGACAGCGACAGGAGCGCGACGCCGGCGAACAGGGCCGCCCAGCCGCCGACGAACAGCAGCAGCGCCCCGACGGGCGGGCCCATCGTCACGCCCAGGTTCGAGGCGACCCGCACCGCCGCGTACGACGTCTCGTGGCGCTCGGGCGGCACCAGATCGGCCACCATCGCCTGGGTGACCGACCCGCCGAGGCCGCCGAACACGCCAGCGAGCGAGAGCGCGACGAGGCCCGGCCACAGGCTGTCGCCGATCGCGATCAGCAGCAGCGGATAGACGACCATGATCCCCTCGCCGACCAGCAGCAGCCGCCGCCGCCCGAAGTGATCCGAGAGGTGGCCGCCCACGTACCCCGAGATCGCCGCCAGCACGGCGCCGACGGCGAAGGCGAACGGCAGCTGCGCCTCGGCGTCGAGGCGCGTGATCGCCCAGATCCCCATGAACGTCCACCACGTCGAGCCGGCGATCGAGCCGGCGAGGTTGATCGCCAGCACCGGGCGCAGCGCGGGCTCGACGTCGGTGCCCCAGATGATCCGGTAGAGCCAGCGCAGCAGCGGCACTCCGGGATGCTAGTGCTCCCGGCCGGATCGGCGTCCGGCTCGGATCGCCGCAGGTCCGCGCCGGACAGGTCCGACGCCGGACAGGTCCGGCGCCTACAGGGGGCCGTGCGCGAGCAGGTCCCGGAACGCCCGGTACTGGCCGGCCTTGCCGACCGTGACGAGGGTGTCGCCTGCGAGGATCACGTCGTCGGGCTGCGCGCCGCTGACCGTCTCCGACTCGCGGAGGATCGCGATGATCGTGATCCCGGTCTTCGCCCGGAAGCCGCAGTCGGCGAGCGACCTGCCGATCGCGGGACTGTCGTCGGGCACCTTCACCCACTCGATCAGCAGCTCCCCGAGCGCCATCTCGAGCTCGTCGACGATCTTCGGGCGTTCGTAGGCGCCGCCGATCACCGCTCCGACCTGCCGCGCCTCCTCGTCGTCGAGCCGGATCACGGCGGCCGGCTCGTCGTCGCGGGAGCGTGCGTAGACGTAGAGCTCCCGGTCGCCGTCGTTGTGCTGGATGATCGCCAGCCGGCCGCCGCTCTCGAGCCGCAGGGTGAACTTGACCCCGACACCGGGCAGACGGGTCTCGCGAAGGTCGACAGGCATCACGCAGCTCCTCTCTCAAGTCTAGGGACAGCGAACACCCGGCGGCCGATCCGCTTCGACTCCTTCATCAGCACGATGCCGATCGTTGCGGTCGCGAGCACGTAGAGCCCGGCGAAGGCGACCAGGTCGGAGCGGTCGCCGGGCGAGAGCGCGCCGCTCCGCGCGGCGAGCTCGGCGACGATGATCGTGAACTCCCCGTGCGCGATCAGGGCGATGCCCGCGTTGGTGCTCTGGCGCTCGCTGAGCCCGCCCATCGCGCCGGCGGCGAAGCCCGCGCCGACCTTCCCCAGGATCGTCAGGGGCACCGCGAGCAGCAGCAGCCAGCCCACGCTGCTGATCTGGGAGACGTCGATCGACAGCGCGAAGACGAAGAAAAACAGCGCCGCGAAGAGGTCGCGGAAGCTGAAGAACCGCTCCTCGATCTCCTGCCGGATCGAGGTCTCAGACAGGATCACCCCTGCCATCAGCGCGCCGATCGCCTCCGAGATGCCCATCCATTCCGCGATCGCGGCCATGCCGACCAGGAAGCCGAACACGAAGAGCACGAAGAACTCGAGCGCCAGCCGGTCGAGCGCCCGGTCGATCAGCGGCGCGAGCCACCGGGAGGCCGCCAGCGACAGGCCCACGAAGGCCAGCGCCTTCGCGATCAGGGCGGCGGTCTCGCCTCCCGACCCGCCGCCGCCGCTGCCGACGAAGCCGAGCAGGAAGGCGAGCATCAGGTCCTCGAAGACGAGGATTGCGAGGATCAGGTCGGTCTCGTCGTCGGCGAGCCGGCGGAAGTCGATCAGCCCCTTGACGACGATCGCGCTCGACGAGACGTAGATCGCGACCGCGATCGCGACGGCGCCGAAGCTCGCGCCGAAGGCGACGAGCCCGACCAGGAGCCCGATCCCGAGGTTGACGACGAGGTCGACGGTCCCCCCGAGCGCGACGTGCCGGCCCGCCCGGAGCAACCGGCCCAGGCTGAACTCGAGACCGAGGAAGAAGAGCAGGAAGACGAGCCCGATCTCGGCCACGAACTCGGTGACCTCGGAGGGGCTGATCAGCGCGATGAAATCCGGGTCGTTCGGCCCGAGCAGGATGCCCGCCAGCAGGTAGGCCGGGATCGCGGAGATGCCGAACCGGCTGGCGACGAGGCCCAGGACCGCGAGCAGAGCGACGGTGGCGGCGAGCTCGGCAAGGGTCACGCTCGCCATTCTCGCTGGCGGCGCGACGGGACCTCGCCGGAGCTAGTACACGCGACCGAGGAGCGAGCGCAGCCAGCCGCGCCGCTCGCCGGGCGGCGCCGGGTCCGGCTCCGGGCGCGGCGAGGGCTCGGGGGCCGGGGTCGGAGGCAGCGGTTCGGGCAGCGGCGGCGGGGACGGCTCCGGCGATGGTGGCGGCGACGGCTCGGGGCTCGGCGGCGCGGGCGGCGCCGGAGGAGGCGCCGGCGGCGGCTCGGGCGGCGGCGGGTCGATGCGGCCGGAGCCCGGCAGGTGGGCCTGCTGGCGCTCGCGGAGACGCTCGAAGTCGCCGCGGATCGCGGCCCTCATGTCGTCCTTGTGGCTCTGCTCCTTCACGCCGACGGCTCGTTCAGCGCGGGCCGCCGATCTCCTGCCTGACGATAGCGTGGGGGAACCCATGGGTCCCCCACGGGCCCCCTCCTTCGCCGCAGCACAGAGGACAGCTCGCAGCTGGCCTCCCGGCCGGCAAAGCCGGCCTCCGGCCCCAAACTGCGGATCCACAGGAGCCCTCCCTCGCATCACGGCACACGCCGCATCCCTCCGTCCACGCACCGAACACGTCACGACAAGACTCGTCACAACGTCACGAGTTCCCGCCCCCAAGAACAGCTAGCGCCGGCCGAGCTCGATCACCCAGATCGTGCCGCGGCCGCGCCAGGGCACGGAGGCGATGCCGATCTCGCGAAAGCGGCGGTCGAGCATGGACTGCCGGTGCCCGGGCGAGCCGAGCCAGCCGCCGACGGCGCTGCGCGGCGACCCGAGGCGGCCCGAGCCCCAGTAGAGGTTCTCGCCCCAGAGGCGGAACCGGTAGCCCGACGCCCGCACGGCCGCGACGGGATCGGCGCCGCAGGGGCTGTGCGAGAACTGGTTGCAGCTCGCGATGGCGGCGCCCTTGGCGGCCGCCGCGCGGCTGAGCCGGCCCGCTTCGCGGAGCGGGCCGGAGCCGTTCGCCGCCCGCGCCCAGTTGACGAGGCAGAGGAGCGTGCGCTGCGACGCTCCGTCGCCCGCGGCGGCGCAGCGACCGGACGGCGCGAGCTCCGGGCCGGACGCGCCGGCGCCGGCGTGCGCGACGGCGAGCGAGGCGATCCCGACGGCTACGAGGGAGGCGACCCTCATCGCTCGCGCCACCGTAGACACGGTTCGTTAGGGCTTTGTAAGCACCTCGGCCAGGCCCTGAGTGTCCGAGGCCTGCGCCGCCGAGGGGCCCAACCGCCGAGACAGCTTCACGGCGGCCGCTCCCGCCCCGAGGACGGCGGCGAGGCCGAGCGAGAGCACGTTCGTCGAGACGCACGTGCGGCAGGCATTGCAGCAGACGCCGGCCATCGGCGCGTGCTCGCCGTACCTGGCCGCCGTTTGCCCGAGACGTCCCTGCCACGCCGCCTTCATCGTCTCAGCTTACGCGACGACGTCCCCCTCGTCCTGGGCGCCGCCCGGCCCTTCCGGGGCGGGGCTCGAGGCGCCGGTCTCCGGGTGCAGCCGCCGGAAGACGATCCCGGCGACGAGCCCGAGCACGAGCGTGGGCACGACGGTGAGGAAGCGGTAGACGAGCACGGCCGCGACCACGCCGGCGCTGGCGCCGCCGAAGCTGACGAGCGCGCCCGTCAGCCCGAGCTCGACGATCCCGATCCCCCCGGGCGTCAGGGGGATCGCGCCGAGGATCCGTACGAGCGCCCAGGCGGCGAACGCCTCGACGAGGGTCACCTGCGAGGCCGGGACGTCGAGCGCGCGCAGCGAGAGGACGAGCAGGAGGAACACGGTCAGGTGCCCGAGGAGCGTGGTGATGGTCAGCAGGTGCCACCGGCGCCGCAGCAGGTCGAGGGAGTCGCGACGGAAGCGGACGAAGCTGTCGCCCGACCAGCCGACCGGTCCCCGCCGCAGCCGGCGGAGCACGCGATTGGTCAGGTCGGCGGCAACGTCGCCCAGGTCGTGGGCGAGGCTCTCGCTCGCGAAGACGAGCGCGAGGCCCGCGATCGCGATGCCGAGCACCCCGAGGCCGACGAAGGCGACGGTGGTGAGCAGCGGGTGCCGCGCGTCGTTGACGGCGAGCAGGGCGACCGCGAGGATCGGGAAGGCCAGGTTCGCGAACTGGTTCCAGATCCCGGTCAGGGTGACCGCCCGCCCGACGGCACCGCCGGCGAACCCCCAGCTGCGGAGCATCGCGAAGGAGCTGGCCATCCCGACCGCGGCGCCGCCGGGGAACACGATCGAGACGGCGGTCGACGCCTGGGTCATCACCAGCGCGTTCAGGAACCGTAGCCCCGGGAGCGCCACCATCCACGGCGGCGCAAACGTGGCGAGGTTGAGCGCCGTCGCCGCGAGCAGGGCGACGATCCAGCCCCACGACAGGTTCCGCACCACGTCCCAGACGTCCTGGTAGGACGCGATCTGGGGGAGCACGTAGGCGAACGTGCCGACGGCGACAGCCGCCCCGAGCACGCCCAGGACGATCCGCTTGCGCCGCGACCGTCCGGGTTGCGACGGTGCCGGCTCCGCCCCGGTGAGCTCGGTCCCGGCCACGGGTCGCACCGTATCGTCTCAGGGAAGCAGGCTCGACGCGCCGCGAATCAGGTCGAGGACGAGCGAGATGGGCAGGCGCTCTGCGGCTCCGCGGAGGAGGCCCGCGACGGCGGCGTCGATCGCGTCGGCCTGCTCGGCGTCGTCGACGGCGCGCAGGAGGCCCGCCCGCACCGCCTCCTCGACCTCGTCGTCGGAGATCCCGTGCTCGCGCGCGAACGCAGAGAGGCTGTCGCCGCTGCGCAGCGCGAGGATCAGCTCCTCGCGCGAGGCGCCGAGCGAGCACGCGGTGCCGTCGGCGGTCGAGAGCACGACCTGCTCGATGCTCTCCGCGGTCCCCGACGGCTCGCGCCAGGCGCGGGACGCGCACGGGTCGGCCACGCCGGCGGGCTCGTACGACGCGCCTCCGAGTGCGAGGTAGACGACGACGAGGCCGACCGCGGCCGCCGCCGCGACGGCGAGCGAGACTGCCCCGGCGGGACGTCTCACACGCCCACCTCGCCGCGCGAGAGCCCGATCGGGACGAGCGCAGCGAGCGCGAGGAGCGACGAGACGAGGAACGAGCTCGAGAACGCGTTCGTCGCCGCCCGGTCGAGCTGATCCTCGATCTCCGCCCACAGCCCCCGGTACTCGTCGCCGCTCTCTCCCTCCACGCGCTCCGCGAAGGCGGGACCGACGTCCGGCACCCGCCCTTCGGCCCGGTCGACCTCGGCGAGCACGTCCTGGGCGAGCCGCAGCTTGTCGAGCGGCGGCACCTTCGAGTCGAGCACCGCGGCCGTCGCCGCGGCCAGTGCCTCGTCCTGGTTCCGGTCGAGCGACGCCGTGAAGATCGGCGTCAGGAGCAGCAGGCCGAGGACGACGCCGGCGTGGCGGGAGGCGATCGTCCAGCCGCCGTGCACCGCCTGCGGCGAGCGACCAGCCAGGGCGTGCTCGGTGAGCGCCGAGAGCGCCAGGCCGAGCCCCGCGCCGACGAGGATCTGCGGCGGCACCGTCCAGGCGACGCCGGCGTGCGGCAGGAAGGCGAGGGCGGCGAGCCCGCCTCCGATCAGGATCGCGCCGGTGGCGGCACGGACGACGGGGCCGCCGACGCGCGGCGCCAGTCGCCCGGCGACGATCGCCGCCGCGGGCATCACGGTCACGACCAGCCCGGCGACGGCCGGCTCCAGCCGCCAGCCGTTGACGAGCAGGATCACGAGCAGGAAGAGCGCCGCGGCGAGGGCACCCGAGACCAGCAGCAGCGCCGCGTTGGCCGCCACGTGCGGCCGCCCGACGTCCCCCGGCACCGCCGCGACCGCCCCGAGCCCCGCCAGCCCCGCGAGCGTCGCGAGCGCCAGCGGCGCCTGCGCGAGGAAGATCGACTCCCAGCCGGCCAGCTGGGTCAGCACGCCGCCGACCGCCGGCCCGAGCGCTGCCCCGAGCACGCCCGCCGCTGCCCAGGTCGCCGCTGCGCGGGCGTCGGAGCCGAGCACCGCGAGGAGCAGGTCGAGCGCCGCGCAGACGACGAGCGCCCCGCCGACGGCCTGGACGCAGCGTCCGGCGACGAGGACGGCGAACGCCGGCGCGAGCGCGCACAGGATCGAGGCGCCCGCGAAGACGAGGGTGCCCGCGGCGAACGCCGCCTTCGGCCGGCGCCGCGCCGCATAGGCGGCGGGCACGGCGGTGAGGGCGAGGAGCAGGTTGAAGGACGTCAGGACCCAGGCGACGGTCGGCACCTCGACGTCGAAGCGGGCCAGGATGTCCGGCAGCGCGAGCGTGACGACGGACGAGTCGGCGAGCACGACGCCGATCGCGAGGCCGACGAGCGCACTCTGCAGGCGCCTCCGTCCCACCCGCCCGACTCTACGTGCCCGGCGGCTCCCGGTCCCGCCGCGCGAGGACGAGACCGGTCGCCACAGCCACGCCGGCGGCTGCGGCGAGGGCCAGCGCCACGTCGGCGAGCGAGTCCGCGTTCCACAGGGCTCCCCCTGAGGCGAACGTCAAGTCCTCCAGCAGCTCCCAGAGCACCGCCGCCGCCGCGCAGCCGGCCAGCACGAGCGCGGCAGCCTGCCGCGGCGGGAGCTCGAGCCGCGCCAGGACGAGGGCAACGGCCGTCGCGAGCAGCGCGAAGTTGACCGCATGGCGGACCTGGCCCCCGCCGGCGAGCTCGGGGACGCCGGCCGGCCGGGCCCAGAGCTCGATCAGGAACGGCAGCGCGAGCACGGCGTCGAGCGCGAACGGGTACCCGTGCCGCGAGCGGCGCCGGCCCCACGACACCCACCAGGCCGGCACCACGACGAGCGCGACGATCGCCGCCGCGACCCGACCGGCCACGCCGCGCGCGGAGAACTCCCGCAGGCCGGGCGCCGCGAGCATCGCCAGGAGCGTCGCCGCCAGCGCGACCTTGACGGCGACATCCAGCCAGACGGCGGGCCGGGCGCGGGAACGACGGGTCGCCACGTCGGGAGCCTTCCATGGCCGGCCGGGGTACGATGCGGCCTCGTGACCTGGCTCATCTGGATCCCGCTGATCCTGCTCGGGACGCTGCTCGTCCTGACGCTGCTGCTCGTGTTTCTGTCCCGCTTCCGAGGCGGGAAGCTGCTGCGCCCGATCGTCCAGTTCCTCTCGAAGATCCCGTTCATGCGCCGCTGGTTCCAGCGCATGTCGGTTGCCGCCTACGAGCGGACGAACCCCGAGCTTGCCAGCGCGATCAAGAAGATCCAGGCCTTCGGCGAGCCCAAGACGCCCGAGCAGGCACAGCGGGCGCTCGCCCTGCTGACGCCCGCGGAACGGAAGGCCTACCTCGAGGCGGTCGGCGGGGAGGCCGTCATGCCCGAGGCCACGAACCGCGAGCAGCGGCGCCGGGTCGAGCGCGGCGCGCAGGGGATGGTCGTGCAGCAGCGCCCCGGCTCTGCCGGTCGCCGGCCCAAGAAGCGCCGCTAGTGCGGCGTCTCGTAATGATTCACCGTTTTCTCGATCGCCAACGACTCTATCCACGCGCCGCACTAGCGGGCCGGACAGGTCCGGCCCCTACGGGGTTTCCGGTGCACGGTTTGGAGCGGGCGCACTAGGCCTACGGCTCCGACCGCACCGGCAGCCGCACCGAGATCGTCGTGCCCGCACCGGCCGGGCTGGCGAGCTCGAAGCTGCCGCGCAGCGCCTCGACACGGTCGCGCAGGCCCCGGACGCCGGTTCCCGCGCCCTCGCTTGCCCCGCCGCGGCCGTCGTCCGACACGCGGAGCAGGACCTCGTGCTCGCGCCGCTCGAGGTGGATGCGCGCGGAGCGCGCCTCCGCGTGCTTGACCGTGTTCGTCAACGCCTCGGCGGCGACGTAGTACAGCGCCGCCTCCAGGTCCGCCGGGAACCGCTCGCTGTCGGCCTCCACCGCCACGTCGAGCGGCAGCCGCTTGGCGACCGCCCGCAGGGCCGTGCCGAGCCCCGCCTGGGCCAGGAGCGGCGGGTGCAGCCCCTGCGCGAGCTGGCGGAGATCCTCGATCGCGCTGGCGACCTCGCTGACCGCCTGCTCGACCAGCTCGACCGGGACGTCGCCCTCCTGCATACGCGAACGGGCGAGGCGGAGCAGGATCGAGAGCCCGACCAGCCGCTGCTGCGCGCCGTCGTGGAGGTTGCGCTCGAGCCGGCGGCGCTCGTCGTCGCTCGCCCGGACGATGCGCTCGCGCGACTCCAGCAGCTGCTGGCGGTTGTCCGCTCCCGCGAGCGCGAGCGCGACGAGCTCGGCGAACTCGCCGAGGCGATCCTCGGCCCAGGGCTCGAACGGCCGGCCCCGCGTCGAGACGACGATCGCGCCCCAGAGCCGATTGTGGAGGTAGATCGGCGCGGCGACGCTCGAGCTGATCCCGAGGTCGCGCAGCCGCTGCGCCACCGCGCTCTCGATTCCCTCGTAGGCGTCGATGCGGCACGTCCGGCCCGTCGAGAACACCCGCGTCACGGCCGAGTCGTCCTCGAGCGAGAGCGTCTCGCCGACCCGAAAGGCGTTGTCCTCCCAGCGTTCCCACCTGCCGACCACCGCGGCCACCTCGCCGCGGTCGAACCTGACGACGCCGGAGGCGTCGCCGCCCATCAGCTCGGCGGCCTCGCCCGAAACCGCTCCGAACACCTGCTCCGGCTCCGGCCCGCCCGCGATCAGCGTCGCGACCCGCCGCAGGGCCGCCTGCTCGTCGGCGAGCCGGGAGGCCAGCTCGAGCTGCTGTTCCAGCTGGGTGTGGACCACGTCGCGCCCGCTCAGGTGGATGCCGGCGGCGACGAGGAGCCACGGGTTGCCGTCGGCGTCGGTCAGCGGCCTGTTCGACCAGACGACGGGGAACCGCCCGCCCTCCCGGGTCAGCCACTGCCCGGCGCGCGGCCTCGGCGACCCCGTCGCCCAGACCTCGCCGAGCAGCCTGCCGAACGCCTCCACGTCCTCCGGCGGGATCACGACCTCGCGAGCGTCGCGACCGGCCACCTCCGCCTCGCCGTAGCCGGTCATCCGCTCGCAGAACTCGTTGAAGCGGACGATCCGCCCTTCGGGGTCGAGCACGCAGACGAGACACTGGGCGGTCTCGATCAGCGCGTCGACGAGCGCCGCGTCGCCGCTCATCGGCCAGCCTTCGGTCGGACGCTCATGCGCGCGAGCGTAGCCGTCTCCCAGCCGCTGGGGAAGCCGCGCGCGCACGCACGCTGCTTCCCGCGACATCGCGCTCGAGCAGCGTGCGAGACTTCTCGCGATGGCCCGCTTCGACGGACAGACGGCGCTCGTCACCGGCGCCGCCAGGGGGATCGGCGCCGCGACGGCGGCGCGGCTGGCCTCCGAGGGCGCCCACGTCGTCGTCGCCGACTACGACGGCGACGCAGCAGCCGAGACCGCCGGGTCGATCGGCGGGACGCCCGTGCGCTGCGACGTCACCGTCCGCGAGGAGGTGGAGGCCGCGGTCGCCACGGCGGCCGCGGTGGCCGGACGGCTCGACATCCTCGTCACGTCTGCCGGGATCATCCGCGACAACCTCCTGCACAAGCTGAGCGACGAGGACTGGGACGCGGTCGTCGACACGCACCTCAAGGGCACGTTCCTCGCCGCCCGCGCCGCGCAGGCGCACATGGTCGAGCAGCGCTCCGGGCGGATCGTGCTGATCTCCTCCGTCTCGGCGCTGGGCAACCGCGGCCAGGCCAACTACTCGGCCGCGAAGGCCGGCATCCAGGGGCTGACGAAGACGCTCGCGATCGAGCTGGGCCCGTTCGGGATCACGGTCAACTGCGTCGCGCCGGGCTTCGTCGCGACGGCGATGACGAGGCAGACGGCCGAGCGCGTCGGCGTCCCGTTCGAGGACTTCCAGGCGTTCGCGGCCGAGCAGATCCCGCTGCGCCGGGTCGGGCAGCCCGAGGACGTCGCCGGCCCGATCGCGTTCCTCTGCTCGGCGGACGCCGCCTACGTGAGCGGCCAGGTGATCTACGTGCGCGGCGGCCCGTAGCGCCGCGACCACTCGGCGTGGCCGGCGAGAACAGATACACGGCGGCGATCGATCGCCTACGTCGGGCCGCCCGGCCCGACCGGCCGGCGCCGGCGGAGCTCGAGCCGTACCTCGACAAGGTGCGCCGCCACGCCTACCGGGTGACCGACGAGGACGTCGCGCGCCTGCGGGCGCTCGGCTTCACGGAGGACGAGCTGTTCGAGCACACCGTCTCCACCGCGGCGGCGGCGGGGCTCGACCGGCTCGACGCCGCCCTGGAGGCGCTGCGGTGAGGCTCGCCGTCGTCGACTCCGGGCACGCGCCGGCCGAGGCGGCCGTCCTGGCTGCGATCGGCGAGCAGCGGGGCGCCGAGCCGCCCGGGGTGCTGAAGACGCTCTACTACCGCCCGGAGCTCTTCGGCGACCCGTTCTCGGACGTCCTCGACGAGGCCATGCGCGGCCCGTCGGAGTGGACGGCGGGCGAGCGCGAGCTGTTCGCGGCGTTCACGTCGCTGATCAACCAGTGTCCGTTCTGAACGGGTTCCCACGGCGCAGTTGCGTCGTTCGCCCTCGGCGAGGAGGTCTGGCGGGCGGTGGCGGCCGACTGGCGGACGGCGCCGCTCGATCCGAAGCTGCGCGCAGTGCTCGGCTTCCTCGAGGCGATGACCCTGCGCCCCGACACGCTCGGGCCGGAGGACGCGGAGGCCGTGCGGACCGCGGGCGTCAGCGACGAGGCGCTCGTCGACGCGATCCACGTCTGCGCGCTGTTCAACATGATCACCCGCCTGGCGGACTCCCTGGGCTGGGACGTGCCGCCGCCCGAATCGTTCGCGGCGCGCGCCGAGCACATGCTGGCGGGCGGCTACGCGCTGCCGACGCTGGAGGAGCTGCAGCGGGCCTGACCCGGTGCGCCGGCACCAGGCAGGATGCGCCCGTGGCTCCGCTGGTCCACCTGCCGGCCGAGGGCCGGACCTTCACCGCGCGCCGCCGGATCCGCCTCTCCGACATGGACGCGGGCGGCCGGCTGCGCCTGGACGCGGTTGCCCGCTACCTCCAGGACGTCGCAAGCGACGACGTCGACGAGACCGGCTGGGGAGCGCCCGAGCACCTCTGGGTCGTCCGCCGCACGCGCATCGACGTCGTGGCGCCGTTCCTCGGCGGCGGCGAGGTCGAGCTGACCACGTGGTGCAGCGGCCTCGCGCCGTCGGCGGCAGGGAGGCGCACCTCGCTGGCGGGCGCCGGCGGGCGCATCGAGGTCGAGAGCGTCTGGATCCACCTCGGCCCGGACGCCAGGCCCGCCCGCCTCGACGACACCTTCGGCGTCTACGGCGCCGCGGCCGGCGGTCGCCGGGCGGCGACGAGGCTGACGCTGCCGCAGCCGTCGCCGGCGACGGGCGGCGTCCCGTGGCCGCTGCGCGCGGTCGACGTCGACCTGCTCGGACACGTCAACAACGCCGTCCACTGGGCGGCGGTCGAAGAACGGCTCCCGGAGGCGCCGCTCGATCCCACCCGCCCCTTCCGGGCGCTCCTCGACTACCACCGCCCCCTCGACGTCGACGACGACCTGGAGCTGGTCGCGTACGACGGCGGCGACCTCTCGCTCGCGTTCGTCGCGGACGGCGGCACGAAGGCCGTGGCGCGTCTCGAGACCCTCCGCGAGACCCGATGAGCGAGGTCGAGCAGCCGTTCGTCTCGACGGGCGACCTGCCGTCGCCGGAGCAGGTCGAGGCGCTCGTGACGGAGGCGTACGAGCGCTACCGGGCCGAGAGCGCCGGCGCGACGTCGGCGGTCTATCCCGCCCTGGCAGAGGTGCCCGCGGAGCTCTTCGGCATCGCCGTGGTCGGCACGAGCGGCGCGGTCTTCTCGGTCGGCGACGCGACGGTCGAGTTCACGATCATGAGCGTCGCGAAACCGTTCGTCTTCGCGCTCGTCTGCGAGGCGCTCGGCGCGGAGGAGACCCGGGAGCGCGTCGGCGTCAACGGCACCGGCCTGCCGTTCGACTCGCTGGAGGCGATCGACCTGCGGGGCGACGGCCGGACGAACCCAATGGTGAACGCCGGCGCGATCGCGACCACGAGCCTGCTCCCGGGCCCGGACGCCGCCGCCAGATGGCGGCAGCTCGTGGAGGGGCTCTCCCGCTTCGCCGGCCGCACTCTCTCGGTGAGCGAGGACGTCTACCGCTCGGCGTCGGCGACGAACCACCGCAACCGGCAGATCGCGGCCGTCCTGCACGAGCGGCGCCGCGTCTACTGCGACCCCGCGGACGCCGTCGACCTGTACACGCGGCAGAGCTGCCTCGCGGTGACGGCCCGGGACCTCGCGGCGATGGGCGCCACGCTGGCCGACGGCGGCGTGAACCCGATCACCGGCGAGCGGGTCGTCGACGCGGCGACCTGCCGGAGCACGCTCGCGGTGATGACGACCGCGGGGCTGTACGAGACCTCCGGCGACTGGCTCTACGACGTCGGCCTGCCGGGGAAGAGCGGGATCGGCGGCGGCATCGTCGTCGTCTCGCCCGGGAAGGGCGGCCTGGGCACGTTCGCGCCGCCGCTGGACGAGGCCGGGAACAGCGTCAGGGGCCAGCTCGCCGCCCGCTTCCTCTCCCGGCGGCTAGGACTCGACCTGTTCCTGTCGAAGCCGGTGCGATGAGAACGCTCCTCGCCCGAGGAGCCCTCGCCGGCTTCCTCCTCGCCGGTGCGCTGGCCTGGTGCCAGCCGGCCGCAGCCGACCTTGCGGACGAGACGGCGCTCGCCGAGAAGTTCGCGCCGGTGGTGCGCCTGGTGGAGCAGGAGGAGGAGTGCGGGCCGGGCGAGCCGTACGACCCGCTCGACGTGGGCCTGCTGCTCGACGGCGAGCCGACCGTCGCGCTCCGCGGCCCCTGGAACCGCACAGACCTCGTCAGGATCGGGCCCGCCGCCGGCGACCTCGTCGACCGCTACGAGTACCACCTCGACTTCCCGGGCAACCCGCTCGACGCCGGCTGCAGCTACGAGACGTGGTCGCGCCGGCTCGCGGAGGGAAGCGATCCGGTCGTGTACGCGCACGTCGCGACCGAGCCCGGCTACCCGGACAAGCTCGCATTGCAGTACTGGCTCTTCTACGCGTTCAACGACTTCAACAACACCCACGAAGGCGACTGGGAGATGATCCAGCTCGTCTTCGACGCGGCGACACCGGCGGAGGCGCTCGGACGCGATCCCGCCCTGGTCGGCTACAGCTCGCACGAGGGCGCCGAGAGCGCGGACTGGGGAGACGACAAGCTCGAGCTGGTCGACGGGACGCACCCGGTCGTCTACCCGGGCGCCGGCTCGCACGCCAACAAGTTCACCGACGCCCTCTACCTGGGAAGCTCCGCGGAGGCCGGCGTGGGCTGCGACGACACGCGCGGCCCGCACCGCGACGTCCGGCCTGCCGTCGAGACGATCCCGAGCGACCCCGAGGCCGCGAGGCGGGCCTTTCCGTGGATCGGCTTCGAGGGGCGCTGGGGCGAGCTGCAGCCGGCCTTCTTCAACGGGCCGACCGGCCCGAACGACAAGACCCAGTGGACGGAGCCGATCGGCTGGTCGGAGGACTGGCGCGACCGCAGCTACGCGGTGCCGACGGCCGGCATCTTCGGCACCGGCGCGACCGACCTCTTCTGCAGCGGCGTGGAGAGCGGCTCCCGGGCCCTGATCCTCCTGCTGCGGAACCCCGGTGCGATGCTGCTCCTGCTCGGCGCCGTCGTCGGGCTGCTCGTCTTCGTCACCGTGCGCGCGACGTGGACGCCGGTCGCGCCGCTCCGGCTCGGGCGGCGCCGGAGCTGGGGGCAGATCCTGTCGGCGTCGGCCTGGATGTACGCCCGGCGGGCGCCGCTCTTCCTCGGTCTCGGGCTGCTCCTGATACCTCTTTCGTTCGTGATCACGTTCGTGCAGTGGCTGCTCCTGGGCGGGCTCGGCTGGGTGGGCCTCGCGGGCACCGGCGAGAACGCCGGCGGCTCCGCGTTGCTCGCGGTCGTCGTCGGCACGACGTTCACGCTGCTCGGGCTCGGGCTCGTCCAGGCCGCGACGGCCTGCGCCCTGGTGGAGATCGACGGAGGGCGGGAGGTGTCGGCCCTCGGCGCCTACCGGATCGCCCTGCAGCGCTTCGGGCCGCTGCTCGTCGCGATCGCGCTCTTCGTGGTCGCCTGGGTCGCGCTCACGGCGACCGCGGTGCTGATCCCGGTCGCCGTCTGGCTCGCGCTCCGCTGGAGCCTGTCCGCGCCGGTGGTGGAGCTCGAGGAGGTCCGCGGCATCGGGGCTCTGCGCCGGAGCGGGCAGCTCGTGAGCGGCCGCTGGCTCCGCACCGCGTCGCTCGTGGGGATCAGCGCGGCGGTCGCGCTCGCCGCGGGCCCCCTCCTCGGCGCGCTCCTGATCTTCACCACCGACACGCCTCTCGCGACGCTCAACCTCGTCGCGGGCATCGTCTACGCGGCGGTGCTGCCGTTCGTCGCGCTCGTCACGGCGTACGTCTACTTCGACGCGCGGACGAGGGTCGAGCTCGAGCCTGCGCGGGACCACAGAGCGCTTCCCGCCGAGATCGAGCTGGCCGCGAGGCAGCCGTCGTGACCGCAGCCCAGCGGCAGATCGACGCCCTCGTCGACGCGGTCGGTGCGCTCGTCCACCGGGCGATCGACCACATGCTGCTCACCGGCGAGCAGGTGAGGTCCGCGGCGGAGGGCAAGGAGCTGCTCACTCCGACCGAGGAGGTCGAGGAGATCGCGGCCGGGATCCAGCGCGTGGTGGTGCTCGCGGTCCCCGTGCTGCGAACGCTCGCCCGGGGCGCCAGGTTCACCCGTGTTCCCTGGGTGATGGTCATCTCGACCGTCACGTCGATCGGTCTTGCGGTACGCACCGGCGTGCGCGAGCTGCAGGTGCTCGCGGCGCTCGTCGCCCACCGCCTCGAGGAGGCGACCGGGAGCGCGGACCCGGCGCTGGTCGAGAAGCTGGCGGTCGACCTCTACCTCGAGCCCAAGCGCTTTCCCGACCTTGGGGACGACCGGCTGCACCTGATCCGGCTGACCCGCCGGTGGGTTTTCCGCGGCGCGTTCGGGCGGGATACGGCGAAGCAGGCCCGTCGCGCACTCGATGCCGCCGAGCGCCTCGACGTCCGTGCCGCGCACGCAGCCTGGACGTCGCGGCGGCCGCGCCCGCGAAACGGCGCTAGGCCCGAGCCTCGCGCCGTTCCTCGAGCACGCGGTTGAGCGCCGCGCCGCCGGCGATCGCCCAGCCGAGCGCGTAGAGCGCGAGCAGGATCCCCGCCGCCACTCCGAGCACCCCGTAGGTCTCCTCCCTCGACTCGAGCCAGGGGACGAGCAGGAACACGTTGAACGCGTGCAGAAGGCCGAACGCGGTCCCGACGACGATCGCGCCCGGGAGGAGACCGGTCCAGGTGCGCGTCCGGTGCGGCAGGTGCGTCGACGCCAGCAGCCAGGCGGCGAAGGGGACAGAGTACGCTCCGACGATCGCCGCGATGCTCGCCAGCGTGCCGAGGTGCTCGGGGAGCGTGCGGAGCGCGGCGGCGGCGAGGATCGCCCCCGTCAGCAGGGCGAGCGCGGCCAGCGTCGTCGTCAAGGGCCGCCGAACGGGTGACAGCCTGATTCCCCAGACGAGCGAGTGCACCGCGCTCGTCGCCCGCACGAGCGCGTACGTCTGGTAGAGCAGGAACAGGGCTCCCCCGACGAGCGCGAACCAGCGGCCGTTCCCCCCGCTTGCCGCCGTCTGAGCGAGCGACGCCTTAAAGTAGCCGGTCAGCCCGAAGCGCTCCACGGTGCTCGCTGCGGAGGTGTCGGTCGTGTCCGAGTAGAGGCCGAGCCCGACGACCGCCACGAGCGTGAGCGGCAGCAGCCAGACGAAGACGCGATAGGCGATCAGCGCCGCGAGCGCACCGCTGCCGACGTTGTAGAGGCAGCGATTGACCTGCCAGCCGATCTCGGCCGGCTCGGCGAACGGGCCCTGGGTGGTGACGCGCTCGGCGAACGCCAGCGCGGCCGCCCGCTTGCGCTCGACCCACGAGGCACCGATCGGCTGGTTCGCGAGCGCCGACACGGTCTCGGCGAGGGACGGCTCGTCGTCCGTCGCCCGCGAGTCGTCGGTCCCCGGCGCCGCCATCGGTCGGTCAGTATTCCAGCGGAGCGTCCGAACGCCGCTCGCGGCGGTGGCGGCTGCCGTTTGACAGTGCCCGTTCGGCAAACGAGACTCGTCCGGCCGACAGGAGGGATCGCTGACCGCCGAGCTGGCCGACCGCGTAGCGCAGGAGCTGCCGCAGCTGACGGAGGAGCTCGCACGGCTGGTGGCCATCCCCTCCGTCTCGGCCGTGGGCTACCCGCCGGAGACCCACGCCGACCTGCTCGCCGCGCGCGACCTCGTCGCGGAGCTCCTGGAGGGAGCCGGCGTCCAGAACGTCGACTCGCTCGAGCTGCCCGGCACCGCTCCCCTGGTGACGGGCGAGATCCCCGCGCCGCCGGGCGCGCCCACGGTCCTCCTCTACAGCCACTACGACGTCGTCCCTGCCGGCGACGACGAGAAGTGGGAGTCGCCGCCATTCGAGCTGACCGAGCGTGACGGCGCCCTCTACGGCCGCGGCTCCGCGGACACGAAGTCGAACATCGCCGCTCACGTCGGAGCCCTACGGGCTTGGGACGGCCGGCCGCCGGTGGGGATCAAGGTCGTGATCGAGGGGCAGGAGGAGGTGGGCGGCGGCGCGCTCACCGAGTACCCGGCGACGAACCCGGAGCTCTTCCGCTCGGACGCGATGCTGATCGCGGACATGGGCAGCGTCCGGCCCGGCGTGCCGACGCTCACGATCGGCCTCCGCGGCATGGCGCAGGCCGAGCTGGCCGTCGGGACGCTCGGCGGCCCGAAGCACAGCGGCCAGTACGGAGGCGCCGCCCCCGACGCGCTCACGGTGCTGCTCCACGCGCTCACCTCGCTCTACGACGAGCACGGCGGCGTGGCGGTCGACGGTCTCCTGCGCGAGGCGTGGACGGGCGCCGGGTACACCGAGGAGGAGTTCCGCAGCCTCGCCGAGGTCGAGCCGGGACTGCCGCTGATGGGGTCGGGCGACCTCGGCTCCCGCATCTGGTCGGGCCCGGCGATCACCGTGATCGGGATCGACGTCTCCTCGGTCGAGGACGCGCTCAACGCCGTCAACGCGAGCGCGCGCGCGAAGATCAGCATCCGCGTCCACCCGGCCCAGGACGCCGTCGAGGCGCAGGGAGCAGTCGTCCGTCACCTCGAGCAGGTGAGCCCGTTCGGGATCGCCGTGACCGTGACGCCCGGCGTGACCGGAAACGGGTTCCTGGCGGAGACGACCGGGCCGGCGTACCGGGCGGCGCAGGCTGCGATGCGCGCTGCCTGGGGGGTCGAGGCCTCGTACGCCGCCAGCGGCGGCTCGATCCCGCTGGTGAACGCGCTCCACCGCGCCGTGCCCGGGTCCGAGATCCTGCTGCTGGGGACGACGGACGGCTACGCCGACATCCACGCCCCCAACGAGCGCGTGCTGATCGACGAGCTCCAGAAGGCGACCCTCGTGGAGGCGGAGTTCTTCGGCCGCTTCGCGGAGCAGAGCGCGTGAGCGAGCCGGCACCAGCTGCTCCCGCCGAGCCGGCGCCGGGGTTCATGGAGCGTCTGCTCGGCGCGATCGAGCGCGGCGGCAACAAGATGCCGAACCCCGCGATCCTGTTCGTCTGGCTCGCCGTGGGCGTCATCGTGCTGTCCGCGATCCTCGGCTGGATCGGCATCAGCGTCACCTACGAGGTCGCCAAGCCACCGCCCGTGCCGGTCGAGGAGGTCGTGCAGGGCGGGTCGACCCAGCCCTCCGGGGGTCTTCCGGACGCCTCGGTGCAGGAGGACGAGTACGAGATCGTCGAGGAGACCGCCGCCGTCGAGAGCCTCCTCTCGGCCGACGGCGTCCGCTTCATGTTCACGTCGTTCGTCGCCAACTTCCGCAACTTCGCCGCGGTCGCGATCATCCTCGTGGTCATGATCGGCGTCGGCCTCGCGGAGGCCACCGGCCTGATCGGCGCGCTGATCCGCAAGCTGGTCAGCGTCTCGTCGGAGGCCATGCTGACGCCCATCATCATCTTCATCGGCGTCCTCTCGAGCATCGCCTCCGACGCCGGGTACCTCGTGCTGATACCCCTGGGAGCGGCGGCGTTCAAGAGCGTCGGGCGCAATCCGCTCGCCGGGATGGCGGCTGCGTTCGCCGGGGTCGCCGCAGGGTTCGGCGTCAACTTCCTGATCACGCCGCTCGACGGCGTTCTGACCGAGATCACGAACGACGCCAGCTCGCTCGTCGACCCCGACCGGTCGATCGACCTCGCTGCGAACCTGTACTTCGGGATCGCCTCCACGATCCTGGTCACGCTCGTCATGTGGTTCATCTCCATACGCATCGTCGAGCGAGGCCTCGGCAAGCACGACCCGGCGCTCGAGAGCGACGACGAGTCGCTCGACGCCGACAAGGGCCCCGACGTGTCCCCCGAGGCCGAGGCGAAAGGGCTGCGCTACGCGCTCATCGCGACCGTGGCGGTGCTCGTGGCGATCACGCTCCTCACCGTCTTCCCGGACGCACCGCTCCGCGACCCCGTCACGGGCGACGTCATCGGAGACTCGCCGTTCATGGACAGCCTGATCCTGATCATCACGATCATCTTCTTCGCGGCGGGACTGGCCTACGGTCGCGGTGCCGGGACGATCAGGACGAGCGACGAGGTGCTCGCGTCGATCACGAAGTCGTGGGCCGGCCTCGCGAGCCTGCTGTTCCTGTTCCTCCTGATCGCGCAGTTCATCGCGTACTTCAACTACTCGAACATGGCGCAGGTGGCGGCCGTGAAGCTCGGCGACTGGCTCGAGGAGGCCAACATCGGGGCCGTGTGGCTGCTGATCGCCTTCGTGCTCGTGACGATGCTGGTCGACATCATCATGCCGGCGGCGATCGCGAAGTGGGCGATCCTCGCCCCGATCTTCATCCCCCTGTTCCTCCGGCTCGACGTCGCCCCGCAGACGGTGCTCGCCGCCTACCGCGTCGGCGACTCGCCGTTCAACGTGATCACGCCGCTGATGGCCTACTTCCCGCTGATCGTGATCTTCGCCCAGCGGTACCGCAGGGACGCCGGCATCGGCACGGTGGTCGCGATGATGCTGCCGTACGTCGTCGTCCTGTCGGTCGTCTGGACCCTCTTCTTTGTGATCTGGTACCTCGTCGGGATCCCGCTCGGCCCCGGCGCCCCCGTCCATCTCGACTAGCCCCGCGGGCGACCCGGTAGCGTTGCGCGGGTACTCCGACGAGGAGGAAGCGATGACGACCCTGCGCGACGACGAGATCCAGACCGTCAGGACGGCCGACCGCCGGATCGACACGACGGCCGACGCCGACGGCGACGACACCGACACCACCGACGGGGACGCCGACGACACGGACGGCACCGACGCGGACGCGGACGACACGGACGCCGCGTAGGGCCGCGGAGGCGGCGCTCCGGCGCTGCCTCGACCCGTTCGACGCCGAGACGTTCTTCGCCGAGCGCTGGGAGCGGCGCCCGCTCGTCGTCGGGCGCGGCGAGCCCGGCCGCTTCGACGACCTGCTCTCGGAGGCGGACGTCGAGCGGCTCGTCTGCTCTACCGCGATCCGGTATCCGGCCTTCCGGCTGGTCCGGGAGGGCGGCCAGCTCGACATCGGGACGTATACGCGCGAGCTCTCGTGGCGACCGCCGTTCACGCGCGCCGCGGACGTCCCCCGCGTGCTCGCCGAGTGGGAGGCCGGCGCCACGATCGTGCTGCAGGCCCTCCACCACACCTGGCATCCGCTCGCGGTCTTCTGCCGGCTGCTCGAGGAGGCGCTCGACCGCCCGGTGCAGGTCAACGCCTACTACACGCCGCGGGGGTCGCAGGGGTTCGCGGTGCACCACGACACCCACGACGTCCTCGTCCTGCAGGTCGCGGGCGACAAGCGGTGGCTCATCTACGAGCCGCTGCTCGAGCTGCCGCTGAAGCACCAGCGCTACTCGCCGGCGCTGGGCGCCCACGGCGAGCCCACCGACGACCTCGTCCTCCACGCCGGGGACACTCTCTACCTCCCGCGCGGCTGGCTGCACCAGGCCGAGACGTCCACGACGGACTCGCTCCACCTGACCATCGGGATCATCGCCCACACCTGGGCCGACGCGGTCAAGGAGGCGCTCGCGGAATGCGAGGCCGAGCTCGGCTTCAGGCATGACGTCGCGGCCGGCGGCGGCTTCGCGCTCGCCGACCTGCTCGACGAGCGGCTCGATCCCGAGCTCGTCGAGCGGCGGCGCCGGCGGCGGTTCCTCGCCTCACGGCCGCCGATCCGTGGGGACGGCCTCTCGCAGCTCCGCGCGCTCGAGCGGCTGGACGAGGCGACCGCGCTCGAGCGGCGCGACACGGTGATCGCCGACCTGGAGGAGTGGGACGGCGGCCTGATGCTCGTGTTCGAGGGCCGCGAGGTTCGCTTCCCCGCGCACGTCTCGCCGGAGCTCGAGGCGTGCTTCGCGGCAAACGATCCCTTCCGGGTCGGCGAGCTCCCGGGCGACCTCGACCCCGAGGGGCGCCTCGTCCTCGCGCGCCGGCTCGTCCGCGAAGGGTTCCTCCGAATCGTCGGCTGACCGCGGGACGGCGGCGGCGAATGGTCTCCCTAGCTGTTCTTGGGGCGAGAACTCGGGATGTGGTGACACGTTTGTCATGACGTGTTTGGTGCGTCGACATAGGGATGCGGCGTGTGCCGTGACTCGGGAGGGTTCGCAGGAGAGCTCCCGTGGGTCCGCGGTCTTGCGGCCGGAGGCCGGCTTTGCCGGCCGGGAGGCCAGCTGTGAGCCGTTCTCTGCGCTGCGGTGAAGGAGGGGCCCGTGGGGGAACCATGGGGTTCCCCCACGCTAATGACACTGTGTCACGTGGAGGGGCTCGGCCTCTCGAGCACGCGGTGTGCGCGTGCGACGTACCGGCGGGCGCGCTGGGGCTCGGCTGACGTGCACGTCAGGTAGACGGCCTCGTCCGCAGCGGCGGCCTCCACGTCGACCTCGTGAAGAGCCGCGTCCGCCGTGCGGAACCGGATGCGCCACCCCTCCTCGCGCCGGGCCGAGCCGACGAGCGCCAGATCGCCGATGCCCGTCAGCCCTTCGGACTCGCGAAGCGCCTGCTCGGCCGCCTGCACGGGGAACGAGTACGCGCTGCGCCCGCGGTACCGCTCCAGATCGATGCGCCCGGCGTCGTGCTCCGCGACGAGCGCACCGGCGTCGTCGGGCCCGACCCGCCCGTAGTAGAGGCCGTGCGGCAGCACCACCACGTTGCCGGCGAAACGGTCGCCGCCGACGTGCGTCGACTGCCAGACGCGCTCGGGCTCCGCCTTGCGCCGGAGCGCGTCGTAGAGCGGGCGCCCGTGCCTGGCGCAGCAACGATCGCGCTTGCCGTGCGTGCACACGACGAGCAGCGGGCCCTCGAGCGGGGCCGCTTCGCCGCCGTCGCCGGCGAGAGCGGCGACGAAGTCGAACGTGCGCAGGTCCTGCTGGTGCTCGACGTCCAGCCGGTAGAAGCGCTCGGCGCCCGGCGTCGACGTGCCGAAGAACACACGGCGCCCGCTTTGCTCGCGGCGCTCGGGCTGCCGCACGAACAGGAGCCGCCCCCGCTCGAGCGCGGCGAGCTGCTCCCGCAGGTGCGCCTTCAGCTCGGGCGACAGCAGGCTGTGACCGAGCAGGTCGCGTGCCCAGGCCCCGCGGTACTCGACCAGGACCCAGTGGTCGATGCGGCTGGCCGTGGCCGCGAGCGACTCGCCGCTCTCGCTCGAGACGGCCGAGCAGAAGGCCCGGGGCGCCGGTCCCCTTCTCGCCCGAGCGGCCACGGCTAGCCGCGCGGCTCGAGGACGAGCGCGCTGACGATCGGCCGCGACTCCGGGGCCGGCTGGTCCTGCGTCGAGTAGGGACGGTTGAGGAGGTGGCGGCGGTGGACGAGCGTGGTCGAGCCGCCGCCGTCGAGGTTGATGGCGCTGCGGGCCCCGAGCTCGAGCATGACGTCGGCGAGCTCGGGCATCGTGAGCCCGCCGTCGACGCGGGAGCGCCGCCCGTCGCACGCGACGGCCACGATGGCGTCGTCGGAGATGCCGAGCGCGGCCCGCGGGTGACGCCCGTCCGTGATGTCCGAGTCGAACTGCCCCGCGCCGGCCGAGAACCCCTCGCGGTCGTCGTCCGGGTCGAAGGCCGCGGCGCCCTCGTGCACCAGCAGCGGGCCTGCGTGCAGCAGGTCTCCGGCAGGCGCGTCGGGCGCGTCCGCGCGCGCGGCCAGCCTGATCTCGCCGTCCTCGACGATCACGCAGGCGCGCCGTGAGGCGTACGGAGGGGCGATCGCCTCGTGCGGCACCTCGTGCCCGTCAACCCAGAGATCCCCGAGCGGACGGTACGGATCGCGAAGGAAGAACCCGCCGATGATCGCCTCGTCGACCTCGTTCGCCGCGCACCAGACGTCGAGGCGCGCGGTGCCGGGGAAGTGCACCGCGCGCACGCCCGTCGAGCGGCGCGGGTGCCGCACCGCGTACAGCGTCGTCACCTCGCCGTCGGCGAGCGTGTGCCGCCAGAGCAGGTACTCGACACCGTCGGCGGCCCCGGGCATCGCGGCAGCGTAACGGCTGTTCCCGCTCCCCGGCCGACGGCCGCCGTACACTCGGTGCGGTGACCCTGGGGGACCGTGCGGCGTCCTCACGCGACGGAGCCGATCGGGGCGTCCACGAGCCCGTGCCCCTGTTGCGGCGGGGCCCCAAGGCCTTCGCCGCGCCGCCCGGCCAGCCGCGCGCGCGGCGGGCGACCGATCTCGTGCTGCTGGTCCCCGCGCTGCTCGGGCTGGCGCTGGCGCTCGCTGCCTACCCGCCCTCGTCGTTCGAGCGCGCCCTCGAGCGGCTGCTCGCGAGCATCCCGGGCTGGCTCGAGCCGGTCTGGGAGTTCCTCACGGACGCGCTCTGGCTCTGGGCGATCGTGCTGGTGGTCGCCGCCCTCGTGCGCGGCAGGCTGGCCGTGGTCGCCCAGGCGCTCGCGTCGCTGGTGCTCGCCGCGGCGGTCGCCCTCGTCGCGGCCCGCCTGGCGATCGGCGCGTGGCCGGATCTCGTCGGAGCGCTCCTCGGCACCGACGACTCGCCGCGGTTCCCGAGCGTTCGTGTGGCGGAGGCGACCGCGGTGATCGTGACCGTCTCGCCGCATCTGACGCGCCCGCTCCGCCGCTTCGGCCGCTGGATCGTCCTGCTCGGGACGGTCGGCGCGGCGATCGTCGGCGGTAGCACGCCCTTCGGCACGCTGGCGGCCGTCCTGATCGCGATCGTGGCGGCCGCGGCGATCAGGCTCGCGTCGGGCACCTCGGCGGGACGGCCCGGGCTGGACGACGTCGCGGCCGGCCTCGCGCAGCTCGGCGTGCACGCGGACCGCCTCCAGGACGCCGAGCGCCAGGTCGCCGGCGTGTTCCACGTGCGCTGCGTCGGCGACGGGGGGGCGCCGCTGCTGGTGAAGGTCTACGGCCGCGACGCGTACGACACCCAGCTCGTGGCGAAGCTCTGGCGAAGCATCTGGTACCGGGGCGGCAGCACCCCACTCGGCGTCGGCCGCCTGGCCGCGGCCGAGCACGAGGCGTTCGTGACGCTGCTCGCGCGCACCGCCGGCCTGGCCACCCGCGACGTGGTGACGGCGGGCGCCACGAGGGACGACGACGCGCTGATCGTGCTGCGAGGCGACGCCACCCCGCTCGCCTCGCTCGCGCCCGAACGCATCGACGACGCGCTCCTGCGCGATGCATGGCGCGCGCTCGCCCTGCTCGGCGAGCTGCGGATCGCTCACCGGCAGATCGACGCGGAGACCGTCGTCGTGACCGCCGCAGGCGTCGGTTTCGTCGACTTCGGCGGCGCGACGGTCGCACCGGACGACCACCAGCTCGCCACCGACCGCGCGCAGCTCCTGATGACGACGGCCGTGCTCGCGGGTGGCGAGCGGGCGCTGCGAGCGGCGGTGGACGCGCTCGGGGCCGCCGGCTCGGCGGCGCTCCTCCCGTACCTCCAGTCGGCGTCGTTCACCCCCACGCTCCGCCGTGGGCTGAGGGCGGCCGGGATCGACGCCGACGAGTTCCGCACGCAGGCGGCCGCCGCGATCGGCGTCGAGCCGCCGGAGCTGGTGCAGCTTCGCCGCGTCACGGTGCGGTCGGCCGTGCAGATCGGGCTGCTCGTGCTCGCCTCGTACGCGATCCTCAGCGCCGCCGGCGGCGTCGACTGGGACGAGTTCCGGTCCACGCTCTCGGACGCGTCGTGGGGCTGGATCGTGGTCGCCTTCGTGGTGGCGCAGCTGCCACGCCTGACCCAGGCGGTCTCCACGCTCGGGTCGGTCCCGGCGGCGCTTCCCTTCGGCCCGGTCTACGGCATGCAGCTCGCGACGGGCTACATGAACGTCGCCCTGCCGTCCAACCTCGCGCGCATGGCGGTCAACATCCGCTTCTTCCAGCGGCAGGGCCTCTCGGCGCCGACCGCGGTCTCGTCGGGCGTGATCGACTCGTTCGCCAGCACGATCGTCCAGGCGGTGCTGCTCGTGCTGCTGCTCGCCTTCTCGGAGTCCTCGCTGGCCATCGACCTGCCGTTCCCGTCGGGCGGCTCGCGCACGCTGCTCTGGATCCTCGTGGGCGTCGTGCTGCTCGTCGTGGTCGTGGTCGCGGCGGTCCGGCGGGCCCGGCGCGCGATCGTCGAGAACGTGCGGCGCTGGTGGCCGGACGTCCGCGACGCGCTGCGAGCGCTGCGCGCCTCCAACAAGCTGGCCCTGCTCGTCCTGGGCAGCCTCGCGACGGAGGTGCTGTTCGCGATCGCGCTCGGCCTGTTCGCCCGCAGCTTCGGCTACGACGTCTCGCTGGCGGAGCTGCTCGTGATCAACATGAGCGTCTCGCTGCTCGGCAGCTTCGTCCCGGTGCCCGGGAACATCGGCGTCGCCGAGTTCGGGCTCACGATCGGGCTGACGTCCGCCGGCATGACCGAGGAGGCGGCGCTGGCGGCCGTGCTCCTCTACCGGATCTCCACCTTCTACCTGCCGCCGCTGTGGGGCTTCTTCGCGATGCAGTGGCTCCAGCGCAACCGCTACCTCTGACGCCTCGGGCCCGCTTGACCGGTCGGGGGCCGGCGTCGTAGCGTGGCCGGCCGGGGTCCGAGTCGAAGGGAGAACCATGGATCACGGGAGCACCACCACCGAGGTGGACGGGCCCGACGCGACGACCCGCAGCCGGCGGCGCCTGCTCGGCGGCACGCTCGCGGGCATCGGCGCCTGGGTCGCCGGCTCGCTGCTCGCACGCGACGCCGACGCGGCCAACGGCCAGCCGGTCGTGCTCGGGCGCGGCAACGCGGCCACGCGGGCGACGATCATCAACTCCACGGGCGCGGTCGACGGGCTGATCGTCCAGAGCAGCCGCGGCGGCATCAGCGGCGTCGCCAGGGCCGCCGGCGTCGGCGTCAGAGGACGCTCGCTGAACGGCATCGGCGTCTCCGGCTCGAGCGGGCTGCGAGCCGGCGTGGCCGGGCTCAGCGAGGCAGGGCCGGGTGTCCACGGCAGCAGCGTGCAGGGCGCCGGCGTCCTCGCGCAGTCGCGTGAGGGGATCGCCCTGGAGGTGCAGGGGCAGGCCGTGTTCAGCTCGTCGGGCCTGGCGGCGATCCCGGCCCGGGTGACGAGCATCGCCGTCAGCCCGTCCGTGCCGCTGACGACGACCTCCAAGGTCCTCTGCACGGTGATCGACAGCCCGGGCCCGTCCTCCTGGCTCCACTACGTCGAGGTCCAGCCCGCGGCCGGGACGTTCACGGTCGTGCTCAGCGGCGCCTCTACGAGAGCGGCCAGGCTCGCCTGGCTCGTGCTGATGTAAGCCCCGGTCCGGACGGAGGCTCGACGAGCCGGACGAGCCCGCCCCTGCCCGGCGCCCGGCCTTGTGACTGATCGTCACAAGGCCGCTTCGCCGAGCTCGCGTTACGGGTCGCCGCATGCTGCTCGACCCCACGGACGAGACGCACCTCCGGGTCGCGATCGAGCTCGCGCGGCAGGCGCGGGAGAACGGCAACCACCCGTTCGGCGCGCTCCTCGCCGATCCGGCAGGCGCAGTCCTGCCCGGGCCGGCGCTC
>DATBMD010000006.1:0-3607 GCA_036555085.1 Gaiellaceae bacterium
AGGAAGAAGGCGACGAGGCCCTCGATCGCGAGCGGGGCCCCGAACACGTCGCCCACGTACACCGAGTAGGTCGACCAGTTCATCCCGAACTGGAACTCCTGGACGAGCCCAGTCGCGACGCCGATCGCGAAGTTGATCAGCAGAAGGGTGCCGAAGAAGCGCGTCAGCCGGTACCAGTGCTCGTCGCCGGAGCGGTGCCAGAGCGTCTGCATGATCGCGACGAGCGGCGCCAGGCCGAGCGTCAGCGGGACGAACAGGAAGTGGTACAGCGAGGTGGTCGCGAACTGGAGCCGGGCCAGGTCGACGGTCGTGATCGCCAGCGTGGTCATGTCACCGTGAGCGATCCTAGGGCGAGCGGGGAGGCAGCGCTCGGCTAGGGTGCGTCGGACATGGCCGCGCCCGCCGCCCTCGCATGAGCACGATCGTCGTCGGCTACGACGGCAAGGAGCCTGCCGAGCGGGCGCTCGACCGCGCGATCGAGGAAGCCCGTGACCGGCACGCGCGGCTCGTGGTCGTGAGCGTCGCGGAGATGCCGCTGAACCCGGAGGGGCCCCAGAACTTCGGCACGCTCGACGACAGCCCGGCGCGGATGATCCCCCTGGTCGAGCCGCCCGAGCTCGAGCGGCTGCTGACGGAGGCGCGCGACCGGATCGAGGCGGCCGGCGTCTCGGCCGACTACGTCTGGGCGGCGGGCGAGCCGTCGGACGCCATCGTCGGCGAGGCCCGCGACCGCAAGGCGGCCCTGGTCGTGCTCGGCTCGCACCACCACGGCCTGCTCAGCCGCGTGTTCGGCACCGACGTCGCGGCCGAGGTCAAGCGCTCCGCCGGCTGCGACGTGCTCGTCGTCGAGTAGCCGCACGGGCGGCGGCGTCGTCGCCACCGCGCTCTATAGTCGCCCACTGTGGACGACCTGGCGGCGATCCTCGCGCTCCTCGCCGCCGTCTGCTTCGCCGCCGCCGCCACGCTGTGGCAGAAGGCCGCGCTCAACCTCTCGGGGGTGTCGTTCCGGCACCCGCTGTCGTTCCTCGTGCTGCTCACCCAGTGGGTCTGGCTGCTCGGCCTGGCGGCGCAGATCGTCGGCATCGTGCTCCAGGCCGCGGCGCTCGACCGCGGGCGGGTGTCGATCATCCAGCCGCTGCTCGTCACCACCGTCATCTGGGCGCTGCCGCTCGGCTACTTCCTGACCCACCAGACGGTCGGGCGGCGCGAGGTGGTGGGCGCCGCGATCATCGTCGTCGGCCTCGCCCTCTTCGCCTCGTTCGGCGACCCGGCCGCGGGCGTCGACAACGCGCCGGGCTCCGACTGGGCCGCTTCGATCCTCGTGATCACCCTCGGGTGCGTGGCGCTGCTCTTGTTCGCGAACCGCGGCAGCCTCTCCATGCGGGCGGCCGTCCTCGGCACGGTCGCCGGCATGCTCTACGGCCTCTCGGCGACGCTGATGAAGCCCGTCGTCGAGGGCCTGCACACGGACGGGGTCGGCGGCGTGCTCTCGGGCTGGGAGTTCTGGGTCTGGGCAATCGCCGGGATCGTCGGCTTCCTCTTCCAGCAGCTCTCGCTCTCGACGGGCCGGCTCGTCCCGTCCGTCGCGACCGTGTCGGTGGCGAACCCGGTGGTGAGCGTCATGCTCGGCGCGCTCGTCCTGCAGGAGACGCTCGACAAGGACCCCGCGTGGCACGCGGTCGTCGCCGTCGGCGCGCTCGGCCTCGCGCTCCTCGGCGCGGTCGTGATCTCGTCCGCCCGCGAGAAGGAGCGGGAGGGCGAGCAATCCGCGGCGCCTCCCGAGCCTGCCGCCGAGCCGTCGGTCGCCTGATCGCGCAGGCTACGTTTGCGCTCGTGGCGCCAAGGCGATGCCGGAACGGCACGGCATAGACTCAGAGGGCCGCAGAGAGCTGTCGAGCTGTAGTCATGGCGCCGCCACGGGCACACAAGCCACGTCATTTCCGGCGTTGGCGAACTGATCAATGCGAGGGATCGATCCAGCCGCGAGCGCCACCTTGGTTGCGTTTCTCGGCACGATGCCTCGTTCGTACCCGAGCTCTCGCAGCGCGATGCTCGTTCGTCGCGAGTAGTCGATCGTTGCACCCGCAATGAGCCGGCGGGAAGCTCGGTTTCCACCATTCGCCGTGCGAATGAGGTCGATTCTCGAAATGACGAGCCTGTCCTCATCGGCGAAACGCTCGCTGAGCCAGCGTTTCACTTCCCGTCGGCCGCGATAGCTGACGCTCTCTCTGTGGACAAAGTCGCAGTCGCTAACTCCAAGCGCCCCAGACGCTCGTGAACGAGTCGCCGGGCTCGAGCCGAACGAGCGCTTCGCCGGTACGGAACGCGTTCGCCGGGCACGTCATCGGCTCGACGGCGATGCTGCGCCGGTTTACGTCCGGCAGCGGGTCGCCGGTGAACAGCTGGAAGAACGAATGGCGCTCGTCCGCCCACACCGTGACCCCGGCCCCGCCGGCCGGCTCGCTGAGCTCGACCCGCGCGATGCCGTCGGCGTCCCGCTCGAGGTCGCTGAACGTGTGGTCGAGCTGCGTCGGCCCGATCGGCCTGGGCGTGCGGAAGTCGAGCTCGGTACCGTCGACCGGCCCGACCGGCCCGGGCAGGCCGCGCGTGCCCCCGGCGGCGACGCTCCGCGCCGACACTCGCAGCAGGACCGTGTCGACGGTCGGTGTCCCGAGCGTGAAGTACGGATGGAAGCCGGCGCCGTACGGGCACGCCTGCGCGCCCGCGTTGGTCGCCGTCGTCCGCACGGTCAGCCCCTGCTCCGAGAGCGCGTACTCGAGCTCGAGGGCGAGCGCGAACGGGTAGCCCGGCTGCGGGTGGAGCAGGTAGCCGAGCACGACCCTGCCCGGATCGCGCTCGCGCACTGTCCAGGGGGCCCAGCGCACCAGGCCGTGGATCGCGTTTCCGTTCTCGACCTCGCTCAGCGGGAGCTGGTGCTGGTGCCCGTCCCACTCGTACGAGCCGTCCTCGATCCGGTTCGGCCAGGGGATCAGCACCTGGCCACGTCCCGAGCTGCACATCTCGTCGGGGCCGTAGCCGTCGAGCAGCTCCCGGCCGCCCGCGGAGAGCGAGCGCAGCCCGCCGCCGACCTCCACGACGACCGCCCGCAGATCGCCGGCCGCGAGCTCGTGCTGCGCGCCCGAGGGCCCGGTCATGCCGGACGTCAGCGGAGCCGGTCGACGATGCGGTCGCCGACGCGGAGAGCGTTCGCCATCGCGGTCAGCGCCGGGTTCACGGCGCCGATCGACGGGAAGAAGCTCGTGTCGACGACGTAGAGGTTGTCGAGCTCGTGCGCCTTGCAGTCGACGTCCAGCGCGGAGGTGGCCGGGTCCGAGCCGAACCGGCACGTGCCCGCCTGGTGCGCCACGCCCGCGACCGGGATCTCGTTCTTCATGTACGCGAAGCGGTGGATCAGGTGGTCCGCGTTCATGTCCAGCTTGCCGAGGATCGACTTCAGCTTTGCCAGGAGATGCTGCTTCGGCACGTCGTTCGTCGGCGTGTAGCTGAGCGTCAGCTTCCCCTCGCGGTCGACCGTGACCCGGTTCTCCGGGCGCGGCAGGTCCTCGGTCGAGAGCCAGAAGTCGATCGCGTGCTTGGCGATGCGCTC
>DATBMD010000101.1:0-7507 GCA_036555085.1 Gaiellaceae bacterium
CGGAGGAGAGCTCGACCAGCTGGTCGGCCCGCATCAGGCGCTCCGGCGGCGACCGAATCCCCTTGACGTGGACGGGGCCCGTGCCGACGTTGTCGACGGCCGAGGCGAACCCGAGCCGGACGCGGCCGCGCGAGCGCGTGATCAGCAGGCCCGAGGGCGCGCGCTGGTCGAGGTCGGGGAGGCGCTCCGTCGGCAGCGGTCTCGGCCCCGGCAGAGCGAGCCCCCAGTCGACCGCGGCGCCGAGCGTGGCCGGGACGAGCTCTCTCGGCTCCGAGCCGTCGGGCGCCACCGTCCACACCGCCGCAGCGCCGCGGCGGTCGCTGACGAAGGCGAGCCCCTGGCCGTCCGGCGACCAGGCGGGCCGGCCGTCGAATGCCCGGCCGGCGGTCACGCGCCGCGGCACGGCCGCACCGGTCGGCACGACCCACACGTCCACGTTGCCGCGCGTCTCGCCGCTGAAGGCGATTCGCCCGCCGCCCGGCGACCAGACCGGCCCGCGCTGGTCCCCCGGCGCCTGCAGCAGCGGTGCGGCCGCGCCGCCGGCGGCAGGGACGCTCCAGAGGTCGTAGCTCGCGGCTTCGCGGTCGGAGGCGAACGCAATCGCGCGGCCGTCGGGCCGCCAGGTGGGGTCGACGTCGTTCCCCGGGCCGACGACCACCCGCCGCTTGTGCCGGCCGTCGGCGTCCATCGCGAAGAGATCGAAGGCGCCGGGCGCGCCGCTCGCCCAGGCGATCCGCCGCCCGTCCGGCGACCAGGCGGGGGACGTGTCCACCGCGCGGGGGTTCGTCGTCAGGCGCCGGGTCGCCGACGTCCAGAGGTCGAGCACCACGATCTCTCCCCGGCCGAGCCGTCCCCGCGAGAGCGCGAGCTGCCGGCCGTCGGGCGAGAGCGCCGGCGCGGTGTCGCCCGGCATGCTCCCGGGCACCGCGAGCGGCTCCGCCGATCCCGGCAACCGGATCGCGAGCCCGTCGGGGGTCGAGAGGACCAGCGCCGGCCTGACGGGCTCGATCTCGCCCCCGTCGCGAGCATCGCCCGGGAGCACGGGGCCGAGCGCGAGCGCGGCCAGGCCCAGCAGCGCCGCGCCCCCCACGGCGCCGAGTGCGATTCGAGTGAGCGTCATCGAGACCGGAACGGCCGGCGGCGAGCGGGGCCGCTCGCGCGTCGACCGAGTGCAGGGGAGAGGATTCGAACCTCTGAAGGCTGAGCCAGCGGGTTTACAGCCCGCCCCCTTTGGCCACTCGGGAACCCCTGCAGCGGGGCCGTAGTGTATCGGCGCGTGATCAGGCGATTCCGCGCGAGCGGGCTTCCCGAGGCGGTACGGTGCTGGACGTGGGCGAGCGGAAGGTGATGATCGTCGGGCTGGACTGCGCCGAGCCCTCGCTCGTCCTCGAACGCTGGCGCGACGAGCTGCCCACGCTGGCGGGGCTGATGGATCGCGGCGCCTACGGCAGGCTGACGTCGGTGATCCCGCCGATCACCGTTCCCGCCTGGTCGTGCATGATGGCGAGCCTCACGCCCGGCGACCTGGGGGTCTACGGCTTCCGCAACCGGGCCGACCACACGTACGAGGGCGCCTTCGTGGCGAATGCCACCGCGATCACGGCCCCGCGCCTGTGGGATCTCCTCACCCGCGCCGGCGCCCCCTCGATCGTGCTCGGGGTGCCCGGGACGTTCCCGCCGCGACCGCTCAACGGCGTCATGGTGAGCTGCTTCCTGACGCCGTCGACCGAGAGCCGGTTCACCTACCCGCCGGGGCTGAAGCGCGAGGTGGAGGAGGTCGTCGGCGAGTACCTGTTCGACTGCACGAACTTCCGGACGGACGACAAGGACGACCTGCTGCGCCAGGTGTACGAGATGACGGACAAGCGCTTCGCGCTGGCCGACCACCTGCTCTCGACGCGCCCGTGGCAGCTCTTCGCGATGGTCGAGATGGGCCCGGACCGGATGCACCACGGCTTCTGGAAGTACATGGACGCCGAGCACCGGAGCCACGAGCCGGGCAACCCCTACGCGGACGCGATCCTCGACTACCACCGGCACGTCGACGGGCTGATCGAGGGCCTCCTCCGGCACGCGGACGACGACACCGTCGTGCTGGTCGTGTCCGACCACGGCGCCAAGCGGCTCGACGGCGGCATCCGCGTCAACGAGTGGCTGCGCCGCGAGGGCCTGCTGCACACGCTGGCCGAGCCGGACGGCGTCTGCTCGCCCCGGGACGCCGGCATCGACTGGTCGCGGACGACCGCCTGGGGCGAGGGCGGCTACTACGCCCGCGTCTTCCTGAACGTCCAGGGGCGCGAGCCGGAGGGCGTCGTGCCGGCGGACGCGTACGAGCAGGTGCGGGACGACATGGCGCGCCGGCTCGCCGCGATCCCCGACGACCAGGGCCGGCCGCTGGGCACGAGCGTCTACAAGCCCGAGGAGGTCTATCCGGAGGTGAACGGGGTCGCACCCGACCTGATCGTCATCTTCGGCGACCTGCTCTGGCGCTCGGTCGGGACGATCGGGGGTGACGAGGGGATCCACACCTTCGAGAACGACACCGGCCCCGACGACGCGAACCACGCCCAGGATGGCCTCTACATCGCCGCCGGGCCCGGCATCGGCGCCCGCGGGCGCACCGATGCCCACCTGCTCGACATCGCCCCGACCGTGCTCGACCTGCTCGGCCTGGAGCGGCCGGACGGCATGCGCGGGCGGAGCCTCGCGGCCGCCCTCGCCCCCGCCTGAGCGACGGGGAGCGCGCGGCCACCCACGCTAAGATCCGCGCCCGATGAACCTGATCGTCTACGTCTCCGACGCCCTCCGGACGGACTACGTCGGCTGCTACGGCGCCCGCTACGTCAACACGAGCACGATCGACGAGCTCGCGGCCGGCGGCATGCGCTTCGACCAGGCGATCAGCGTCGCCTCGTGGACGTGCCCCTCGACGACCTCGCTCGTGACCGGCCTCTACCCGCACCACCACGGCGTCCTCCACTGGGACGCCCCACTAGACCCGCGCGTGCCGACCCTGTTCGCGCTCGCCGCCGACCAGGGATACGACGTCGCGAGCTTCGTCTTCGACGAGAGCTACCTCTTCAAAGGCTGGGCGGACGCGAACGTCGCAGGCACGACCGAGACGCTCGACGCCGTGATCGCGTGGCTGCGGGAGCACCGCGAGCGCCCGTTCCTGCTCTACGTGCACAGCTGGGCGACGCACATGCCCTACGACGTCCTCCACTCCGAGCGCCGGGAGTGGCTGGCGGCGAAGGAGCAGATCATCGAGGGGATCCAGTCGGGGAGCGCCGAGGGGCTGCTGCAGCTGCGCGAGGCCTACGCGCAGGCGGTCGAGCGCCAGTCGGAGGTGCTGCTGGCGTCGTTCCTCGAGGAGCTCGAGACGCTGGGGCTCCGCGAGCGGACCGCGCTGGCCTTCACGAGCGATCACGGCGAGTCCTGGGGCGAGCGGTTCGCGGACAAGCGCGACGTGAAGGGCACCTACCACATGCACGGCGCGACGCTGTACGACGAGATCCTGCAGCTCCCGCTGATCCTCTCCGCCCCGGGGCGGCTCGAGCCAGCGGTCGTGCGCTCGCAGGTGCGGTCGGTCGACCTGATGCCGACGCTGCTCGAGCTCGCCGGCGCGACCGTCGAGGACATCGACGGCGCGTCGCTGCTGCCGCTCGCCGACGGGCGCGAGGAGGGCGACCGGCTCTGCGTGATCGCCGGCACGGACATGGGGGCGCTGTCGCAGCTCGCGGTCAGGCTGCCGCCGTGGAAGCTGATCCACGACGTCGACACCGGCCGCGAGGAGGCGTACCGGCTCGACGTCGACCCGCGCGAGCGCACGAGCAGGCCGGGCGACGTGCCGCCCGACCTCCGCGACGCGCTCTACCTCGAGCTCGAGAGCGCCGATCGCACCGAGCTGACAGACGAAGAAGAGGCCACCGTCGCGGCGCGACTCGCCGACCTCGGCTACCTCTGAGCCGCACGCCACCGCCGAGCGAGCAGGAACAATCCCCGGGATGACGACGCTCGAGCACCAGTACGGGCAGATGTTCACGATCCGGCGCTTCGAGGAGACGCTCCTCGAGATGTTCTCGCAGGGCAAGCTCGTGGGCACAACCCACACCTACATCGGGCAGGAGGCCGACGCGGTGGGCGTGATCGGCCACCTCGACCCGGAGCGCGACGTCGTCTTCTCGAACCACCGCTGCCACGGCCACTACATCGCCTTCACCGGCGACCTCTACGGCCTGCTCTGCGAGGTGATGGGCAAGCCGGACGGCACCTGCGGCGGCAAGGGGGGCAGCCAGCACCTCTGCAACGGGAACTTCTACTCGAACGGCGTCCAGGGGAGCATCGTCCCCGTGTCGACCGGGATCGCCCTCGCCGAGAAGCAGAAGGGCAGCGGCGCGGTCACGACCGTCTTCCTCGGCGACGGCACGCTCGGCCAGGGCGCCGTCTACGAGTGCCTCAACATGGCCTCGCTCTGGCGGCTGCCGATGCTGTTCGTGCTCGAGAACAACCACTACGCGCAGACGACGCCGCGGCAGCTGGCGGTCTCCGGCACCATCCCGGAGCGCGCGGCGGCGTTCGGGATCGCGACCGACGAGCTGGACACGACCGACGTGACGGAGATCGACGCGGCGGCAGGGCGCGCGGTCGACCGGGTCCGCTCGAGCGGCGAGCCGTTCTTCCTCGTCCTCCACACCTACCGCTTCAGCCCGCACTCGAAGGGCGACGACTTCCGCGACCCGGCCGAGATCGAGAGCCGGCGCGCGCACGACCCGCTCGCCGTCGCCGGCGCCCGGCTCGACGACGAGCGCCGCCGCGAGCTGGAGGACGCATGCGAGCGGCGCCTGGCGGAGGTCGTCGAGGCCGCTGAGCGCGCCCCCGCCGCGACGACGGAGCTGGTCTGATGCCGGCGCCGAAGCGCTGCGTGCTCGTCCTCAACGAAGCCCTCCACGAGCTGTTCGAGCGGCGCGAGGACGTGTTCCTGCTGGGCGAGGACGTCCTCGACCCGTACGGCGGCGCCTTCAAGGTCACGCAGGGGCTCTCCGATCGCTGGCCGGAGCGCGTGCTGACGACCCCGATCAGCGAGGCGTCCCTGATCGGCGTCGCGGCGGGGATGGCACTGCGCGGCCGGCGCCCGATCCTCGAGATCATGTTCGGCGACTTCATCGCGCTGGGCTTCGACCAGATCGTCAACGGCGTCTCGAAGTTCCGCGAGATGTTCGACGAGCAGGTGACCGTCCCCCTCGTCGTCCGGACGCCGATGGGCGGCCGGCGCGGCTACGGGCCGACCCACAGCCAGTCGCTCGAAAAGCTGCTGCTCGGCGTGCCGGGCATCCACGTCGTCGCCGCGAGCGAGTGCCACGACCTGGGCGGCCTGCTGGACGACGCCGTCGAGGACGATCACCCGGTCTTCCTGATCGAGAACAAGCTGATGTACGGCCGGCCCAACCGCCGTCCCGTCGACGGCTACGTCGACGAGCTGCGGTGCCTCGAGACCGAGGGCCCGTACCCGGCGCTCACGTTCTCGGGCAACGACTTCGGCGAGGCCGCGGCGACGATCGTCACCTACGGCGGCATGCTCCCGATCGTGCTCGACGCCGCCACGGAGCTGATCCTCGAGCACGAGCTGTTCACGGAGGTCGTGGCGCTGTCGCAGCTGCACCCGCTCGAGCTCGACCCGGTGCTCGAGTCGGTCGCCCGCACGGGCGCCCTCGTCACCGCCGAGGAGGGCGGCCTGACCGGCGGCGTCGGCGCCGAGGTCGCGGCCCGCGTGCAGGAGCTCGCCTGGGACGACCTGCGCCGCCCGATCCGGCGGGTCGCGGCGGCCGACGGCATCATCCCCGCCTCCCGCGAGCTGGAGGACGTCGCGCTGCCGGGCGTCGCGGACGTCGTCGACGCGGTCACGTCGCTCGCCGGCGTCAGGAGCTAGGCGCCGCTGCTCGAGATCATCCTCACCCGCGAGGACGCCAACACCGAGTTCGCGCTCCTGTCCGAGTGGCTCGTCGACGACCGCGCGCCGGTGCGCAAGCACCAGCCGGTCTGCGTCGTCGAGACGACGAAAGCGTCGCTCGAGATCGAGGCGCCCGGGGACGGAACGCTCGTCCGGCTCTACGAGGAGGGCGCCGAGGTCGAGCTGGGGAAGCGGATCGCGGTCGTCGCCCAGAGCGACGAGGAGCTCGAGCGCGCGCTCGCGGGCCGCGACCGGGCGCCGGCGGCCGACGCCGCGGCGGCGGGGCCGACGCAGCGGAAGGCGACGAGGAAGGCGGTCGAGCTGGCGGCGCTGCACGGCATCGACCTGGACACGATCGAGAAGAAGGGGTTCGTGACGGAGAAGGACGTCGAGGCGCTGCTCGCCCCGGCCGGCTCCGACGCGCCGCAGGCCGCGCTCGCCGGCGTCTCGACCCGGGGCGTGACGCTCCCGGCCTCGTTCCACGAGGACGACGGCGTCGGGGCGCTCGACCCGGCCTTCCTCGCCTCGCTCCGCGCCGATCCCGGCTCATTCCGGGCGCTCCCCGCGGACGAGAAGCTGGCCGCCTACCGGAAGCACGGCGCGCGGATCGGCGAAGGGATCGTGCTCGGCGAGGGCGTGCTGGTCGTCGCGCCGAGGATCGTGCTGGGCGACGGGGTCTCGATCGGCCCGGGCGGCACGATCGAGTGCGAGGAGGCCGCCGCGCTGGGAACGCTGACCCAGTTCGGCGCGAACCTCGAGCTCCGCTGCCGCCGCGCGTTCGTCGGCGACGGCGTCTGGGCCGGCCGCTCGATCCGGATCGGCGGCGGCGGCCACCGCGACCCCTGGGCGGTGCTGACGGTCGGCGACCTGGCGTTCATCGGCGACGAGGCGTTCGTCAACGTCTGCCGGCCGGTGCTGCTCGGCCGCGAGGTCTTCCTGACGATGCGCTCGATGATCGTCACCCACAACGTCGGCCACTCCGTGCTGGAGGGCTACGAGAACCGGTTCGCCCCGGTCGTCCTCGAGGACCGCGCCCAGGTCGGGATGGGCACGGTCGTCTACGCCGGCTGCCGCGTCGGCGAGGGCGCGATCGTCGCGTCGAGCTCGTACGTCGTCTCGGACATCCACGCGGGGAAGCTGGCGATCGGCGTGCCGGCGAAGGTCGCCGGCGAGGCGCGCCGGAGCCTCTCGCGGACGCAGCAGTCCGAGCTCGGCCGCCGGCTGGTCGCCGACCTCGCCGAGCTCCTGGCCGCACGCGGGCACGAGGTCGCGCCGCTCCCGGGCGACCGCGCGGGCTTCACGCTGACGGCCGGGGACGAGGCGACGGTCGAGTTCGTCACCCGGCTCGCCGCGGCGGACGGGGTCGAGGCCGGGACGGTCGCGCTGACCCTGGAGTACGGCGGCGGCGCGCCGCCGGCCGGCGTCGCCGTCGTCGACCTGCTCGAGCGTCGCCTGCACGGTGGCGGCGGCGTCGTGCTCGACTCGGTGCGCGAGTTCTGCCGCAAGCGCGGCATCCGGCTCGAGCCCGGCCCGTGGCGCTACCCGGGCGGGCTGATCTGA
>DATBMD010000110.1:0-4682 GCA_036555085.1 Gaiellaceae bacterium
TTCTCGAGCGGGATCTACGGGATGTTCTTCGTCGTCACGCTCTACCTGCAGCAGGTGCTCGGGTTCTCGCCGCTCCAGGCCGGCCTCGCCTGGCTCGCGCTCTCCCTGACCGCCTTCACGTCCTCGCTCGTCGGCTCGCACATCGTCACGCGGGTCGGGGCGAAGGCGCCGCTCGTCGCCGGGCTTGTCCTCACCGCGGCGGGGATCTACCTGCTGACCGACATCCCGGCCGACGGCGCCTACGCGACCGACCTGCTGCCCGCCTTCCTCGTCACGGGCCTCGGTCTCGGCTCGGCGTTCGTCGCGATCTCGATCGGGTCGCTCGAGGGGGTGCCGGAGCGGGACGCCGGGCTCGCGTCGGGGATCGCGAACACGACCCAGCAGATCGGCGCGGCGCTCGGGGTGGCGGTGCTCTCCACGCTCGCGCTCGAGCGGACGGAGTCGGTCCTCGGCGACACGCCCGCGACCGGCCAGGCGGTCGCGATCACCGAGGGCTTCCAGCTGGCGCTGATCGGCGGCGCCGCGTTCGTCGCCGGGGCGGCGATCGCGGCGGCGGTAATCGTCAGGGGACGGGACCGCGCGCCGCGCACGGCCCCGGCCGGCGCGGAGGCATGATCGCGCGAGGGCGCGGGCCGACGGGCCCGCGCCCATCGCGGATACTGTCCGGAGCAGATGGACAGCACACGGATGGTCTTCCTCGGCTTCGGCAAGTACGCGCGCGCGGACCGGATCTACGCGCTCGAGCCGCTGCGTGGCGACGAGCGCGGCGACGGCCGCCGGACCCGCGTCTGGGTCGAGGGGATCGTCGAGCCGCTGGTCGCCTCGCGGACGGAGCGGACGATCCTGCACGAGCTGGGGCAGGACGCGAGCGGGGGCCGGCCGCTGCTCGACGAGGCGCTCGATCTCGCCGAGCGGCTCGCCGCGGCAGCCGAGGAGGGGCGGGTCGACCTCGGCGACCTCGGCCGCCGGGCCCGGCGCCTCCTGGAGGCAACCGCGAGACCGGAAGATCCCGAGCAGCTGTTCTAGTGCGGCATCTCGTGATGATGCACCGGTTCTCGATCGCCAACGACTCTGTCTATTGGCCGCACTAGCGGGCCGGACAGGTCCGGCCCCTACGCCCGCCGGAAGCCGGGGCGCACCGCTGGCCCGCGCCTTCTTCGCCCGCAGCGTCCACGAGGTCGCGCCGGATCTGATCGGCGCGACGCTGCTCGTCGACGGCGTCGGCGGGGTCGTCGTGGAGGTCGAGGCCTACGCGCCGGACGACCCGGCGAGCCACTCCTTCCGGGGGCCGACCGCGCGCAACGCGGCCATGTTCGGCCCGCCCGGACACGCGTACGTGTACCGGTCGTACGGGATCCACTGGTGCCTCAACGTCGTCTGCTGCGAGCCGGGGGTCGGGGCCGCCGTGCTCCTGCGGGCGCTCGAGCCCGCGCACGGCATCCGCGAGATGCGGGCTCGCCGGCAGGTGGACGGCGACCTGCTCCTGTGCGCGGGGCCGGGGCGGCTCACGGAGGCGCTGGGCGTCACCGGCCGACACGACCGCCTGGCGCTCGACGCGGCGCCGTTCGCCCTCCGGTCGGCGCCGGGCCCCGTCGAGGTCGCGCAGGCACCGCGCATCGGCATCACGCGCGCCGCCGACCTGCCGTGGCGCTACGCGCTCGCCGGCTCGCCGTACGTCAGCCGCCCGCTGCCGTCACGCTCGCGGTCGCGGACGACGGCGCGACGACGAGGCTGATCGCGAGTGCCGGGTCCGCGGCCACGCCCGCCTGCGGCGTCTGACTGACGACGGTGCCGGGAGGCCCGGCGCCGTAGGTGATCTTCGCCCGCAGCTTGCGGCTTCGCAGCTGGTCGCGGGCGTCGTCCACGCGGGAGCCGACGAGGTTGGGGACGAGGCCGTAGCGAGCCTTCGTGACCGTCAGCCGGACGGTGTCGTACGCGGAGAGGAAGCCGCCGGCGCGCGGCTGCTGGGCGACCACTAGCCCGGGGCGGCTCGACGGGGCCGCCGGCTTGAAGACGAGCGACACGTCGAGCGGGGTCGCGGCCAGGCTCGCCCTCGCCGCGTCGACGTTCTGGCCGACGACCCGCGGGACGGACACCTCGTTGGGCTTGCAGTCGGCAGCCTTCATCGGCGCCCGACCGGCGAAGTAGGAGAAGACCCGCGTCCCGGGGCAGATCCCGTTGTCGAGCTTGTAGCCGCCGCCGCGCCAGACGACGCGCTGGTCGTAAGCAGGAAGATACGGCGCGCCCGCGAAGCTCTCCGGCTCCTCGCCGAGCTTGTCCAGCGCACGCCCCGTGAACTCCTTCCAGATCTCCGCGGGCAGCGTGCCCCCGGCTACCGGGTCGCCGTCGTACTCGGTCAGCATCGGCCGCAGCTCGTTCGGGTAGCCGACCCAGACCGCGACGACGAGCTGCGGCGTGTAGCCGACGAACCAGGCGTCGCCGTACGCGTCCGTGGTCCCCGTCTTCCCGGCCACGGCGCGCCCGGGCAGCGAGGCCCTGACGCCGGTGCCCCGCTGGACGACGTCCTCGAGGATCGAGGTCAGAGTCCGGGCCTCGCCCTCGGTGAGCGCCGCGTGACCGACCGGGCTGTTCTCGCGGACGCGCCCGTTCTTGACCCATTCGACCTGGTCGACCACGCGCGCCTGGTCGCCGAACAGCGCCCCGTCGATACGCACGCCGTCGTTCGCGACCGTCGCGTACGCCCGCGTCATGTCGAGCGGGTTGACGGCGACGGCGCCGAGCCCGATCGAGAAGTACGGGTCGAGGGGGCTCTTGATCCCGAGCGCCTCGGCGGTCTGGACGATCTTCTTCGGCGTCACCACCTGCGTCAGCTGCGCGTAGACCGAGTTGTCGGAGCTGACCATCGCCCGGGCGAGGTCGACGCGGCCGAGATAGGCGCTCTCGTAGTTCTTGACCGACCAGATCCGGTCGCCGGCGTCGATCTGCACCGGCCTGGAGTCGAACATGGTCGAGGGCGAGATGCCGGCGCGCAGCGCCGTCGCGAGGACGATCGGCTTGAAGGACGAGCCCGGCTGCCGCTCCGCCTGCGTCGCGAGGTTGAACTGGCTCCTGCGGAAGCTCGCGCCGCCGAACATTGCCCGCACGGCGCCGTTGCGCGGGTCGATCGCGACCAGCGCGGCGGCCGGCCCGTCGGGGCTCGGGAGGACCTTCTCGATCGCCGCGCGCGCCAGCTCCTGGAGCTTCAGGTCGATGGTCGTCGTCACGTGCAGGCCGCCGCCGAACACGCGGCCGGCGCCGTAGCGGTCGACGAGCTGGTCGACGACGAAGTTCGTGAAGTACGGCGCCGGCCCCTGCGTTCCCGGCAGCCGCACGGCGTCGGGCTGCGGCAGCGGCTTGGCGTCGGCGCGGCGGACGTCAGCGCGGACGAGCTTGCCCTGCTCGAGCATCCGGGTCAGCACGAAGTGGCGGCGCGCTCGGGCCGCGCGCGGGTGGACGATCGGGTCGTAGCGTGCCGGGTTGGCCGGGATGCCCGCGAGCAGCGCAGCCTCGTGGAGCCGGAGCTTCGACGCGCCCTTGCGGAAGTAGGTCTTGGCCGCCTGCTGGATCCCGTAGGCGCCGTTGCCGAAGTAGATCGTGTTCAGGTACGCGGTCAGGATCCGGTTCTTCGACCAGCGCTGCTCGAGCTGCCACGCGAGCGCGGCCTCGCGCACCTTCCGGCCGATCGACTGCTCGTTGCGGATGTACGCGTTCTTGACGAACTGCTGCGTGATCGTCGAGCCGCCCTCGACGACCTCGCCGCTGCGCACGTCCTCCCAGAGCGCGCGGGCGATCCCGCGCAGGTCGACGCCGTCGTGCTCGTAGAAGCGCTTGTCCTCGACGGCGACGATCGCCTGCCGCATCAGCGGCGAGATGTCGTCGATCGAGTCGACGATCACCCGGCTCTCGGCGCCTCGCAGGACGGCGAGCACGGAGCGCCCGTTGGAGGCGTAGATGACGCTGTCGACGTCGTCGGCCGTGCGCTGCCTTGCGGGGTCGAGCTTCGGGATCTCGGTCGCGACCGCGCGAACGAGACCGAAGCTGAACGCGACGCCCGCGAGCACGGTCAGGACCGTGAGTAGAGCCAGCAGGCGCAGCTTGCGAATCCGGCGCCGCCTCGGCGGCGCCTCCTTCCTCCGACGAAGCCGCACAGCCCGCCGATTGTAGTGGACGCGGCCGCAAACGCGGTTGTGTGCCTGCCGCGCCGCAAACGCGTCGCAGGCCGTCGTCCTCGGTCGCCCCGATACGTTCCAGGATCGGGGCTCCCTGCGTCCTAGCCCTGCTCGGTTTGCGGCCCGCCAGCCACGAACGAGTTCACGGCCACGTCCACTAGCCGGTAGCGCCCTCCACGACAGCGAGCACGTCCTCGCCGTAGCGCTCGACCTTGACCGGGCCGAAGCCTTTGACCGCGCCGAGCTCGCTCAGCGACCGCGGCTGCACGGACGCCAGCTCGACGATCGTGGCGTCGTGGAGGACGACGTACGCGGGCACGCCGTCGTCGCGGGCGCGCTGCAGCCGCCAGAAGCGCAGCCGATCGACGAGCTCCGAGTCGGCCGGCCCGCTCCCCGGCGGACGGATCGCAGGCGGCTCGGCGCGCGGCTCTGCGACGACGATGCGGAACCCGTCCTCGGTCTCGGCCTCGGCCAGTGCTCCCGCGGAGAGAAGGTGGCCCACCCAGCGGCGCA
>DATBMD010000122.1:0-21269 GCA_036555085.1 Gaiellaceae bacterium
GTGATCGAGTCCCGTCTGGACGGAGCGCCGCACGAGACGCTGCTCGTGATCGACGCGACCACCGGCCAGAACGGGCTCCAGCAGGCCCGCCTGTTCGGCGAGGCGGCCGGGGTCACGGGCGTCGCCTTGACGAAGCTGGACGGCAGCGCGAAGGGCGGGGTCGCCGTCGCGATCGCCTACGAGCTCGGCCTGCCCGTCAAGCTCGTCGGGATCGGCGAAGGGCTCGACGACCTCCGCCCGTTCGATGCGCGCGACTTCGCGCGGGCGCTCGTTGCCTCGTAGGCTCTACCGCTTCGGCCCGACGACGACCTTGTAGTCGGTCACCCGGGGCGGGTTCACGACTTCGGCGTGAACCTCTGCCCGCAGAATGTCGAAAGATTGCTTGGCACCTGACGTGTACTTGTCGGGATTGTCCTTGTAGAACCGCATGATCGCGCTCAGGACGGCGTCCTCGAAGTGAAGCGCGGATCCGAGATATGCACCGGGCGCCTCGGTGCCGTTGGTGTCGAGACTGTCCAGGTCATCGCCCATCTCGCCTTCACCTCCGGTCGCAGTACGGGTGCCGACTCTACTCCACCCTCGCCGGCGCTCCAAGGCGCCCGGCCACCGCGGTCACGAGCTCGTCGACGGCCGCCGCGCGGCCGGCCCGGCGTGCGGCCGCCGCCGCACCCTGACCGAGGCCGTCGAGCACGACGTCCTGAAAGCGCTCGAGGATCTGGCGCTCCTCGCCGACGAGCGCGAACCCGAGACCCTCGCGGATCGCGTCGGCACAGCCCCAGAGCTGCGCCGCCTCGGTGAGCAGGCCTTCCGAGGCGGCGACGCCGCCGATCCCGTACAGGCACTCGGCGCGCACGCGGTCGTGCCCGAGCGCCGTGTAGAGCGCCAGGCTCTCGGAGAGCAGCTCGAACGCCGTGGCGGCCTCCCCGCGCGCGAGCGCGATCTCTCCGAGAGCGCAGGCGGAGCCGGCCGTGTAGATGGATTCTCCGAGCTCGCGCGCGAGCGTCAGCGACTCCTCGAGCGCCGTCGCGGCGGTCTCGAGATCCTCGGCCAGGAGCGCCGCCAGGCCGAGGTTGTAGGCGGTGCTCGCTACCAGGAGCGGATCGTCCAACGTGCGTCGCAGCGCCAGGCTTTCCCCGAAGAGCGAGCGCACGTGCTCGTAGTCGCTTTGGTCCTGCGCGACGCCGGCCAGGCTGGTCAGCGCCGCTGAGATCGCCCGCGGGTCACCCAGCGTGCGGGCGATCTCGACGGCCTCACGCGCCGTCCGCTCGGCCTCGTCGAGGTCCTCGCGCTGGCTCGCGAGCGTGCAGAGCTCGGCGAGCGCGAACACGACGTCGCGTTGTGCGCCGGTGGCGCGGAAGAGCTCGAGTGCCTCCTGGACCAAGGGTTCGGCTGTCGCGTAGTCGCCCTGTGCGGACGCCTGCCTGCCGGCCGTCCACAGCGCCTTGGCGCGGGTCAGCGGCTCGACGTCCGCGTCCGCCTCGAGGCCGGCGGCGAGCCACGCGCGCGCCTCGCGGATGTGCGCGTGCGCGCGCCAGAAGCGGCCGAGCGCCGACACGGCGCGCAGCGCGTCGTCGACGCGGCCGGCGGCGAGCAGCCAGTCGATCGCGGCCCGCAGGTTGTCGTGCTCCCGCTCGAGCTGCTCGAGCCAGGCTGCCTGACGCGGTCCCGACAGCTCTGCCTCGGCACGCTCGGCCAGGGCCAGGAAGCGTTCGGCATGACGGTCGCGAAGCTCTCCGATGCGCCCGGCCGCCTCGAGCTCGTCCAGCGCGTACCGGCGGACGGTCTCGAGCAGCGACAGCCGGCCCTCCCCGTCGGCGGCGACGTCGCTGCGGATCAGGCTTCCCGTCACCAGCGCCTCCAGATCGGTGAAGAAGCTCCCGTTGCTGCGGGAGACGGCGCGCGCGTCGTCGACCGTGCACCCCCCGGCGAAGACCGAAACCGCCTGGTGGAGCTCCCGCTGGGAGGCGCTGAGGAGACCGTAGCTCCAGTCGATCGCGGATCGAAGCGTCCGCTGCCGCTCGGGCAGGTCGATCGGCCCCTCGGCCGTCAGCGCCAGCCCGCTCTCGATCCCCTGCAGGAGCGCCGACGGCGACAGCACCGTGAGGCGGGCGGCGACGAGCTCGATGGCGAGCGGCAGCCCGTCGAGCCGGTGGCAGATCTCGCGCACCGCCGGCTCCGTGTGCGCCGGCAGCCGGATGCCGCGCGACTCGGCGAGCTCGGCGAAGAGCGTCACGGCGTCGTCGACGGGCAGCGGCTCGAGCGCGACCACGCGCTCGCGCGCGAGCCGGAGCGGCGCGCGGCTCGTCGCCAGGATCTCGAGCCCGGGGGAGCCCTCGAGCAGGTCCACGACCTGCTGCGCGGCCCCGGGGAGATGCTCGAGGTTGTCGAGGACGAGCAGCGTTCCGGGGGCCGAGAGCACGTCCGCCGTCGCCTCGACCAGCGTGCGACCGGGATTCTCCCGTGCGCCCGTCGCGCGGGCGACCGCGTCCGGCACCAGCCCGGCGTCGGAGATCGACGCGAGCCCGACGAGGTACACCGGCCGTGTCTCCGCTGCGTTTGCGGCCACCTCGAGCGCCAGGCGGCTCTTGCCGGCGCCGCCGGCCCCGCAGATCGTCACGAGCTGGACGCCGCCTGCGAGCAGCGCGTCGATGTGCGCGAGCTCCTCGCGTCGCCCGACGAGCCGGTGGTGGAGCGACGGCAGCGTCGCCCCTGCCAGCGTCCGCAACGGCGGGAACGCGTCGCGCAGGCCCGGCACGACGAGCTGGAAGAGGGGTTCGACCGAGGGCAGGTCCTTGAGCCGATGGACGCCGAGCGAACGCAGCGAGCCACCCGGCAGCGGCTCGTCGGCGAGCAGGTTGCGCGTCGCCTGGGAGAGGACGACCTGGCCGCCGTGCGCGACGCTGCAGATGCGCGACGCGCGCACGACGTCGAGCCCGACGTAACCCTCAGCGACCAGGCTCGGCGCACCTGTGTGCATCCCCATCCGAACGGAGACCTGCACGCCGCCGGGCCAGCGCTCGCCCGCCAGGGCGCGCTGAACCGACACGGCCGCGGCCACCGCGTCCGCCGCGCGGCTGAACGAGACCATGAACGCGTCGCCCTGAGTATCGACCTCGTGCCCGCCGTGGCGCGCGAACGCTTCCCGGGCGAGCCGGCGATGCCGGTCCTGGACGTCCGCGTACGCGTCTCCCAGCTGGCGCAAGAGCTGCGTGGACCCCTCGATGTCCGTGAACAGGAGGGTGACCGTCCCCGCCGGAAGATCGTGACGCTGCCTCGGCGCCGAGCTCACCGGGCGAGTGTTGCACCGCCCCTGCGCATCGTCCATCGTGGCGACAGCCCACGCTTCCGGCACGCGTCGCTCCGACGGGTGATTGAAGGTAGCCGGCGCCCCACCGACACTGAGCCGATGCGGCGCTCCCGGGCGGGACGAATCCTGTGCGATCGGCGACTGGTCGTGGCGCTGTCGGCCGGGCTCGCGCTCGTCGCGGCGGTGCTGACGGGCCGCTTCTTCGTCCGGACCGGCTGGCCCCTCGACGACGCCGACGGGCGGCTCGTCGCCGTGGCGGGCGTGCTCTACCTGCTGGCGCACGCGGCGCGGACACTGGGGTGGCGGCGGCTGTTCGCACCCGGCGAGCGGCCGCACCTGCTCGCCCTGGCCACCGCCGGCGGCGCGGCCACGGTCACCAGCGTCGCCCTCCCCGGCCGTCTCGACGCCGTCGTGCGCGTGGCCGTGGTGCGCAGGTTCCCCGGCGCTCCCGCCGGTCTGGGAGCGGTCTGCCTGTCGCTGCTCCTGCTCGGCATGGTGGAGGCCGCCGCCCTGACGCCCCTGGCCGGCGTCGCGGCGGGAACCGGGCACGCGTCCGGCTGGCTGCGCGCCGGCCTGATCGTCGTCGCGGCCGCCGGCGCCGGGTCGCTGGCCGCGATCTTCGCGCTCCCGCGAGTCGCCGGAGTGCCGCGGCTCGGCCGCTTCCGCATCGTCCGCTGGCTGCACGAGCGCGCGGCCCGCCCCGGCGAGGCCGTGGTCGCGTTCGTGCTGGTCTTCGCGTCCTGGCTCTGTCGCGCCGCGGCGCTCTTCGTCCTGCTGCACGCGCTCGGCCTGCACACCTCCGTGCCGCTCGCGCTCGTGCTCCTCTGCGCCACCGCCGCCTCGACCGTCGTCCCGGTCGCGCCCGCGGGCGCGGCGATGCAGGCGGGTGCCGCCGCCGGCGTGCTCGCCGCCACCGGGGTCGGCGCCCCGTCCGCGATCGCGTTCGGGCTCGCGGCGCAGCTGCTGCTCGTGCTGACCGGCGTGGCGCTCGCCCTGCTCGCGGCGGGAGCGGACGGGTGCCGGCGGCTGCTGGCGGCCGCGTCGCGACGGCTCGCCGCCGCCTGACGCCGGGGCGGCGGCCGCGCGCCCCGTGTCTACACTCCGCTGACCCGTGTTCGACGCGCTCTCCGATCGAATCCAGGCCTCGCTCGGCGACCTGCGGGGCAAGCGCCGCCTCGACGAGGAAGCAGTGTCGAAGGCCATGCGCGAGATCCGCCTCGCGCTGCTCGAGGCCGACGTCAACTTCGAGGTCGTCAAGGAGTTCGTCGACGGAGTCAAGGCCCGCGCGCTCGGCGAGGACGTCCTGAAGGGCCTCGAGCCGGGCCAGCAGGTCGTCAAGATCGTGCACGAGCAGCTCACCGAGCTGATGGGCTCCGGCGACTCGCGGCTCGCGTTCGGACGCCCCCCGACCGTCGTGCTGATGGCCGGGCTGCAGGGCTCGGGCAAGACGACGGCCAGCGCCAAGCTCGCGCTGCACCTCCGCAAGCACGAGCGCAAGACGCCGGGCCTCGTCGCAGCCGACCTGCAGCGGCCCGCGGCGATCGACCAGCTCGAGCAGCTCGGCCGCCAGCTGGGCGTGCCCGTCTATCGAACGGAGACGAGCGACGCCGTCGAGGCGGCGAGGGCCGGCCTGGAGCGGGCGAACGCGGACGGCTGCGACGTCGTCATCGTCGACACCGCCGGGCGGCTGCAGATCGACGAGGAGCTGATGGACGAGCTCGTGCGGGTCCGCGACGCGACGCGGCCGCTCAACGTGCTGCTCGTCCTCGACGCGATGACCGGCCAGGAGGCCGTCAACGTCGCGCAGGCCTTCCACGAGCGGATCGCGTTCGACGGCGTCGTCCTGACGAAGCTCGACGGCGACGCCCGCGGCGGCGCCGCGCTCTCGGTCAAGGCGATCACCGGCAAGCCGGTCAAGTACGCCTCGGTCGGGGAGAAGCTCGACCAGCTCGAGGTCTTCCACCCGGACCGGATGGCGTCGCGGATCCTCGGGATGGGCGACGTGCTGACCCTGATCGAGAAGGCCGAGCAGGCGGTCGCGGAGGACGAGCAGGAAGAGCTCGAGCGGCGGCTGCGCGCAGGCGAGTTCACGTTCGACGACTTCCTCGCCAGCTATCGCATGCTCCGGCGCATGGGGCCCGTCAAGGGCGTGCTGAAGCTGATCCCGGGCGTCGGCAAGCAGCTCGAAGGGGTGGACGTCGACGAGCAGCAGATGGCCCGGGTCGAGGCGATCGTCCTCTCGATGACGCCGAACGAGCGCCGGCTGCCCCACATCATCAACGGCCCGCGGCGGCGCCGGATCGCCGCCGGCAGCGGCACCACGATCGACGACGTCAACAAGCTGCTCCAGGCCCGCAAGCAGATGCAGAAGATGATGAAGCAGCTCGGCAAGGGCAAGCTGCCGACCCTGCCCGGGGAGCTGACCGGGCAGCCGCGGCGCTAACGGCTAGCCTTCGTCGATCCCAACCGAAGACGAAAGGCTGCATACCGCATGGCAACACGCATCAGGCTGACGCGCGTCGGCTCCAAGAAGAACCCCGTCTACCGGGTCGTCGTCGCGGACTCGCGCTCGCCGCGCGACGGCAGGTTCATCGAGATCGTCGGACGCTACAACCCGCAGACGGACCCGTCGACGATCGACCTCGACGAGGCGAAGGTGAAGGACTGGCTGGCGAAGGGCGCGCAGCCGAGCGACTCGGTCGCCCGGCTGATCAAGGCCGCCGGCATCGCCTGACGCCGGCATGGCCGAGCTGATCGCGTGGCTGGCACGGCAGCTCGTGGACGAGCCCGACGCTGTGCGGGTGGAGGAGGTCCAGCGCGACGACGCGACCGTCCTCCGCCTCCACGTCGCTCCGGACGACGTGGGCAAGGTGATCGGCCGCCAGGGCCGAATCGCGCGAGCGCTCCGCACGATCGCACGCGCCGGCGGCGCCCGGGCCAACGGTCGCGTCGTGCTCGAGATCGCCGAGGACTGAGCCCGGCGTGACAGACGAGCTCGTCCCCGTCGGCCGCGTCGGGAGGCCGCACGGGCTCGACGGCGCGTTCGTGGTCGAGCGGCCGAGCGAGGCGGAGGAGCGCTTCGCGGTGGGCGCCACCGTCTACGTCGACGGCGAGCCCGCGGAGATCCTGGCCTCACGCCGCGTGGGCGGCGGCAGGCAAGCGATCCGCCTCGCCGCGACGCCGCCGCGCGGCGCGACCCTCGCCGTCCCCCGCTCGGAGCTGCCGGCGCCCGAGGATGGTCACTACTACGTCTTCCAGCTCGTCGGCCTCGAGGCCGTCGACGACGAAGGCCGGCCGCTCGGCCGGGTCCGCGACGTGCTCCCCGGGCCGGCGAACGACAACCTCGAGCTCGACTCGGGGACGCTCGTGCCGCTGATCGAGGACGCGATCGTGGAGCTCGACGTGGAGCTCGGCCGGGTCGTCGTCAGGCGCGGCTTCACAAACGACGGGTACCCTCGCTGAGGCCGTGCGCGTCGACGTCTTCACCCAGGTTCCGCATGCCTTCGCATGGCTGACCGAGCAGCGACCGCTGGCGACGGTGCTCGGCACCGAGCTCGAGCTGCGCCTGTTCAACTACCGGGACACGACGCCGCTGCGCGCGGGTCAGGTCGACGACGACCCGTACGGCGGCGGCGCCGGGATGGTCCTCCGCGTCGACGTCGCCGCCGCCGCCCTCGACGCCGTCTACGGCGGCGCGCCGCCCCGGCGCGTGATCGCCCTGACGCCGCAGGGCCGCCCGCTCGACCAGCTGCTCGTGGAGGAGCTGGCCGCGGAGGACGAGCTGGCAATCCTCTCGTCCCGCTTCGAGGGCTTCGACGCGCGCATCGTCGAGCACCTCTGCACGGACGCCGTCTCGATCGGCCCGTACGTGCTCTCTGGCGGGGAGCTGCCGGCGATGGTCCTGCTCGACGCGGTCGCGCGGCGGCTGCCCGGCGCGCTCGCCGACGGGTCCGGCGAGCACGAGAGCTTCTCGGTAGCCCTTGACGGGGGTCTCGAGTACCCGCACTACACGCGACCGGCAGTATTCCGCGGATGGAAGGTCCCGGAGATCCTCCTCTCGGGCAACCACGCGATGATCGCGGCCTGGAGACAGGCCCGGACCCGGCCGCGGAGCCTCGCGTGACCACGCCGGTGGAGGGCTGGGACCGGCCCAAGTGGCCGGGCGAGGAGGAGGCGCCCCCCGAGGTGGACGCGGGCGCCGACGGCCGCGAGCCCGCGGGCCTTGCCGAGGGCCCGCCGTCGGACGAGCCGGCCCCGCCGCCGGAACGTCCGCGCAGGCGCTCGCGCAACCCGGTCGACCGGCTGACGCAGGGGCTGCCGCGGCCGCTGCGGATCACGGTCGACTGGATCGTGACGATCGCCGGCGCCGTCGCGATCGTGCTCCTCGTCAAGGCGTACGTCGTCAACCCGTACCGCATCCCGTCCTCGTCGATGGAGCCGACGCTCCACTGCGCCGAGCCGGCCGCCGGCTGCGAGGCCGGGTTCTCCGACCGCGTGCTCGCCAACCGCTTCATCTACCACCTCCGCGACCCGCGCCGCGGCGAGATCGTCGTCTTCGAGACGCCGCCCGCCGCCCGCATCAAGTGCGGCGCGGGCGGCACCTTCGTCAAGCGGCTGGTGGGGCTGCCCGGCGAGACGATCGAGGTGCGCCTGGAGCGCGGCGACGGCTACGTCTACATCAACGGGCGCAAGCTGAACGAGCCGTACGTCGAGCCTGCGCGCCGGGTGGCGGCCGTCGAGATGGCGCCGCGCAAGATCCCGGAGGGGCAGTACTTCATGATGGGCGACAACCGCTCGCAGTCGTGCGACTCGCGCGAGTGGGGCTCGGTGCCGCGCGAGAACATCATCGGCAAGGTCTTCGCCACCTACTGGCCGCCCAACAGAATCAGCCTTCATTGAGTCTTCCGCAAGCTCGCGATCGGCACGCCTGTGCCGATCGCGAGCGCGGGTAAACCCCTGAAGGCCGCCGCGTTCGCGGCGGCAGCCGTGCCTCCACGACCGCATGCGCCTTGCGTAGGAGAACCTGGCTTGGGAGGTCTCCGGTAGTATCCGCCCCCGGCTTCCGGCCACCTCTATGAGCAGCGTCATCGAGAGCCTCGAGCAGCGCCAGCTGCGCAGCGACGTCCCGAAGTTCAAGGCGGGCGACACGGTCCGCGTCCACTTCAAGGTGATCGAGGGGAACCGCCAGCGCGTGCAGGTGTTCGAGGGGATCGTGATCAAGCGCCAGGGCGCGGGCGCGCGCGAGACGTTCACGGTGCGCAAGCAGTCCTTCGGCGTCGGTGTCGAGCGGACGTTCCCGCTCCACTCGCCGAAGATCGAGAAGATCGACGTCGCCGCGATCGGCGACGTCAACCGCGCCAAGCTCTACTACCTGCGCGGGCGCGTCGGCAAGCGCGCGCGGGTGCGCGAGCTCCGCCAGGGCTAGTAGCGTGGGGGAACCCATGGTTCCCCCACGAGCCCCCTCCTTCGCGGCAACGCAGAAGACAGCTCGCAGCTGGCCTCCCGGCCGGCAAAGCCGGCCTCCGGCCGCAACTGGTGATCCACGGGAGCTCTCTCCTGTGAACCCCTGCACCGTGGCGCTGCGGGCCGCGCGAGACTCGTCACCATTCCGGCACGGTCCCGTCCGGCCTCCGGCGATATCCTCGCCGCGTGCCGCTCTCGACGGGCCAGCGACTGCTCCGGTTCGACCGGCGCCTGGGCGTGCGGTTCGTCGCCGGAGCGGACGAGGCGGGGCGCGGGTCGCTGGCCGGCCCGCTGGTCGTCGCCGGGGTGCTCCTCGACTACGCGTGCCTGCGCGGCCACCGCGTCCGTCCGCTGGCCGGCCTGAACGACTCCAAGCAGGTCGCGGCCGAGGATCGCGAGGAGCTCTTCCATCAGGTCGTCGGGTGCGCGGAGCGGATCGCCCTGAGGGTGATCCCCTCGGCGGAGATCGACCGCGAGGGCCTGCACCGCTCCAATCTCGCGGGCCTGCGCGCCGTCCTCGCCGACCTGCATCCCCCGGCCGATGCCTGTCTGGTGGACGGGTTCCGGCTCGGCCGGACCGCGCCACCCCATCGGGCGGTGGTCGACGGCGATACGAAGAGCGCGGCGATCGCGGCTGCCTCGATCGTCGCCAAGGTCGTCCGCGACCGCCTCATGCACCGGCTGGACGCCCTCTACCCGCGCTACGGGTTCTCCACGCACGTCGGCTACATCACCCCCCGTCACACGGCGGCGGTGATCGCGCACGGGCCGTGCGAGCACCATCGCCGCTCGTTCAACGCCAGGGCCTACGCGCCCGAGGAGCTGCTCGCCTCGTGAACGGCGGCGAGCGCAGGGCGCTCGTCCACTACCTGCTCCGCGGCTACCGGCCGCTCGGCTGGAACGTGCGCGCCGGCCGTAACGAGCTGGACCTGATCGTCCGGCGGGGGCGCAAGCTCGTCTTCGTCGAGGTGAAGGAGAAGCGCGGGCCGGGGTTCGGCCACCCGCTCGAGATGGTCGACGCCGAGAAGCGACGGCGCGTGCGCCGCGCGGCGGCGGCCTGGCTCGCCTCGCACCGCGAGCATGCCGGGCTCGAGATCGGCTTCGAGGTGGTGGGCATCCGCGAGGGCCGCCTCGTGCGCGTCGCGGACGACTTAACCGAGCGATAAAGCGCTGCGAACGGCCCTCTGCCTAGACTTCGGGTAGCCGGGGGGCACTATCCCCGAACGGGCGCACTCGTCAGAACGGCCTCGCGGCCCGGGTGCAGCCGGCCCCGAAGCGCACATTGCGCGGGCGGGAGAAACCTCCGGCTGACACCTCTGGTATCAGCCGGAAAGGACCAATCGACACCTGATGACCACCCGCATCCGTACCTGGGTCCTGCTTGCAGGCCTCTCGGCGCTCTTCGTCGGTCTCGGCGCGCTCGTGGGCGGTGCGACCGGCGTGCTCGTGTTCGCCGGGATCGCCGTGCTGTTCAACTTCCTGATGTTCTGGTTCTCCGACCGGCTCGCGCTCAAGGCGAGCCGCGCCCGCCCGCTCGAGGAGGGCGAGGCGCCCGAGCTGCACGCGATGGCCCGCGAGCTGGCCGAGCGCGCCGGCGTGCCCGTGCCGCGCCTTTACTCGATCCCCTCCGAGCAGCCGAACGCGTTCGCGACCGGACGGAGCCCGAAGCACGCCGCCGTCGCCGTCACGGAGGGCCTCGTGACGCTGATGCCGCGGGACGAGGTGCGGGCGGTGCTGGCGCACGAGTTCGCCCACATCCGCAACCGCGACATCCTCGTCACCACGATCGCGGCGATGATCGGTGCCGCGATCGCGGCGATCGCGAACTTCCTGCAGTTCTCGTTCCTGTTCGGGGGCGGCGACGACGACGACAGCCCGCTCGGCTTCGTCGGCGCGCTCGCTGCGATCCTGATCGCGCCGCTGGCGGCGATGCTGATCCAGCTCGCCGTCTCCAGGCAGCGCGAGTACCTGGCGGACGCGACCGCCGCCGAGATGCTCGGCGAAGGGCGGCCGCTGGCGAGCGCGCTCGAGAGCCTGAAGCGCGGGGTGCAGGCGCTGCCGATGCAGCACGTCAATCCCGCGACGGAGGCCCTGTACATCGCCAACCCGCTCTCGGGAGGCGGCGTCACCGCCCTCTTCTCGACCCACCCGCCGCTCGACGAACGCATCCGCAAGCTCCGTGAGTGGGATGCCCGGCGCGGCATCCACTACGGCTACTAGAGCTTCTCCCCATCCTCTCCCTGAGGCGCCCGGGCACCCCAGCCCGGGCGCCGCGGTTCTCGGGGTCCAGGAGTCGCGCCGGCGGCGTCGAAAACGGGCTCGTGGCGACGACCCAGGCGAGGCTGTACTCGGAGCTGGCCGGGGAGCTCCAGCTCTCGTGGTCGGAGGCGCAGCTGCCGGAGCGGGAGCGAACCAAGCACGTCCATCGGCTGCATCCGTACCTGGGCAAGTTCATCCCGCAGCTCGTCGAGGCCCTCATCGACCGCTACGTTCCTCCCGGCGGCCGCGTCCTCGATCCCTTCGCCGGCTCCGGGACGACGCTCGTGCAGGCGCTCGAGAGCGGCCGGGACGCCACCGGCGTGGACATCGCCGGCTTCAACGCGCTCCTGATGCGCGTCAAGACCGGCTCGTACGGCCTCGACGCCCTGCGGCGGGACCTCCTCGCCGCGCACGCGCAGGTGCAGGCGTTCGAGCCGCACGGACGCTATCCGGCCCACGCGTCCGCCTACGTCCGCGCGTGGTACGCGCCGATCGCGGCCGAGGAGCTGCTCCACTTCCACGCGCTCGCCGGCGAAGCCGGCCACGCGGACGTCCTGCGCGTCGTGCTCGCCCGCGCCGCCCGCTCGGCACGGCGGACGACCCACTTCGACCTGGACTTCCCGCGCGAGCCGCAGCTCGGTGAGTACTGGTGCCACAAGCACCGCCGGACGTGCCGGCCGGTCGAGGAGGCGAGGCGCTTCCTGCTCCGCTACACCCTCGACACGCTCGACCGGATCGAGACGTTCGCGGCGGCCAGGGCAGAGGGTCGGGCCGCCGGCGTGCTGCACGGCGACGCGCGAACGATCGACCTCCGGGGGCCGTACGACGGCGTCGTCACGTCGCCGCCCTACCCCGGCCTGATCGACTACCACGAGCAGCACCGCTACGCGTACGAGCTGCTCGGCCTGGACGAGCGCCGCGATCTCGAGCTGGGGCGGCCGGCGCTCGGCACGAGCCGCGTCGCGCTCGCCGCGTACGTCGACGGCGTCGCGGCGGTGCTCGCGAACGTTCGCTCGACCCTGCGGGCCGGCGGACGGATCTGCATCGTCGTCAACGACCGGCGCGGCCTCTACCCGGAGGTGCTCCACCGGGCCGGGCTCCGGCTCGAGGAACGCCTCGAACGGCACGTCAACCGCCGCACGGGGCGGCGGGGCGGCGAGTACTTCGAGTCGGTGCTCGTCGCGCGGCCCGGCTGAGGAGAGAACGGCACAGACCCGTCACGAAGCGGTGACGGACCCGTCGACGTTGTCCCCGTAGCGTCGGAGGCGTGCTCGCGCGCTCCGTCACCTACGCCCTCGTCGGGCTGGATGCGCGCAAGGTGGAGGTGGAGGCGCACCTGCCCAAGGGCCTGCCGTCGTTCGCGATCGTCGGTCTCGCGGACCGGGCCTGCCAGGAGGCGAAGCATCGCGTCAAGGCGAGCGTCTCCTCGTCGCTGCTCGTGTGGCCGGAGGACCGGCGCGTGACGGTCAACCTCGCCCCGGCGGCCCTGCGCAAGGAGGGCTCCGGCTTCGATCTCTCGATCGCGCTGGCGATCCTCGCCGCCTTGCGCCAGGTGCCGTCCGAGCGCCTCGCCGAGCACGCGGCCGTCGGCGAGCTCGCGCTCGACGGCCGCGTGCGACCCGTTCGCGGCGCCCTCGCGGTCGCGGAGGGCGCGCGCCGAGGGGGCCTCGCGCGGGTGCTCTGCGCGGCCGAGTCCGCTCGCGAGGCCGGTCTCGCCGGCGTCGAGGCGGTGCCCGTCCGCCATCTCGCGGAAGCGGTTGCCTATCTCCGCGGCGAGACCGAGATCGACGCGGTCGGGCCCGACGCCGCGGAGATCGAGTCCCCTCCGACGTCGCTGCCCGACCTCGCCGACGTCCGGGGGCAGGAGCGAGGCCGGCGCGCGCTCGAGATCGCAGCCGCGGGAGCGCACAACCTGCTGCTGGCCGGCCCGCCGGGGACCGGCAAGACGATGCTCGCGCGCCGGCTACCGGGCATCCTGCCGCCGCTGACGCGGGAGGAGACGCTCGAGGTGACGAGGATCCACTCCGTCGCGGGCATGCTGCATCCCGGCCGGGCGCTCGTCGACGCGCCGCCGTTCCGGGCGCCGCACCACAGCGCGTCGAGCGCGTCGGTGGTGGGCGGCGGGCCGAGCCCCCGGCCGGGCGAGGCCAGCCTGGCGCATCGCGGCGTCCTGTTTCTCGACGAGCTGCCGGAGTTCGCCCGCCCGGTGCTCGAGTCCCTGCGTCAGCCGCTCGAGGACGGCGTCGTCGCCGTTGCCCGGGTCGGCGGCCGGGCGCTCTTCCCGGCACGCTTCCAGCTGGTCGCGACGATGAACATGTGCCCGTGCGGGGCGCGCGGCGACCCGGCAATGGAATGCAGCTGCTCGGCCCAGAAGCTGGCCGCCTACCGGGACAAGTTGTCCCACGCGCTGCTCGACCGCTTCGACCTGATCGTCGCGATGCCGCGCCCGCGCGCCGACGAGCTGGCGGCGGCGCCGTCGGAGGGCTCGGCGCCTGTGCGCGAGCGTGTCGTCGCGGCGCGGGCCCGCCTGCGCGGCGAGTCTCCTCGACGTACTGCCGCCGCGGCCGAGCTGCTCGACCGGGCCGTCGAGCGGCTGCCGCTGTCGGGACGCGGACGAGCGCGCGTCGCACGCGTGTCGCGGACGATCGCCGCGCTCGCCGGGACGCCCGACGTCGTGCCGGAGCACGTGGCCGAGGCGCTGTCGTACCGCTCGCCATCGGAGCTTCGCGGCAGGTGAGCGACCTCGCGATCTCGACCTATGCGTCCGCGACCGGAGCGCACGTGCTCGAGCGGCCGCGCAGCGGCCGGTTCGAGGCGTTCCTGGCCGCGTTCGACGAGGCGGCGGAGCGGGAGCGGCTTCGAGCCCTCGGCCTCCGCTACCTCGGCCGCTCGGCGCAGGCGTTTCCGGGCCTGCTGCGGGCGATCCACGATCCGCCGCCGGGCCTCTACGTGCGGGGGAAGGGCGCGCTGGAGCTGCTTGCCCGCCCCGCGGTCGCGATCGTCGGCGCGCGTGCCTGCTCGGCCTACGGCCGTGCCGTCGCCCGCTCGCTCGCGCGCGAGGCGGCCGCCGCGGGCGTCGCCGTCGTCAGCGGCCTCGCGCGCGGCATCGACGGCGAGGCGCACCGCGGCGCGCTCGACGCCGGCGGGATCACGATCGCGGTGCTCGGCTGCGGGATCGACCGCGACTACCCGGCCACGCATGCGGAGCTCGCGCGGCGCGTCGCCGCCGAGGGGCTGATCGTCTCCGAGTACGCGCCGGGCGTCGAGCCCGCCCCGTGGCGCTTCCCGGCCCGCAACCGGATCGTCGCCGGCCTCTGCGGCGCGACCGTCGTCGTCGAGGCGCGTGAACGGAGCGGTGCGCTGATCACCGCCGACTTCGCGCTGGAGGAGGGGAGGGAGGTGCTCGCGGTTCCCGGCGAGATCACGTCCTCGCTCAGCGACGGCTCGAATGCGCTGCTTCGACTGGGCGCCACGCCGCTCCTCTCGGTCGACGACGTGCTCGCGGTCTTCGGGCTCGAACGCTCGAGTCGCGTGGAGCCGCCGCTCGACGGGCCCGGCGCCGCCGTGCTCGAGGCGCTGGCCGAGCAGCCCGCAGGAGCCGACGAGCTCGTCCGGCGAACCGGGCTCCCGCCCGGCGAGCTCGCGGCCGTGCTGATCCAGCTCGAGCTGGTCGGGCGGGTCTCGGTCGGAGAGGGGGTGTACCGGGTGGGCGTCTAGGATCCGCGCGTGCCCGACTCGTACTGGTTGGCGGAGCCGCATGCGGGGCTCCCCGTGCGGCGGCTGGAGGCACCGCCGGACGTCGTCGTCGTCGGGGGCGGGATGACCGGCTGCTCGGCGGCGCTCGCGCTCGCCCGGGCCGGGCTGCGCGTGCGCCTGCACGAGGCTCGGGAGATCGCGTCGGGCGCGAGCGGGCGCAACGGAGGTTTCGCGCTCCGAGGCGCAGCGGCGCCCTACGACGCGATCGCCGCCTCGCTCGGCCGGGAGCGCGCCGCGGCGCTCTGGCGGTGGACCGAAGCGGCGATCGAGGAGCTGCGCGAGCCCGCAGGCGACGCGTTCCGGCCGACCGGCAGCATGCGCCTCGCGGCCGACGAGGAGGAGCGCGAGGAGCTACGGGCCGAGTGGGAGGCGCTGACCGCGGATGGGTTCGGCGCGGAGTGGGTCGACGAGCCGGGCGGCCCGCTCGCCGGACGCTACCCCGCGGCGATCTTCCACCCACCGGACGGAGCGATCCAGCCCGCGCGGCTCGTGCGACGGCTGGCCGCGCAGGCGGTCGACGCGGGAGTCGAGATCCGCGAGCAGAGCCGGCTGGACACCGTCGAGCAGGCGGGCGCGGACACCGTCCTCGTCGCGACCGACGGGTACCCGAGCGGGCTGCTGGGCGAGCTCGAGGGCCTGATCGTGCCGACGCGCGGCCAGATGATCGCCACCGAGCCGGTGCCCGAGACGCTGTTCGAGGTGCCGCACTCCGGCCGCCACGGTTTCGACTACTGGCAGCAGACGCCCGACCGGCGGATCCTGGCCGGTGGCTTCCGGGACACGTCGCTCGAGTCGGAGCTCACGGCGGAGGAGGAGACGACCCCGCCGATCCAGGAGGCGCTGGAGGCGTTCGTCGCGGACCTCGTCGGGTGGCCGCTCCAGATCGAGCAGCGCTGGGCGGGGATCTTCGGGCTGGTGCTCGACTTCCTCCCGGTCGTCGGCCGGGTGCCCGGCCGGGAGGGCGTCTGGGTGGCGGGCGGCTACTCGGGCCACGGCAACGTGCTGGGCTTCGCCTGCGGCAAGTTGGCCGCGCGGGCGATCGCAGGCGACCGCGACCCGCTGCTCGACCTCTTCGAGCCCGCGCGCCTGCTCGCAGCGACATGAGTGTCGAGTACCGCCTCCTGGGCCCGCTCGAGGTGCTGGTCGACGGCCGTCAGGTGACGCTCGCCGGGCCCCGTCAGCGCGCGGTGCTGACCTGCCTGCTGGCGCGCCCGAACACCGTCGTTCCCGCGACCCGGCTGATCGACGAGCTGTGGGGGGAGGAGCCGCCCGCGACGGCGGCCAACGTCCTCCAGAGCTACGTGTCCCAGCTCCGGAAGGCGCTCGGGAAGGAAGCGATCGAGACGCGCGGCGGCGGCTACTCCGCACGCGTCGGCTCCACGGCCCTGGACCTGCTCCGCTTCGAGCGGGCCGCTCACCAGGGCAGCCTCGCGCTCGACGACGGCCGCCCCGATGACGCCGCTGCGGCGTTGAGGGAGGCGCTCGCCCTCTGGCGCGGGCCGCCGCTGGCCGACCTCGCCGACGAGCCTGCCATCGGCCCGATCGCCGCAAGGCTCGAGGAGCTGCACCTGCTGGCCCTCGAGCGGCGGATCGAGGCCGATCTCGCCTGCGGCCGCCACATCGAGGTGGTCGCGGAGGCCGGCGAGCTCGCCGGTGCCCACCCGCTGCGGGAGCGGCCGCGCTGGCTGCACATGCTGGCGCTCTATCGCAGCGGCCGCCAGGCAGAGGCTCTCGACTCGTACCGCGCGGCACGCACGCTCCTCGTGCAGGAGCTGGGGATCGAGCCGGGCTCGGCTCTGCAGGAGCTGGAGCGGGCGATCCTGCGACACGACCCGTCCATCCAGGCCCCGCCCGACGGCGGCCCGGGCCGACCCGCGCCCAGGGAGGCGCCGGCGCGCTCGATAGTGGTGACGACGCTCGCCGCCGCGGCGCCGCACGAGCTGATCGAGCTGGCGGCGCCGCTGGCAGTCCGGCCGCCACACGAGCTCCTCGTCCTGCAGACCGTCTCCGACGCGAGCGACCTGACCGACGCGAGCATCGCGCTGCGAGCCCTCCGCACCGAGCTCGGCGCACGTGGGCTCGAGACGCGCACCGCCGCCTTCACGTCCCTGATGCCCGGGGCCGATCTCGCGCGCGTCGCGACCGACCAGGATGCCGATCTCCTGCTCGTCGCGGCGCCCGACCAGCTGCTCGAAGACGGACGCATTCTCGCGCTGCTCACCCAGGCGCCCTGCGACGTCGGGGTGGTGTTCGGCTCGCCGTCCGGCCCGGGGGACGTCTTCGTGCCGTTCGCCGGCGGGGAGCACGACTGGGCCGCCGTGGAGCTCGGCGCCTGGCTGGCGCGGAGCCACGAGGGTCAGCTCTGGCTCGGCGGCGCCGCCACGGGCGTCGCCGGGAGAGACGCGAGCCGCCTGCTCGCGAGCGCGTCGCTGGCCGTGCAGCGGGTGCTCGGAGTCGCCGCGGAGCCGGTGCTGGTCGAGCCCGAGCCGGGCGCGGTCGTCGCCGCCGCCGCCGCAGCGGCGATCGTGTGCGTCGGGCTCCCCGACCGGTGGAGGCACGACGGTCTCGGCCCGACGCGGACGGCGCTGGCGGCACGCGCAGAGGGGCCGACGATTCTCGTTCGGCGAGGTGTTCGCCCCGGCGGCCTGGCACCCCAGGGAGCGGAGACGCGCTACACGTGGACGATCGCCGGCTGACTACGTGGCCCAGGGCGGGGGGTTGCCCTGCTTGCAGGCCGGTTCGGCCCACGAGGGGGAAGGCGTCTCCGCCGTGAACAGGCCGCCGAAGCCTTCGTCGACGTCGTCGATGGTGCGGAAGGCCTGGAGCTCGCCCCGCTTGGCGCCCTTGCCGACGATCTTCTCCAGCGTGATCCGGGAGATCGCCTGCCTGTTCCCGTCGAGGCGGATCCTGCCCTGGGGAGCGTCCAGCACGAGCTGCTCGAGAGCTCGCCGCAGCTCGCGTTGACCCTCGCCGATCTCACCGCCGGTCGCCTCGAGCGCCGAGGCGATCGCCTCCATCGCCGTGTAGGCCGAGTACGTGGGGTCGAAGTTGGCCGCTCCCGGCGCCAGATCGGGATACGCACGCTCGAGCGACTCCCGGTAGGCGTTCATCGCCTCGTTGTCCGGGTCGAACGGCAGCGGGCCGCCGACGACGACGCCGCTCATGTCGATCTGCGGCGGGGCTCGGGTGGCAGCGTCGAAAAACGGCGCCCCCGAGACGACCAGGCGATCGGCCAGCCCCGGCCCCACCGCGGCCGCGTAGGCGCCGAGGTAGAGACCGGGGTTCCACGCGGTGACCAGCAGGGCGACGCCGTCCGCCTCCCGAGCGTGGCGTCTCGCGGCCTCGCCCGAAGCGGGATCGAGCAACGACTGGTAGTCGCGCTCGACCACCGTCCCGCCGAGCGCGCAGAACTCTGCGACGAAGCCGGCCACCACCTCCCAGCCGCCGACGTAGCCCTCCGTGACGACCGCGGCCCGGCGCCAGCCCAGCTCGTGGAAGGCGTACGAGCCGAGACCCGCCACGCTCTGCGCTCCGTCCGGCGTGAAGCGGAAGACGTTCGGCCGCGACTCGCGCAGGGTCACGTCCCGCGCGTTGCCCGCGCCCAGCAGGAACGTCACGTCCGGGTACTTCGCCGCGAGGCGCGGCATCACCATGGCCTCGCTCGTCCCGATCATCGGCCCGACGACGACGTCGACGTCCTCCGACTCGACGAGCCGGCGGGTCTCGGTGATCAGCTGCGAGTAGTAGGTGACTTCGGTGCAGGCGGGGACGATCTCGATCGGCCGCCCGGCAACGGTCGCACCCTCGAGCTCCCCCGGCCGGTTGCCCGCCGTCGCGCCTCGCTCGACGAGCGGCAGCGCGGCTCCCGCGAGCGCCGGTGCGGCCGTCAACGCCCAGAGCCCGGTGCATTCGTTGAGGATCCCGACCCGTAGGGGATTCTCGCCGCCGCCGCAACCGGTCGGGACGAGTGCGGCCGCGAAGGCGGCGGCGACGATCGGGCGGGCCCTACGAACGCTCATCGACCGTTACCCAGACGGTTCCCTCGCCCACGGCGAGCTCCGTGGGGCGCCCACCGACGGCGATCTCGTCTGTCACTCGCGCCGTCGCGGCGTCGATGCGCGAGACCGTGCCGTCGAGCTGGTTGGCGACCCAGACGGCACCTCCGCCCGCGACGACTCCGGCCGCGCCGCGTCCCACGTCGATCTGCCGCACGACGCGGTTCGTCTCGGTGTCGATCTGCACGACGACGTCGTCGAGCGGCGAGCTCACCCACGCCGACCCGCCGGTCACGGCAATGCTCCTCGGCGCGACCGGCACGTCGATCGTCGCCTCGATCTTGCCGGACCTGCCGATGCGCCAGACACGGGGGTCGCCGGCGTCCCCGACGACCCAGAGCGAGCCTTCTCCGGCCGTCATGTCGCACAGGCACCACCGAACGGAGCCCGCCGTCTCGGGGATCGGCATCGGGATGACCGTGGTGCCCCCGATGCTCAGCTGTCCGCCCTGCAGGCCGACCTTCACGACGTTGGGGCAACCTGCCGCCCAGAGGCCGCCGATCGAGCGGTCGGCGGCCAGGCTGCAGGCGAGCACGTCGACGCCGTCTCCGCGGAAGCCGGCGGGGCCCTCGTACGCGACGACGATCCCCGTGAACGGCTCCTTGCCGTCGCGGGCGACGAACACGTTCGACCCGAGCGAGGCCAGGTCGTGGACGAAGCCGACGGTGTCGACGTGGATCGGCGTGCCGACGCTCGGATCGAGCCGCCACAGCGCGTTGTTCGCCGCGTACCACACCTGCCCGTCGACCGTGACGATCTTCGACGGCTGCGCCGCGACGGTGAGCCGGTCGCGAACCTCCCCCGACGCGGCGTCGATGCCGACCAGCGAGCCCGTCTCCGGCTCGACGCTCGAGGGGTCATTGCCGACGAGCAGGGCGGCGGCGAGGGCGGCGACGACGGCCAGCGCGACGATCGCGAGGAGGGCGACGAGGCGCCTCGAGACGCCGCCCGTCCCCGCAGCGACGCCGAGCGCGGAGCGTGCGTCCTCGGCCAGCGCAGAGCACGTGTCGTAGCGCGCCTCCCGGTCCTTGGCCATCGCCCGCGCCAGGACGGCGTCGACGTCCTCGCGCAGCTCCGGCCGCCGCTCGCTCGCCGGAACGGGCTCTTCCTCGAGATGCGCGTAGATCGTGGCCACGTCCGACGCACGGCCGAACGGGAGCTCGCCGGTCAGCGCCTCGTACAGGAGACAGCCGAGCGCGTAGACGTCGGCGCGGCCGTCGACCGGGTCGCCGCGAATCTGCTCGGGCGCGACGTAGTCGACGGTTCCCATCAGCTCGCCGTCCGTCACGGGGCGGTTGGTGACGCTCTGGGTCAGGCCGAAGTCGGCCAGATAGCAGTGCTCTCTCCCTTCGGCCCGGTCGATCAGGACGTTCGACGGCTTCACGTCACGATGGACCAGACCCCGTGCGTGGGCGGCGTCGAGCGCGCCCGCCACCTGCGTGGCGATCGCGACGGCGCGCTCCGGCTCCAACGGGCCCTCGGCGCGGAGCAGCGCGCGCAGGTCGGTCCCGTCGACGTAGCGCATCGCGATGAAGAGCGTCCCCTCCGCCTCGCCGGCGTCGTAGACGGGAACGACGTTCGGGTGATCCAGGCTCGCCGCGAGCCGCGACTCGCGCAGCAGCCGCTCGCGAAAGGCCTCGTCCTCGGCCAGGCGCGCCGAGAGCAGCTTCAGCGCGACCGGGCGCTCGAGCCGTGCGTCGAACGCGCGGTAGACCTCCCCCATCCCGCCGCGGCCGAGCAGCCGCTGAACCTCGTAGCCGGCCACGACTCCGCCGGGCGTGATGCTGGTCTGGGTCATCGAGGGATTCTGCTCGTGTTCGAGACGAAATGCACGAGGCCGGGAGGGAGTGCCGCCTCCCGGCCGTCGCGCCCTTCGGCCTCAGAGCCGGATGATCCCCCAGTAGTTCGACACGCCGGGCGCCTCGTCCAGCATGTACACCAGGCCGGAGGCGCCCTCGAACGCCCCGTCGCCGCCGGTGACCGGATGTAGGCAGGAGCCGCCGACCCAGGTGCTGGGATCGTCGGTCGTGCCCGTCGAGCCACCGGGGACGCCGGTGCCCAGCGGCGTTCCCGGCTGGAACCGCTGAACCACGTACCCCTTGAAGTAGAGCGTGTCGCCGGGTGCGCCGCCGACGCCGTTCACGGTGCCGGTGAACTGCTCCGTCACCTGGAACTTCATCACCCCGGATGCCTGGTTGTAGCGGAACGTCTCGAAGTCGAAGCCGGTGACGATCCACGTGCCCGTGAGGCTTCCCTGGATCTGGTCTCCTGCGGGAAAGTGCCCCTTGACGAGCTGGATCCCGCCCCGTGCCGACGCGAGGGTGCGGGCGGCCTTCGCCTTCGCGACACCCGTGCAGCTGACCGCCGACGCGGCTCTGGGCTTCCCGGCGCTCGCCTGCGCGGCGACGAGGAGGGACGCGGCTGCGACG
>DATBMD010000124.1:0-6113 GCA_036555085.1 Gaiellaceae bacterium
CTCCCAGACCCTGTCGGAGGTGAGCGGCATGTCGATGTTCGTGACGCCGGCGTGCCAGAGCGCGTCGATCACGGCGTTGACGTACGCGGCGGGCGAGCCCACGGTCGCCGACTCGCCGACGCCCTTCGCGCCGAGCGGATGGTGCGGCGACGGCGTCACGACCTCGCCGAGCTCGAACTCCGGCGTCTCCCACGCCGTCGGGATCAGGTAGTCCATGAAGTTGGAGCCGATGCAGTTGCCGTCCTCGTCGAAGTCGATCAGCTGCATGGCTGCGATCGCGTAGCCCTCGGTCAGGCCGCCCACGATCTGGCCCGCGACGATCATCGGGTTGATCCGGTTGCCGCAGTCGTCGACCGCGACGACCTTGGTCGGCTTCCACTCCCCCGTCCCCCGGTCGATCTCGACCACGACCGCGTAGGTGCCGAAGGGGTACGTCATGTTCGGCGGGTCGTAGTAATTGACGCCCTCGAGACCCGGCTCCATCCCGTCCGGGAGGTTCGTGTAGGCGGCGAAGGCGACGTCCTGGATCGTCTTGACGCGCTCGGGCGAGCCCTTGACGAAGAACCGGCCCGCCTCGAACTCGATGTCGCCGGCCGACGCCTCGAGCAGGTGGGCGGCGATCTCCTTGCCCTTCTCGCGCAGCTTGCGCGCGATCACCGCGGTCGCCGCGCCGGCCACGGGCGTCGAGCGGCTCGCGTAGGTCCCGAGGCCGTACGGCGTGTTGTCGGTGTCGCCCTCCTGCACCTCGATGTCCTCGTAGGGGATCCCGAGCTCCTCCGCGACGATCTGCGCGAACGTCGTCTCGTGGCCCTGCCCCTGCGACTTGACCCCGAGCTTGAGGATCGCCTTGCCGGTCGGGTGGACCCGCAGCTCGGCCGAGTCGAACATCCGCAGGCCGGCGATGTCGTACTCCTTGCCGTGGCCCGCGCCGACCACCTCGGTGAACGAGGCGAGGCCGATCCCGAGCAGCCGGCCCTCCGCGCGGGCGGCCTCCTGCTCGCGTCGCAGCTCGTCGTAGCCGAGCTGCTCGAGGGCGATCCGCATCGCCTCGGGGTAGTTGCCGGAGTCGTAGACGAAGCCGGTCGCCGAGTGGTACGGGAACTGCTCGGGCTGGATGAAGTTGTCGAGCCGGAGCTGCGCCGCGTCGACGCCGAGCTCGTGGGCGGCGTTGTCGACCAGCCGCTCGATCAGATACGAGGCCTCGGTGACGCGGAACGAGCAGCGGTACGCGACGCCGCCCGGCGCCTTGTTCGTGTACCACCCGTCGGCGACGACGTGCGCGGCCGGGATGTCGTAGGAGCCGGTGACGATGTGGAACAGGCCGGCCCGGAACTTCGTCGGCTGGGCGTCCGCGTAGAACGCGCCCTGGTCGGAGAGCAGCGACGCGCGCAGGGCGGTCATCTTCCCGTCCTTGAGCGCCAGCTCGCCCCGCATGTGGTAGTCGCGCGCGAAGCCGGTCGAGATCAGGTTGCCGGTGCGGTCCTCGACCCACTTGACGGGCCGGCCGATCAGGAGCGACGCCGCCGTGGCGACGACGTAGCCCGGGTAGATCGGCACCTTGTTGCCGAAGCCGCCCCCGAGGTCGGGGCTGATGATGCGGATCTGCTGCTCGGGCAGGCCGGCCACGATCGCGAACAGCGTCCGGTGCGCGTGCGGCGCCTGCGAGGTGAGGTAGACGGTCGCCTTGCCGGTCGCCGGGTCGACGTCCGCGATGCAGCCGCAGCACTCGAGCGGCGCCGGGTGGCAGCGGGGATAGAAGGTGTCGAGGGCAACGACGTGGTCGGCGTCCGCAAAGGCCTTGTCCGTCGCGTCCTTGTCCCCCGCCTCCCAGTGGTAGACGTGATTGGACGTCTGGCCTTCCTTCTCGTCGCGGATCAACGGGGCGCCGTCGGCCATCGCGCCCTGCGGGCTCGTCACCGCCGGCAGCGGGTCGTAGTCGACCTCGATCAGCTCGAGCGCGTCCTTGGCGACGTACACCGACTCGGCGATCACGCAGGCGACCTCCTGGCCCTGGTAGCGCACCTTGTCCGTGGCGAGCACGGCCTGGGTGTCGCCGGAGAGGGTCGGCATCCAGGCCAGGTTGTGCTGGGCCATCAGCTCGCCGGTGACGACGGCGACGACCCCGGGGAGCGCCGACGCGGCGGCCGTGTCGATCGAGTTGATGCGCGCGTGGGCGAAGGGGCTGCGGAGGATCTCCATGTGCAGCATCCCGGGCAGGACGATGTCGTCGAAGTACCGGCCGCGCCCCCGGATGAAGCGCTCGTCCTCCTTGCGCTTGACCGAATGGCCGACGCCGCGAACCTCGTGGGTGGTCGACATGCCTACGCCTCCCTCATGGCCTGCGCCGCGCGCTGCACGGCCTTGACGATGTTCTGGTAGCCGGTGCAGCGGCAGATCTGGCCCGAGATCGCCCAGCGAATCTCCTCGTTGGTGGGGCTCGGGTTCTCCGCCAGCAGCGCAACCGAGGTCAGCATCATCCCCGGCGTGCAGAAGCCGCACTGAAGGCCGTGCTCCTCGCGGAAGGCCTGCTGGATCGGGTGGAGCTCGGCACCCTGCTGCAGGCCCTCCACCGTCGTGATCTCGCTGCCGGCGGCCTGGACCGCCAGCATCGTGCAGGACTTGACCGGGACCCCGTCGAGCAGGACGGCGCAGGCACCGCAGCTCGTCGTGTCGCAGCCGATGTGCGTGCCGGTCAGGCCGAGGGTCTCCCGGATGAAGTGCACGAGCAGCAGCCGGGGCTCGACCGCGGCCTCGCGCCGCTGGCCGTTGACCGTCGCCTCGACGGTGAGCACCGTGGCGGCGGGCGCAGCGACGTCGGTCATCTCGATTCCTCCTCTCCGGCCCGGGCGGCCGCGATCGCGGTGCGCAGCCCCCGCTCGCAGAAGACGCGCACGACGCTGCGCTTGTAGTCAGCAGTACCGCGGTTGTCGGAGATCGGTTCGGCCGCCTCCGCGGCCAGGCGGGACGCCTCGCGGATCGCGCCGTCGTCGGGGGCGTTCCCCCTGAGGGCATCCTCCGCGGCCGTTGCGCGGATGTTCGCGGGCCCGACGCCCGTCAGGGCGATCCCGGCCTCCTGGACGTCCCCGTTCGAGAGGGTGACCTGGACGGCGACGGCGGCCGTCGCGTAGTCGCCGACCTTGCGCTCGAGCTTCAGGTAGGTGCCGCTGGCGCGAGGGCCGGGGTCGGGCACGCGCGCCTCCGTTATCACCTCGGCCGGCTGGAGCGAGGTCGTGAACGGCCCGGCGATGAGGTCGTCGACCGGGATCGTCCGGGCTCCGTCGGGCCCCGACGCGACGACGCTCGCGCGCGCCGCCAGCATCACCGCGCCCCAGTCGCCCTGAGGGTCGGCGTGCGCGAGCGAGCCGCAGACGGTGCCGCGGTTGCGCACGAGCGGGTCGGAGACGAGCCGCGCCGCGTCGCCGAGCAGCCGGCGGCGGCCGCGGAGCAGCTCCGACCGCTCGCAGGCCTTGTGCCGGACGAGCGCCCCGATCCGGAGCTCGCCGTTCTCCTCCTCGATCCCGTCGAGGCCGGGAACGCGGTTGATGTCCACCAGCGAGCCGACCGAGACGACGCGGAGCTTCAGCAGAGGGATCAGGCTCTGGCCGCCGGCGATCACCTTGGCGTCGCTGCCACGGTCGGCGAGCTCGGCGACCACCTCCTCCAGCGACGTCGGCACGACGTAGTCGAAGCTTGCCGGGTACACACGACCCTCCCTCTTCCGAGACTCTGGGCGACCGGACGCCGATGTCGCGGCGAGACGGAGCCGTCCGGCCCGTGCCGCCCGAGCGTAGGCAGGTGCGCGTTTGCCCGTCAAGTCGGCCCGATCCGCCGACGCGTAGCATCGGCACCGTGGCAGCCGAGCTGGCCGTCTACTGGCATCCCGCCGTGCTCGCGCACGACACGGGCTCCGGGCTCTGGGAGTCGCCGCCGTCGGACCTGCTCGCGGTGCAGGAGCTGCATCCCGAGAACGCGGAGCGCGTCGAGAACATGCGGTCGGTGCTGGAACGCGGCCCGATCGCAGCACGCCTCGCCTGGCGCGACGGGCGCTTCGCGACCGTCGACGAGCTGCTGGTCGTCCACGACGAGGACTACGTCGCCGCGATCCACGCGGCCAGCGAGGCGGGCGGCAGGCGGGCGACCGCCACGACGGTCCTCTCGGCGGGCTCGTGGAAGGCGCTCCAGGCGTCAGCCGGCACGAGCATCGCGGCGGCCGACGGGGCGATCGCCGGCGAGGCGCCGGTCACGTACGCGCTCGTCCGCCCGCCGGGACACCATGCGGCCCCCGCCCGCGAGGACGGGTACTGCTTCTTCAACAACGCGGCGCTGGCCGCCGAGCGGTTCCGGGCCGCCGGCGCCGAGCGGGTGGCGATCGTCGACTGGGACGTCCACCACGGCAACGGCACCCAGGCGTGCTTCTACGACCGGGACGACGTGCTGACGATCTCGATCCACATGCGCCACGGCAGCTGGGGGCCCTCGCACCCCGAGACCGGCGCCCCCGGCGAGTCGGGGCTCGGCGCCGGCGCCGGCCACAACGTCAACGTCGAGCTGAGGCCGGGCAGCGGCGACGCCGCGTACGCGGAGGCGTTCGAGCGGATCGTGGCGCCCGTGCTCGCGCGCTACCGGCCCGACGCGGTGATCGGGGCCAGCGGCCAGGACGCGAGCACGTTCGACGGCAACGGCCGGATGAACGTGAGCATGGACGGCTTCCACCGGATCGGCCGGCGGCTGCGCGACAGCGCCGAGCGGGCGGGCGCGCCGCTCGTGCTCGTGCAGGAGGGCGGCTACGCGCGAACGTACGCGGCGTACTGCCTGCATGCCACGCTGGAGGGGGTGCTCGGCTCCGAGCGCCTGCTCGCGGACCCGCTCGCCTACCTGCCCGATGACCCGGCCCACGCGCGCGCCGACCTCGACGCGGCGTGCGCAGAGCACGCCGAGCGCTGGGGGCTTCACTGAGCACCGGGCTCCCGTTTCCCGAGGCCGAGTACCGCGACCGCGCGCGGCACGTGCGTGACGAGATGGCGCGGCGCGGCGTGGACGTGCTGTTCGTGATGAGCCCGGCGAACCTCTGCTACCTGACCGCGTTCGAGTCGGTCTGGTACCCGCCGCGGGCGCCGCTCGGCGTCGTCGTCTCGCGCCACGACGAGCAGCTGGTCTTCCTCGACTACGAGCGGCACGAGACCCTCGTGCGACAGACCGCGCTGCTGGACGACGCGGTCTTCTACCGCTACGAGACCGCGCTCGACTCGATCGCCCTCGCCTTCCGCGAGCGCGGCTGGCACGAGGGGACGGTCGGGATCGAGTGGTGGACGCAGACGCCGGGCGGGCCGCTCGTCCGCGAGACGGCGGACAGGCTCGCCGGGCTCGGCGCGCGGATCGTCGACGGCGACTGGATCGTCGACCGCGTGCGCGCCGTCAAGTCGCCCGCCGAGGTCGAGCGCGTCCGCCGGGCGGCCGGGATCGTCGACGCGGCGTTCGCCGACCTGCTCGAGTCGGTCCGGCCCGGACGGACGGAGCGCCAGATCGCAGCGCGGCTGGACGCGGCGATGGCCGACCACGGAGGCGAGTCGGCGGCGATCAGGACGATGGTCTCGGCCGGGCCCGACGTGTGGTGCCGCACGCACGCCACGCCGTCGGCCCGTCCGGTCGAGGTCGGCGACGTCATGTACGTCGACGCCTGCGGCGTGGTCGACCGCTACCACGCAGACCTGTGCCGCACGGTGGCGATCGGGCGCGACCATCCGGAGGCGCGCGCGATCCTCGAGCAGACGGCGGCGAGCGTCGAGGAGGTTCGGCGGGCGGTTCGCCCCGGCGACCCGCTCGACGTCGCGCAGCGCGTGGCCGAGGAGTACGTGTTCTCGCGGTTCCCCCCCGAGCAGGTGTGGTGGGTCGGCGGCTACGCGCTGGGGATCGCCGTGCCGCCGAGCTGGGTCGGCCACACGTACATCTCGAACGACGCCTTCGAGTCGTTCACCTGGGAGCCCGGGTACGTCACGAACTACGAGAACGTCCTCTTCGACCGTCAGCGCGGCTTCACGGCGAGCTACATGGAGACGCTGCTGATGACCGAGGACGGCATCGAGACGCTCTCGCGGCACCCGCGCGAGCTCGCG
>DATBMD010000154.1:0-2014 GCA_036555085.1 Gaiellaceae bacterium
TCAGCGGCCGGGCACCGGGCAGCCCGGGGCGTCGGAGGAACAGCAGCAGCCGAGCCCGTACGACCCGGAGTTCGCCGTCTGGCCGGTCGTGGTCGTCGGGGCGGTCACCGGGATCGCCCTGCTGGCGGCGTATCTCTCCTACCGCGCGCGGCGCCGAAGCCTGGGCTCCGGGGAGCAGCCGCTCGAGCTCGTGCTCGCCGACGTCCTGGACGAGACCCTGGACGACCTCCGCGCCGAGCGCGATCCGCGTGCGGCCGTGATCGCGGCGTACGCGCGGCTGGAACGAGCGCTGGCGGCCTACGGGCTCCCGCGCCGGCCGGCCGAGGCGCCCGAGGAGTACCTGACGCGGATCCTCGGCGATCTCGGCGTCGCCCAGCGACCGGCCGCGCGGCTGACGGCCCTCTTCTCGCGTGCGAAGTTCTCCCAGCACGACGTGCGCGCGGAGATGAAGGAGGAGGCGATCGCCGCCCTCGAGACGGTCCGGGAGGAGCTTCGCGCGGCCGAGCTCCGCGCCGAGCAGGAGCGGGCTGCGGCGGTCGCGGCCGCACGCGAGCGGGCGGCGGCCACGTGAAGCGGGCCGCGCTCCGCGCCGGCGAGGCGCTCGTCCTGCCCACGATCGGGCTCGTCGCGGCCCTCGTCGTCGCTCCCGGCCGCGCCGAGCTCTGGGGGCACCTCTACCTGGTCTGCCTGCTGGGAATCGCGCTCGTGACGACCGTTGGCCTGCTCCGCGCGGACGAGCCCGAGCCGGCGCCGTCCGCCTTCGACGCGGCGTTGCGGCGGCGCGAGCGGGAGGCGGTACGCCTGCCGGAGCTCGCCCGGCTCGAGCGCGAGGTGACGCTCGCGGCGGCGAGCGCGTTCGACCTCCACTACCGACTGCGGCCGATCCTGCGCGAGGTCGCCGGCGGGCTGCTCTTCGCGCGGCGCGGGATCGATCTCGACCAGCAGCCCGATCGAGCGCGCGCCGTGCTCGGCGACGAGGCCTGGCGCCTGGTGGAGCCCGGCCGCCCGCCTCCCGGCGACCGGCACGGCCCGGGCGTCCCGCCGGAGGAGCTCGCGCGCGTGATCGAGCGGCTCGAGGCGATCTAGCCGTGGAGCTGACGGAGCTTCGGGATCTCGGCGGCCGCATCCTCGACGAGATCGAGCGAGCGGTCGTCGGCAAGCGCGACCGGCTCGAGCTCGTCCTGCTCGGCCTGCTCGCGGACGGGCACGTGCTGCTGGAGGACTTCCCCGGCCTCGCGAAGACGCTCGCCGCCAGGTCCTTCGCGACCGTCACCGGCATGCGCTTCGCGAGGATCCAGTTCACGCCCGACCTGATGCCGGCCGACGTGACCGGGTCGTCGATCTGGAACCAGCGCGACGGCGACTTCGAGTTCCGGGCCGGCCCCGTCTTCACGAACCTGCTCCTCGCCGACGAGATCAACCGGGCCCCGCCGAAGACGCAGGCCGCCCTGCTCGAGGCGATGCAGGAGCGCCAGGCCACGATCGAGGGCGTCACGCACCCGCTCGAGCGGCCGTTCCTCGTGCTCGCGACGCAGAACCCGATCGAGTACGAGGGCACGTATCCGCTGCCCGAGGCACAGCTCGACCGTTTTCTGCTCCGCACCGGCTTCGGCTACCCCGCTCCGGACGACGAGTGGGAGATGCTGGAACGGCGCCTCGAGCGCGGCGCCGACGAGATCGAGCTCGACCCCGTCGTCGACCGGCAGACCCTGGTGGAGATGCAGGTCGCGGTCGAGCGCGTGCACGTGGCGCCGAGCGTCGGCCGCTACATCGTCGAGATCGTGGCCGCGACCCGCGCGAGCGGGAGCGCCGCCGTCGGCGCCTCGCCGCGGGGCTCGATCGCGCTCCTGAAGCTCTCGCGGTGCCGGGCCGCGCTCGCCGGGCGCGACTACGTGACCCCCGACGACGTGAAGGCAGTGGCCGTCCCTGCGCTCGCGCACCGGCTGATGCTGAAGCCAGAGCTCTGGGTGCAGCGGCGAACGGCCGACGACGTCGTCGGCGAGGTGCTCGAGAC
>DATBMD010000249.1:0-23665 GCA_036555085.1 Gaiellaceae bacterium
CGTGGCTCGGCGACCACGCCGCTGACGGACGAGGCCCGCTCGCAGTTCGCGGCCTACGCCGCGGCGCTCGCGCGCGACGTCGACGGGCTCGACGACCTCATCGTCGGCAACGAGCCCAACCTGAACCGCTTCTGGCTGCCCCAGTTCGGACCGGAAGGCGAGAGCCTGGCGCCCGCCGCCTACGGCCTCCTGCTGGGAGCGACCTACGATGCGGTCAAGGCGGCGGCCGACGTTCGGGTCTGGGGCGGCGCGACGTCCCCGCGCGGAGGCGACGACCCGAGCGGTGCGCGCCCGACGCACTCGCCGCCGCGCTTTCTCGAGGAGCTCGGCTCCGCGTACCGGGCGAGCGGGCGCGAGGCGCCGCTGATGGACGGCTACGTTCACCACCCGTACCCGGAGTCGTCGGCCACGCCGGTCGATCTGCCGCACCCGCTCAACGCCACGATCGGGCTCGCCGATTACGGGAAGCTCGTCGAGCTGCTCGGCGAGGCGTTCGACGGGACGCCGCAGGAGGGGTCGGAGCTGCCGATCCTCTACGGCGAGCTCGGGATCCAGACCGAGGTCCCGTCCTCGCGCGCGGCCGCCTACACCGCCGCCGAGACGGCCGTCACGGTGACCGCGGAGGCGCAGGCGGCCGCGTACAACCGCGCGCTCGAGCTGGCGTCGTGCCAGGAGGCCGTGGTGGGCATCCTCTTCTTCCACGTCCGCGACGAGCCCGACCTCGCGGGCTGGCAGTCGGGCGTCCGTTATGCAGACGGCGTGCCGAAGCCGAGCCACGAGCCCGTCCGCGCGGGGGCTGTCGCGGCGGGCGCCGGCGAGCTGGACGTACGATGTGGCGCGTGAGCGGAAGCACGTTCGAGCGGATCGAGGACCTGCCGAGCGGCCAGTACGTCGCCTACTCGTTCTTCAAGATCGACCGAGCCTGGCGCCGCCTGCCCGTCGAGGAGCGGATCGCCGGCAAGGAGGCCTTCGCGGACGTGATCGACGAGTGGGCCGGTCGGATGGAGGGCCTCCGCGTCTACTCGACCACCGGCGTTCGCCCCGAGACGGACTTCTTCCTCTGGAAGATCACCGAGCGCTACGAGGACCTGCTCGAGCTCGGCGCCGCCCTCAACGGGACGCCGCTCGCAGGCTGGCTGGAGACGCCGTACTCGTTCCTCGCGACCACGAAGCCCTCCGTCTACACCGACAGGAAGCGGATCCGGCAGGGCCGCGTGATCCCGCGCAACGCGCCCTACCTCGTCGTCTACCCGTTCGTGAAGTCGCGCCCCTGGTACTTCCTGCCCTTCGAGGAGCGCGTCGCCGCGATCCGCCAGCACGCCGAGACCGGCGAGAAGTTCGTCACCGTCACGAACCACACGACGTACTCGTTCGGGATCGACGACCAGGAGTTCATGCCCGCGTTCGAGTGCGAGGAGCCGTCCGACTTCATGCACCTGATGATGACGCTGCGCGAGACCGAGGCCTCGCGCTGGACCGAGCGCGACACCCCCATCTTCGTGGGCCGGCTGACCGAGATCCGCGCCGCGCTCGACGCGCTGGACGGCGCGTCCGTCGGCGTGGCGTCGGGCTGACGCGGCGGTGACCGGCGGCGCGGCTCAGCTGTAGCGGTGCTCGTCGCGCCAGGTGCGGAAGATCGCGTAGGCGCACGCGACCAGCACGGCGACGAACGCGAGCGACTCGCGCCCGTTCGGGCCGAGGCCGATCAGCATCCCGATGTCGAGCACGGCCAGCGCGATCGCGCCGTAGAAGACGTAGCGACCCCGGTCGGACCACGTCTCGATGTCCGCGCGCCGCTCGCGCCAGAGCAGGAACAGGAAGAACGCGATCGCGAGGAAGAACGCGATCCGGAGCAGCCCGCCGACGGTCGCGAGCGACTCCTCCAGCGAGAAGATCACGATCACGAACGAGACGAGCGCGATCAGCGCGAGCCCGCGGACGGTCGGGTTGGAGAGGAAGCCCTTCACGACCCCGTCATGTATGCCCGAAGACCGAGGGCTCCCGCAAGTGCGGTCATCCCCGCGAACCAGAGCAGCCGCCGCGGCCCGGACGCCGGCGCGTAGAACCACGGCACGAGCGCGGCGCCGAGGGCGAGCGAGCCGTAGACGTAGTGGAGCTGGTCGGGCGCGCGCCTGTCGTCGGAGAGCAGCAGGAGGCCGACGCCGACCTGCGCCACGAGCAGAGTCTGGGCCAAGGCCAGCAGGTGCGTCGTCACGTGCCCGGCACCGCGCGCCCGCCAGTAGAGGATGCCGCCCACGAGCGCGGCGCCGGCGCAGACCGCGACGGCGACGGCGCCGAGCCACTGGTGCGTCGTCAGCATCGGCTGCCGAGCCTACCGGCGGCCGTAGACTCGGCCGGATGGTCACGATCGTCCCTGCCAACGAGGCGAGCTGGGAGGATCTGCAGACGGTGTTCGGCACGCGCGGCCCGGCGGCCTACTGCCAGTGCCAGCGCTACAAGCTGCGGCCGCGCGAGGCCTTTGCCAAGTTCCCGGTCGGGGAGCGCGCCCGGCGACTCCGAGAGCAGACCGGCTGCGGCCATCCGGCGTCCGCGCAGACCAGCGGCCTCGTGGCGTACCTCGACGGCGAGCCCGTCGGCTGGTGCGCGGTCGAGCCGCGCCCCGCGTACACGGGCCTGCTCCGCAACAACCGCGTCCCCTGGCTGGGCCGGTCGGAGGACAAGGCCGACGAGAGCGTCTGGGCGGTGACGTGCGTCTTCGCCCGCGCCGGCTACCGGCGCCGGGGCGTCGGCTACGCGCTCGCGCGGGCCGCCGTCGACTTCGCGCGCGATCGCGGCGCCAGCGCGCTCGAGGCCTATCCGATGCTCACCAGGCCGGGGCAGGACATCACGTGGGACGAGCTCCACGTCGGCAGCCGCGGCATCTTCGCCGCCGCCGGCCTCGCCGAGGTCAGCCACCCGACGCCCCGCCGGATCGTGATGCGCATCGACTTCCAGTAGTCCCCGGCGCGGCCCGCCCAGCGGATACGTTCGTAGCGGAGTCTCTGCGCGTCCTGACGGACCCATCCGCAGCCGCTTGGCCATGCGGATTGGCTTGGTTCAGCGGGACGGGTGTGCCGCAGATGCCGGTCTGTGCACGGCGTGCCCACGAGGATGCATCCACGGCGTGTCGTCGTCCTCACCGCTTGTAGGCGCTGCCGCGGGAACGTATGGCGAGGACGTTGATGCGGCGCGCTGCATCGTCACGCTCGAAGCGGACGCGCCAGCCGCCTACTCGGAGTCGTCACTCAGCCGTGTGACCGTGAAGACGTCTTACGTCGCCCGCTGGCAGGCGATCGATTGCAGCTGCAATCCGCGCTCGATCGGTCCTGCTGAGCCGTCTGAGTTCCCTGACCGCCGCTGGAGCGAGGACGATCTCCCAGCCGTCCCCTTCAGTCGCCACTCAGCTCGGCCTTCACCTGATCCCAGTCGACTCCCTCGCCACGCGCGATCGCGTCCCGTCCCTCTGCGACGGCGGCTTCCTCTCCCGGGGTGGACGGCTCGTCGTCCCAGGGCGCCGCGTCGAGGACGGCGATCATCGGGTCTTCCGTCACGCGCTCGAGCCATCGCCCGACCGCATCGACCGACTCTGTCGGCAGCGCGTCGACAAGTCGATGGAGATCAGCCTTCGTCATGGGCTCAACGTAGCAGCGTCATCGGCAACTCCGAGTATTCGCCCGATCGGCGACCCCGACGGCGCGACAGCGGTTGTCGAACTGCCAGACTTTCGTCGTGCTCGCCTCGAGCATGTGTACGTGCCTTGGCCCCGACTGCACCGGCAAGCGCGCCGTCAGCCCACCGCGTGCCGCATCCAGACGTTCGGCTCGACGTAGGTGCCGCGACCGCCCTCGAAGCGAACCGGGACGAGCGCGCCGGGGACGACGTAGTCGCCGTCGTCGGGAAAGGCGAGGCCGGTCCACTTCTCCCAGTCCTCGGTGCCGGCCTCGACCCGCATCGACTCGGGGCACACCTCGAGCAACTCCGCGCCGAGGCGCTCGTGGACGCGGAGCCACGGGTCGAACTGCAGCCCGTCGCCGCGCCGCCACGACACGTAGCGCTCCATCGGGATCAGCGGGTAGCGGTCCTTCCACGTCGGGCGGACGGGCGCGATCAGCGCCGGGAACCCGTCCCGGCGCGCGAGGTCTCTCATGGCGCGGATCAGGACCGACGAGAGCCCCCGCCCCTGATGCTCCCGGTCGACGACGGCGACCATCGCCGACAGCACGTCCGGCTCCGGCGGCGCGTCGCCGCCGAACCAGGTCTCGAGCAGGTCGTCCACCCCGCCCGGGAGCCCCTCCGCGGCCCGCGCCGGGATCGTGCGCGCGTGGCCGACGACGGCGTCCCGCCCCTCGTCCCAGAGCACGAGCTGCAGCTCCGGCAGCTCGTGCCGCAGGCGGTGCCAGTGCTGTAGGAGCACCTCGCCGTAGCCGAGGAACTCGGCGAAGGTGTCCTCGACCTCGCCGGTGCGCGCGGCGAGGTCGGGCCGCTCGGCGTACGTGAACGCCCGCAGGGCGCCGCTCCTTACACCGCGATCCAGATCGCCTTCAGGTCGGCGTACTTCTCGATCGCGTGGATCGACTTGTCGCGGCCGAAGCCCGACTGCTTGAAGCCGCCGAACGGCGACGTGATGTCCCCGGCGTCGAACGTGTTGACCCAGACGACGCCGGCGCGCAGCGCCCGCGCGTAGCGGTGCGCCTTCGTCACGTCGTTCGTCCAGACCGCCGCCGAGAGCCCGTAGATCGTGTCGTTCGCGATCCGGATCGCCTCGTCCTCCTCCGTGAACCCGATCGTCGAGAGCACGGGGCCGAAGATCTCCTCCTGCGCGATCCGCATGTCGTTGCGCACCGCGTCGAAGATCGTCGGCTCGACGAAGTAGCCGCCGGTCTCCTCGAGCACCCGGTTGCCGCCGAGGTGCAGGCCGGCCCCCTCGCCCTTGCCGGACTCGATGTAGCCGAGCACGCGGTCGAGCTGGATCTCGTCGACGATCGCTCCCATCCGGGTCTTCGGGTCGAGCGGGTCGCCGGGCCGGATCCGCTCCGACACCGCGACGACCTTCTCCAGCAGCTCGTCCTTCACGGACTCGTGCACGAGCAGGCGCGAGCCGGCGTTGCAGACCTCACCCTGGTTGTAGAAGACGCCCCAGGCGATGCCGGTGGCCGCCGAGTCGAGGTCGCTGTCGGGCAGGACGACGTGCGGAGACTTGCCGCCGCACTCGAGCGCGATGCGCTTCATGTTCGACTCGCCCGCGTAGCGGAGGAAGAGCTTGCCGACCTCGGTCGAGCCGGTGAACGCGACCATGTCGACGTCGGGATGGCGGCCGATCGCCTGCCCGGCGGTCTCGCCGAAGCCCGGCACCACCTGCAGCACGCCTGCCGGCAGGCCGGCCTCGGCGGCGAGCTCCGCGAGGCGGATCGCCGTCAGCGGCGACTGCTCGGCCGGCTTCAGGACGACGCTGTTGCCCATCGCGAGGGCCGGGCCGAGCTTCCACGAGGCCATCAGCAGCGGGAAGTTCCACGGCACGACGGCGCCGACGACGCCGAGCGGCTCGCGGACGATCATCACGACCGCGGAGGGATCGGTCGGCGCCACCTCGTCGTAGACCTTGTCGACGGCCTCGCCGTAGTACGCGATCGTCCCGGCGGCGAGCGGCACGTCGACGCGGCGCGCGTCGCGGATCGGCTTGCCCATGTCGAGCGTCTCCAGCAGGGCCAGCTCGTCGGCGCGCTCCTCCATCAGCGCCGCCAGCCGCGTCAGCACCCGCTTGCGCTCCTTCGGGGCGGCGTTGCGCCAGACACCCGACTCGAACGCCGCCCGGGCGCCGCGGACGGCGCGGTCGACGTCCTCGGCGTCGCCGGCCGCAACCTGCGCGAGCTCGGAGCCCGTGGCCGGGTTGATCCGCGGAAAGGTCTCGCCGCTCGCGGCGTCGACGTACTCGCCGTCGATCCAGAGCTGCGTCCGGATCTCCAGCTCGTCGGCCAGCCGGCGGACGTCGCGCGCCTCGGGCGCTTCCAGGTCGGTCATCGTCGTCATCGGTTCCTCCTCGCTACGGCCGCCCGGCGAGGGCGGGATCGACGAGCAGAACTGTACGTGCGCCCTCGCCCCGCCGGAGCCGCTCGAGCGCCGCCTCGACGCCGTCGAGCTCGTCGACCTGCGTCACGACGCCCGCCAGGTCGAGCTCGCCCGCCAGCGCCAGCCTCGCGTACTCCGGCAGGTCGGCCAGCGCGTCACCCGAGCCGTAATACGTGCCGCGCAGCGTCTTCTCGGAGAGGAGCTCGATCGCAGGGACCGCCGCGTCGACGCCCTTCGGCGCCAGCCCGACGACCACAGCGGTGCCGCCCGGCCGGATCGCGCCCCAGGCGAGCCGGATCGTCTCCGGCCGGCCCACCACCTCGAACGCGACGTCGGCGCCGCCACCGGTCAGCTTGCGCACGGCACTGACGGGCCGGTCCTCGGCGTCGACCGCGTGCGTCGCGCCCTGCGCGCGCGCCAGCTCGAGCTTCTCGGGCACCCGGTCGACGGCGACGATCGTGCCGGCGCCCGCGAGCCGGCAGGCGGCGATCACCTGCAGGCCGACGCCGCCGCAGCCGAAGACGGCGACCGAGTCGCCCGGCTCGACCCGCGCCGTGTTGCGCACGGCGCCCATGCCCGTGACGACGCCGCACCCGAGCAGCGCCGCCTGCCAGAGCGGCAGCTCGGCCGGGATCGGCACGGCTCCGCCCGCGGCGAGGACGACATGCTCGGCGAAGCAGGCGGTCTGGAGGCCGTGCTGGAGCTCCTCCCCGGCGGCATCGCGGAGGCGGCTCGTGCCGTCCATCAGCATCCCGCGCAGGCTGTTGAGCGCCGCCGGCTCGCAGAGGTTCGGCCGCCCCGCCCGACACTGGCGGCACTCGCGGCAGGCGGGCACGAAGCAGAACGCCACGTGGTCGCCGGGGACGACCTGCTCGACGCCGTCGCCGACGGCCTCGACGACACCGGCGCCCTCGTGGCCCAGCACCATCGGCCAGCGGCCCTCGCCGAGCTCCCCGTCGGCGAGGCGGACGTCGGAGTGGCAGACGCCGGCCGCGGCGACCTTGACGAGCACCTCCCCGGGGCGGGGCGCCTCGAGCTCGACCTCCTCGATCCCGACCGGGCGGCCGGGCTCGCGCAGGACGGCGGCGCGGATCCTCACGCGATCCGCCATTGCTCGAGGGCGTCGAGGTCGGGCTCGACGCCGAGGCCGGGCCCGGTCGGCGGCGCGATCGTCCCGTCCGCCGCGATCTCGAGCGGCGACGGCAGCAGCCAGTCGCGCCGCTCCGACGACCACGCGGGCGGGTCGAAGGGCACCTCGACGAACGGGCAGGTCGAGAACGCGAGCGCCGCGTGGAGGTTGACGACGAGGCCGAGCCCGTTCGACCACGTGTGCGGCGACCATGCCCGGCCGTGCAGGTCGGCGAGCGCCGCGACGCGCCGGCAGCCGCCGATCCCGAGCGAGAGCACTGCGTCGGTCTGGATCACGTCGACGCCACCGCGGGCGACCAGGTCGCGGGCCTCCTGCGCGCTCCGCGCCAGCTCGCCCGCCGCCAGGCGCAGGTCGGTGCGTCGGCGCAGCGCGGCGTAGCCGTCGAGGTCGTCGGTGCGGAGCGGCTCCTCGAGCCAGTAGACGCCGAGCGGCTCCAGCGCCGCCGCGACCTGCGCTGCGGTGGCGACGTCCCAGCGCGGCCAGCGATCGCCCGGCATCCGCCAGCCCTGGTTCGCGTCCACCATCAGCTCGAGGTCGGTGCCGACGGCGTCGCGGACGGCCTCGACGACGTCGACGTCGCGGCGCCAGTCGGCGTGGTGGAAGCGGAGCTTGACCGCCCGCACGCCGGCGTCCCGGAGCGCCGAGCAGCGGCGCGCGCGCTCGTCGGCCGGGGCGAGCTCGCCGCTCGAGGCGTAGGCGAGCAGGCGCTCCTGGCGGCCGCCGAGCAGCTTCCAGCAGGGGACGTCGAGCGCCTTCCCCGCCAGGTCCCAGACCGCGGCCTCGACCGTCCAGGGCCGGCCGCCGTGGAAGTCGACGGTCTCGAGCAGCTCGCGGACGACCTCGGTGCGCAGCGGGTCGGCGCCGGCCAGGAGCCGCTCGCAGAGCTCGCGGTCCGGCAGCGCGTCGCCGCTGGCGGCCCCGCTGAGCCCCTCGTCCGTGTGGACCAGCACGACGGTCGCCTCCTGCGCCGTCCGCGGCTGCGGATCCCACGCCGCGTTGAACGGCGGCTCGAGCGGGAAGCGGTACAGCCGGGACTCGACCGCCTTGATCCGCATCAGCCGCCGTAGAACGGGTTCGTGACGGAGTCGCGCTCCGCGACCAGGCGCGCGGCCGCGCCGGGGTCGCGCCCCTCGACGCAGACGCCGATCGCCTTGCGGACGGCGGCGCGGTTCGCGGCCCGCACCGCGGCCTCGTCCTCGGCGCGCGGGTCGACCCAGACCGCGACGAGCACGTAGAGGTCGCCGGTCGCCTCGAGCAGGCCGTCCGCGACCGCGTCGAGCACGCCCTGGCCGATGCCGAGCTGCGCCGCGCCCCACGTCAGCGTCTGGTGCCGCTCGTCGAGGGCGGTGGCCTTGTTCATCATCAGCGTCGGCGGCCAGACCGGCTCGTACTCCTGCTGCGTGGGGCCGACGCAGACGAGCACCGGCGTGTGGCCGGGCGACGGCTGGGCGAGCATGCTCAGCGCCGCCGCCGCGGTCGGGCTGCCGCGCCGCGCGAGCACGACGTTCACGTGCGACCCGTTGGGCGCGACGCCGCTCCAGCCCTCGCCGATCCTGCCGTCGAGCTCGTCGAGGTTCACGCCGCCGCCTCGAGGTCGAGCACGACGCGCAGCGCGTCGCCGCCCTGCATCAGCTCGAATCCGCGGCCGACCTCCGCGAGCGGGAGCCGGTGCGAGACGAGCCGGTCGAGCGGCAGGCGGCCGGCGCGATAGAGCTCGCAGACGACCCCGAAGTCCCGCTCCGGCTTCGACGAGCCGTAGATCGAGCCCAGCACGCGCCGCTCCATTCTGGGGATCGAGAGCGCGGGCAGCGGCAGCACCGCGTCCTCGCGGGGGATCCCGATCAGCACCGCGGCTCCCCGCGGCCGGGTGGAGAGGAAGGCGGCGAGCCCCGCCTCGGGCCGGCCGGTCGCCTCGATCGCGTAGTCGACGCCGCCGCCCGAGGCGTCGCGGATGGCGGCCGCGGTCTCCTCCGCGCCGCCCGCCCAGAGCACTGCCTCGTCGGCGCCGAACGAGCGGGCCGTCTCGAGCTTCGCCGCCGCCGCGTCGACGGCGACGACCGGCCGCGCGCCGACCGCGACCGCCGCCAGCAGCGCCGACAGCCCAACGCCTCCGCAGCCGATCACCGCCACCCGCTCGCCCGGCCTGACGCCGGCGGTGCGCCAGACGGCGCCGACGCCGGTCGTCACCGCGCAGCCGACGAGCCCGGCGACCGCGAACGGGACGTCCCGCGGGATCGGGACGCACGAGCGCTCGGGGACGACGCAGGCCTCCGCGAACGTCGACAGGAACGAGTAGTGGTAGACGGGCTCGCCGCCGCGGGACAGCCGGGTCGTGCCGTCCATCAGCCCGCCCGTCCCCATCGCCGGCCAGGCGGTCGAGCAGAGCCACGGCAGCTCGCGCAGGCACTCCTCGCAGGCGCCGCAGGACGGCGCCCACGACAGCGCGACGTGATCTCCGGGCGCGACGCGCGTCACGCCGGGCCCGACCGCCTCGACGACGCCGGCGCCCTCGTGCCCGAGCACCGCGGGGCAGCGCGTCTCGGCCGTGCCGTCGATCGCGTTCAGGTCCGAGTGGCAGACCCCGCTCGCGGCCAGGCGGACGAGCACCTCGCGCTCGCGCGGCTCTGCCAGCTCCAGCTCGTGCACGGCGAGCTCGCCGCCCGTCCGCTCCAGCACGGCAGCGCTGATCCGCATCAGCAGCTCGGGGTGGGCGTTCTCGGGGTGGCCATGGTCGATTCCCGGGTGAGGGGCGCCGATCCTACCGGCGCCGATCGCCAGAATGACCCGGGCATGGCCGCCGCCACCCTTCCCGAGCGCATGCGCGCCGTGCTGCTGACCGGGCACGGGGGCTACGAGCAGCTGGCCTACCGCGAGGACGTGGCGGTGCCGCGGCCCGGGCGGGGCGAGGTGCTGATCCGCGTCGCTGCCGCCGGCGTCAACAACACGGACGTCAACACGCGCGTCGGCTGGTACTCGAAGGGGGTGCGCGACGCCACCGGCGCGGGCGGGGAGGGCTTCGCCGGGGCGACGGCGGCGGACGCCGGCTGGGCGGGGACGCCGCTCTCGTTCCCGCGCATCCAGGGCGCCGACTGCTGCGGCCGGGTCGTCGCCGTCGGTGACGGAGTCGACGCGTCGCGGATCGGCGAGCGCGTGCTCGTCCGGCCGCTGCTGCGCCATCCCGATGAGCCGCCGCCCGCGTGCTGGACGTTCGGGGCCGACCGCGACGGAGCGTTCGCGGAGTACGCGACGGCGCCGGCGGACGAGGCCTATCCGGTCGACTGCGCGTGGACCGACGCCGAGCTGGCCTCGCTCCCGTGCGCGTACTCGACGGCCGAGAACCTGCTCCACCGGGCCGGCGTGCGCGCCGGCGAGCGCGTGCTCGTCACCGGGGCGTCGGGCGGCGTCGGCTCCGCCGCGGTGCAGCTGGCGCGACGCCGCGGCGCCGAGGTGACCGCGATCGCCGCCCCCGAGAAGGCGGACGCGCTGCTGGCGATCGGCGCGAGCCGCGTCCTGCCGCGCGACTCCTCCCTGCCGGACGAGCTCGGCGCCTCGATCGACGTGGTCGTCGACGTCGTCGCCGGCCCGGGCTGGCCCGGGCTGCTCGACGTGCTCGTGCGGGGCGGCCGGCTGGCGACGTCGGGTGCGATCGGCGGCCCGATCGTCGAGCTGGACGTCCGCACGCTCTACCTGCGCGACCTGACGCTGCTCGGCTGCACGTACCAGGACGAGGAGGTGTTCGCGAGCCTCGTCGGCTACGTCGAGCACGGCGAGATCGAGCCGCTCGTCGCCCGGACCTATCCGCTGCAGGAGATCGTGCAGGCGCAGCGCGACTTCCTCGCGAAGGGCTTCGTCGGCAAGCTCGTGCTGGAGGTGCCGGGATAGCGCCGGACAGGTCCGGCGCCTACGAGACGCGGCCCGGCTCGAACGGCGCCAGCTCGGGTGGCGGCACGCCCCCGAGCACGACCGGTGCGAGCAGCGCGGCCGTGGCCGGTGCGAGCGTGACGCCGAGCATCCCGTGCCCGGAGGCGACGAAGAGCCCCGGCGAGCCGGGCAGCTCGCCGATCAGGGGGAGCCCGTCGGCCGTCGCAGGCCGCAGCCCCGCCCATGTCTCGACTGCCCCGTCGGCATCGGGCCGCCAGCCGGAGAGGTACGGCCTGGCTGCCGCGAGCAGACGCTCCCCCGCGCCCGCCGGCGCCTCGGGCCGGGACTCGCCGAGCTCGAAGACGCCCGCGACCCGGACGCCCTGCGCGTAGGGGCTGAGGCCGAGGCGGGCCTCCGCCAGGTAGAGGGCGTGCCGGGGCGGCGTGCCGGTGCCGGGCAGGGTGACGCTGTACCCGCGCGCGGGCTGCATCGCTACGCGGAGGCCGAAGCCGCGCAGGAGCCGCTCGCTCTCGAGCGCCGCCGCGACCACCACCCGGTCGGCCGCCACCTCCTCGCTCGAGGTGGAGACGACCCACGAGCCTCCGCGCCGCTCCAGGCCGAGCACCTCGCGGCGCTCCTCGAAGCGGACACCTGCGGCCCTGAGCGCTGCCGCGAGCCCGCCGGTGAGCGACCGGGGCTCGACGTAGCGGTCGACGCGCGCGTGCAGGCCGGCGGCGACCCCGTCCGGGTCGAGCGCGGGCTCGAGCCGCACGAGCGCGGGGCCGTCGAGCTCGTCCGGCTCGCCGCCCTCGTAGCCCAGGCTGCGCAGGCGCTGGAAGATGTCGCGGTAGTGGTGCAGCCCGGCGGCCGTGCGCGCCACGATCACGAGCCCGGTGGCATGCATCTCGAACTCGACGCCGGCGGCGCGATACTCGTCGAAGAGCTCGAGCGTGCGGCGGTTGAGCGCCAGCATCGCCCGCACGCCCGCGTCGAAGCGCGCCGGCGCGCAGCTGCGCCGGAACCGCCACAGCCAGCGGACGAAGGACGGGTCGACCGACGGCCGCAGCACGAACGCCTCGCCGCGCGTGACGAGCTGGCGCAGCCCCTCGCGCACCATCCCGGGCGCCGGCAGCGGCGCGGCCATGCTCGGGACGACCCAGCCCGTGTTCCCCCACGAGACGCCGCCGCCGATCTCGCCGCGCTCGAGCACCGTCACGGCGGCGCCGCCGCGCTGGAGCTCCCAGGCGCAGGCCAACCCGACGACGCCGCCGCCGACCACCGCGACCGACGGAGGGCTCAAGGTGCGACCGGCTGCTCGTGCGGCGCGCCCTGCATGACGCGGAGCTCCTCGAGCGGGATGTGGCAGCGCAGCAGGTGCTCGGGCTCCACCTCGGCGAGCGGCGGCTCCTCCGACTCGCAGATCTCCCCGAGCTTGCGGGGGCACCGGGTGTGGAAGACGCAGCCGGAGGGCGGGTCCGCCGCCGACGGGATCTCGCCCTCCAGCTCGATCCGGGTGCGCTGCTCGCCGTCGATCGTGGGCACCGCCGAAAGGAGCGCCTCGGTGTACGGGTGGTGCGGCGGCTCGAACACCGTCGCCGCCGGCCCGAGCTCCATCAGCCGCCCGAGATAGAGGACGGCGATCCGGTCGGAGAGGTAGCGGACGACGCCGAGGTCGTGGCTGATGAAGACGTAGCTCGTCCGGTGCGATCCCTGCAGGTCGACGAGCAGGTTCAGGATCGCCGCCTGCACGGAGACGTCGAGCGCCGACGTCGGCTCGTCGCAGACCACGAGCCGCGGCTCGCCGGCGAACGCGCGGGCGATCGCCACGCGCTGCTTCTGCCCGCCCGAGAGCCCGGTCGGCCGGGCCGAGAGCGCCCGCTCGGGCAGCCGCACGGCCTCCACGAGCTCGCCCGCGCGGGCCTCCGCGGCGCCGCCGGAGACGCGAGCGAGCTTCGCGAGCGTCCGCTTCAGCATCCGGCGCACCGTGTGCCGCCGGTTGAGCGCCGAGTCGGGGTTCTGGAAGACGATCTGGAGCGCGGCGACGTCGTCGGAGGAGCGCGAGCCGAGCGTCGGCGGCAGCGGGCGGCCGTCGACCTCGACCGTGCCCGAGGTCGGCTCGACGATCCCGAGCAGCGTCCGCGCGAACGTCGTCTTGCCGCTCCCCGACTCGCCGACGAGGCCGAGCGTCTCGCCCGCCCAGAGCACCGCCGAGACGCCCGCCAGCGCCTTGATCTCGTGCCCCTCCTGGCGGAACGTCTTCGTCAGGTCGTCGACGCGGAGCAGAGGCGTCGTCGCGCGGTCGACGGCGACCGGCGCGACCGCAGCCCCTTCGGTGTCGTGCGGCAGCTGCTGCGCGCGCTCGTGGAAGTGGCAGCGGCTGCGATGGGACGCGCCCACGGGCGTGTCCACCGGCTTCTCGGTGGCGCAGACCGGCTGCGCGAGCCCGCAGCGGTGCACGAACACGCAGCCCGGCAGGTGCTCGCCGATCGCCGGCAGGAAGCCCCGGATGGTGTCGAGCCTGCGACTGTCCTTGCGGACGCCGCCGCGCGGGAGGCAGCGGAGCAGGCCGACGGTGTACGGATGGCGAGGGTTCTGCAGGATCTCCTCGGTCGGCCCCTCCTCGACCAGCTCGCCGGCGTACAGCACGCCGACGTTCTGGCAGGTCTTGCGGATCAGGGCGAGGTTGTGGGAGATGAAGAGCACCGCGGTGTGATGCCGATCCTGCAGCTCTGCGATCAGGTCGATCACCTCGGCCTCGACGGTCGCGTCGAGGCCCGTCGTCGGCTCGTCGAGGATCAGCAGGCTGGGGTCGGTGGCGAGCGCCATCGCGATCACGACGCGCTGCTGCATCCCGCCCGAGAGCTGGTGCGGGTAGCGCCGCAGCACCTGCTCGGGGTCGGCGATCCGCACCTCGCGGAGAATCGCCAGCGCGCGCTCGCGGGCATCGGCGCCCCGGACGCCGCGCAACGCGAACACCTCCGTCACCTGCTTGCCGACGCGGATCGTCGGGTTCAGGGCGCTGCCGGGGTTCTGGTAGACCATCGAGACGACGTCGCGGTGGTAGCCCCGCAGCTGCTCGCCGCCCAGCGCGAGCACGTCGCGGCCGGCGACCTGCAGCGATCCGGCCGTGACCCGCCCGTTGCGCGGGAGGTAGCGCACGGCCGCGAGCGCGACCGTCGACTTGCCGCAGCCGGACTCGCCGACGAGCCCGTAGCTCTGCTGCTTCCCGACGGTGAACGAGATGCCGCGCACGACCTCGCGGTCGCGGCCGCGGACGCGGTAGGCGATCTCGAGGTCCCGGAGCTCGAGCGCCGGGGCCCGCTCGTCGACCGCCGTCATTCGTCGAGCACCTGCTGCACGGTGTCCGTGATCAGGTTGATCGCCACCACCAGCGAGGCGATCGCGAGCGCCGGGAAGATCGTCGCCCACCAGGCGAGGCTGATGTCGGCGTACTGCTCGGCGATCTGGAGGCCCCAGTCGGGCGAGGGCGGCTGCGGCCCGTAGCTGAGGAAGGCCAGCGTGGCGACGGTGAAGACGGCGTAGCCCAGGCGGACGGTCGCCTCGACGATGATCGGCCCGGTCACGTTCGGGAGGATCTCGGCGAACATGACGTAGGGGGCCCGCTCGCCGCGGAGCTTCGCCGCCTGCACGTAGTCGAGGTCGCGCTCGGCCAGGACCGCCGAGCGGACGGTGCGGGCCACGGGCGGCGTGAACGCGATCCCGATCACGACGATCAGCTGCCACGACGAGACGTTGATCCCCTCCTGGCCGGCCGAGAGGGCCGTCAGGATCAGGATCGCGAGCACGATCAGCGGGATCGCCAGCACCGCGTCGAGGATGCGCCCGATCACGTTGTCCACCCACCTGCCGAAGTACCCCATCACGAGCCCGAGGATCGAGCCGAGCGTCACCCCGAGCGCCATCGCCGCCGGCGCCACCACGATCACGCTGCGCGCGCCGACGATCACGCGCGACAGCACGTCGCGACCGACCCGGTCGAGGCCCATCGGGTGCGACCACGACGGCGACTCGTAGCTCGGCGCGAAGGACTCGTCGATCGGGTGGTACGGCGCGATCCAGTACCCGAAGATCGCGCAGACGAGCCAGAAGAGCGTCACCACCGCGCCGAGCAGGAACGTCTTGGAGCGGACGATCTGCCTGAGCGTCTCGCGCCGGACGCGGCCCGGGCTGTCGAGGTGGGTCAGCGACGGCTGCCCGGCCGGCGGCGCGTCCACGAGCACGGGCAGCTGCGGCACGTCGTCGCGGACGCCGCTCATTGCGCGGTCGAGAGCCGGATGCGCGGGTTGAGCGCAGCGGTCAGGAGATCGCCGAGCAGCGTCGCGATGAAGTACACGATCCCGATCACGAGCACGCAGGCGAGCAGCATCGGGAAGTTCTTGATCTGGGCCGAGGTGAGGGTCAGAAGGCCGACCCCCGGGTAGCCGAAGAGCTTCTCGATCGCGACGATCCCGCCGAACATGTAGCCCACCTGGGTCGCGACCACCGCGATCGTCGGCAGGACGCCGTTGCGGACGACGTGGCGGGTCATCACCGTCCGCCGCGGCAGGCCCTTCAGGGTCGCCGTGCGCGTGTAGTCGGCCGCCAGCGCCTCGATCATGCCGGCCCGCGTGATCCGCGCGATGTAGCCGAACAGGATCAGCGCCAGCGCCAGCGCCGGCATGAAGAGGGAGTCGAGCTTCGTGAAGAAGGAGGCGCCGATGAGCGGGCCGGCGATCCCCGGGAACCAGCCGAGCAGGGCCGGCCCGAGGACCGCTACGAGGATCGCGCCGACGACGAACTCCGGGATCACGGCCAGCGAGAGGCCGGCGATGGTGATCGTGCGGTCGGCCGCCCGGCCGCGCCGGATCGCCGCGATCGCCCCCGCCACGATGCTGATCGGCACGCAGAGCATGAAGGCGTAGAACGCGAGGAACGCCGACCGCTCGAGGGCCGGCACGAGGTCGTCCGTGACCGGGCGCCCGTCGTTGTAGTTCGCGCCGAAGTCGCCCCGGACGGCGCCCCACAGCCAGTCGGCGTACCGCACCGGCAGCGGCCGGTCGTAGCCGAGCTGCTCGTTGAACTTCTCGACCGCCTCGGGCGACGCCTCGCGGCCCAGGACGAGCCGCCCCGGGTTGCCGGGCAGCACCTGTGCCGCGGCGAACACGATCATGGTCAGGATCAAGATCGAGACGAGCCCGAGCGCGATCCGGTGGAGCGTGTAGCGCAGCACGTGTTGCCCGGGGGCCGGTCCGGGACGGCGGCGAGCGCCGTCCCGGCCGGAGCCCGGATCAGCTGATCGTCACCTTGCGGAGGTTGATCCAGCCCATGCCGTCCGGCACGTAGCCCTTCACGTTCTTCCCGGTCGCGGCGATGAAGTTGTAGAAGTACGCGTAGATCACGGGCGTGTCCTTCAGCAGCAGGCGCTGGATCGCCCCGGCGTACTTCTTCTGCCCGGACAGGTTGGGCGCGGCGTAGAACTGGTTCACGAGGTTCTCGAACTGCGGGCTCGCGTACCGCGCCGCGTTCCAGACGCCGCCCTTCCGCAGCGCCGCGTTGAGGAAGGTGATCGGCACCGGCCGGCCGCCGTAGTCGACGATCCCGAAGTCGGTCGCCAGCCACGGGGCGAGCTTGCCCGAGGCGCCGAAGCTGACGCCGTCGAAGTACTGGGCGCCCGTGTACACCTTGACCGTGCAGTTGACGCCGATCTTCTTCAGGTCCTGCGCCACCCGCTGCGCGTAGTCCGGCATCTCGAAGCTCCGGTAGCAGGTGAGGGTGACCCTCAGGTTCTCCTGGCCGGCGGAGGCCAGCAGCTGCCGGGCCCGTCTGAGGTCCTGCGTACGCTGGCGCACCGACTTGTCGGTGTACGGGTAGCCGGGCCACATCGGGCTGTCGTTCCCCACCTCGCCGTACTTGCCCCACAGGCCCTGCGTGATCGAAGGGCGGCCGAGGGCGAGCGCGAACGCCTCGCGCACGCGCGGATCGTCGAACGGCGCCTTGGTCACGTTCATGTTCAGGTAGCGGTGGTTCGACGCCCGCAGCGGCAGGACGGTCGCGGCGCTCGAGAGCTGCTGCGCGCCCTGGTAGGTGATCTGCGTGGCCAGGTCGACCTGCCCGCTCTGCAGGGCGGTCACCCGCGCCTGGTCGTCGAGCAGCTGCACCTGGACCGTGTCGATCGAGGGCCGGCCGCCCCAGTAGTTCGGGTTGGCCTCGAACGTGAAGCCCGCCGCGCCGCGGTTCTCCGTCAGCCGGAACGGCCCCGTGCCGTTCATCTTCGACGTCCACTCGCCCGGCTTGCTGATGTCGGACGGGAGCCGGTACGTCTTCGGCAGCATCACGGCCTGGTAGACCATCTGCCCGAGCAGGTACGGGAAGAGGCCGTTCGGCTTCACCATGTCGAAGGCGACGGTCGAGGCGTTCACCTTGCGAACGCCTCCGAGGATGCCCTTGTAGGCCTGCAGCGCCTGCGAGTCCTTCGACCGCAGGATCTTGAACGTGGCGACCACGTCGTCCGCGGTGAACGACTGGCCCTCGTGGAACTTGACGCCCTGGCGCAGCTTGAACGTCCACGTCTTCGCGTTGTTCGACGCCTTCCACGACGTGGCCAGCAGCGGCTTCAGCACGTTGTTCTTGTCGGCGTAGAGCAGCTGCTCGCCGGCCAGGTGCGAGACGCCCAGCGCGCCCAGCGACTGCAGCAGCGGCGGCTCCAGGGAGCCGTCGACGCCGATGTGGCCGATGCGGACCGTCCCGGCCGTCTTGCGGGCGGCGGCGCGCGGCGCGGCGGCCGCCACCGGGACGCCGGCGAGCAGCCCGAGGAACGGGATCGACATGCCCAGCACGGAGCCGCGCTGGACCAGCTCGCGGCGGGTCACCGTGCCGCTCCGGTACTCGTCGATCAGCTCGTTCTCGAGCTCGCCTGCGGTCTTGCGGTATTTCTCGATCTCTTCCTTCGGGTAACGCATTCCCTCCGTCCCTCCTTGGTTGGAGCGATCGCGGTGCGATCGGCGGCTGCGTCCGAGCGAATCGGCCATTCTGACCACCGCGCCCGTGTCGGGCAAGCGGCGAGACCCCGGCCGTCCGCGGACGTCGCTCGTGTCAGGTGGCCTGGGCCCTCACCTCCTCGGTCGACTCTGCTTCGGCGCTGACATTCTTTGGACGCGCTCGCGGCGTCGTTGTTGCCGGTGCGCGCACGAGGGCTGTCTCGGACGCCGCCGCGCGGGTGATCTCGGCGGCACAGGCGCGGCAGCGCTCGCCGAGGCGCCGGACCGAGCGCCCGAGCCGGAAGGTCGGGCCCGTCACGGAGACGCCGGCGATGCAGTCGCCCCCCGCGTCGAAGACCGGCGCGCCCACCGCGGTCAGGCCCACTTCGAGCTCGTCGCGCAGCGTCGCCCAGCCGCGCAGCCGCACCCGGCGCAGCTCGCTCTCGAGCGCCGCCTGGTCGGTGATCGTGTGCGGGGTGAGACGCTCCAGCGCCCCGGTGTACGGCTCGCGCGCAAAGGCGAGGATCGCCTTGCCGATCGCGGACACGTGCAGCGGCGTGGAGCGCCCGGCCCAGTCCTCGGCGACGCCGAGGATGTGCCCGCTGCCCTGCACCTGGCGGACGAAGTACGCGTCGTCGCCGCGGCGGACGCCGAGCACCACCGTCTCGCCGGTGTCGGCGGCGAGCTCCGCGAGCGCGGGCCCGGCTGCCGCGGCCAGCTCCTCCTCGGGGCTGGCGAGGCGGGCGATCCGCACGACCTCGATCCCCGGTACGAACCGCGCGCCGTCCGGCCGGACGAAGCCGCGCCGCTTCAGCGTCCTCAGCAGGCGCGAGACGGTGCTCTTGTGGATGCCGAGCTCGTCCGCGAGCTCGGAGACGCCGACCGAGCGCCGGTCCGGGCCGAAGCTGCCGAGGATCTGGAGCGCCCTGTCGGCGGACTGCACGGTTGCGAACTCTGCAACGTCGCCGCGCGGAATGCAACTAATCCTTGACGACGGGTGGCCGTCGCGCCTACCGTCGTCTCGTGCCCGAGCACCCTGCCGGCAACCCGCCGCGGCCGGTCGCCCCCGAGGCGTTCACCCGCGAGGAGACCTACCGCGCGACGCGGCTGCCCGTCGACTTCGCGTCGACGCTGATCCCGGACGCGTACGTCTCGCCCGACTTCCACGCGCTCGAGCTCGACCGCGTCTTCGGCCGCTCCTGGGTGCCGGTCTGCGTCGTGGACGAGGTGGCGGAGCCCGGCAGCTTCGTCGTCGTCGAGCTCGGCGGCCGCTCGCTGGTCGTCTGCCGGAACCGGGCGGGCGAGCTGCGCGCGCACCACAACGTCTGCCGGCACCGCGGCTCGCGCCTGGTGGCCGAGGCGTCCGGCCGCGTCGAGCGCTTCTTCCAGTGCCCCTACCACGCGTGGGCCTACGACCTCGACGGCGCCTGCCTCGGCACGCCCCTGTTCACGGCGGAGGCGGGGATCCCGGACGACCAGCGCGACATCTTCGACATGTCGGGGATCGTCGCGTTCGACCGGGCCGACCACGGGCTCCACCCGGCACGGGTGGAGGCCTGGGGCTGCCTCGTCTTCTGCTGCCTCGACCCGGAGGCGCCCTCGCTCGCCGAGGAGCTCGGCGATCTGCCCGACCGCCTCGCGGGCTACCGGCTCGGCGAGCAGCGCCTGGTGCGGCGAGTCGAGTACGAGATCGGCGCGAACTGGAAGCTCGTCGCGGAGAACTTCATGGAGTACTACCACCTGCCGTGGGTGCACCCCGGCCTCGTCAAGGTGTCGCCGATGAAGGCGCACCACCGCTGGCAGGGCGCCGGCATGTACATGGGCTTCTGCACGTCGCCGATCGCCTCGAACTCCGAAGACGGCGGCTGGCAGGGCATGCCGCCGCTCCCGGGGCTCGACGAGGACGACGCCGTCAGCGCCCGCTTCGCGTGGCTCTTCCCGAACGTCGCGGTCAACGCGCTCCCCAATCACACCTTCCTGATGCTGACGCGCCCGACCGCGCCCGGCCGCACCGACGAGGTCACGTACCTGCTCGCGCACCCCGAGTCGCTCGAGCGCGCCGGCGAGCGGGCCGACGGCGAGATCGGCGCCCTGCTCGCCTTCTGGGACGGGGTCAACCGCGAGGACATCGCGATCGTCGAGCGCGTCCAGGCCGGGCTCGCCGACCCCGCGTACACGGGCGGCCGCATGTGCTACCGCTTCGAGGAGCCCGTGCACCGCTTCCAGAACATGCTGATCGACCGCGTGCTCGGCATCCGCCGGGTGCCGCCGGGCGACGGCGTCGCGCAGCAGCCGATGTTCACAAGCGGCAGGTAGCGGCGCTCAGAGCCGCGGCTGCAGGCCTGCGAGCACCGACGCGACGAGCTCGTGGCGCCCCTCGCCGCCGAGCGGCATCTCGGCCCGGGCGGCGTCGACCGCGCCGAGGTCGACGTCCGCGAGCACGAGCGCCTCCTCGTCCGCGGGCGCGCGGGCGATCTCCTCCCCGAGCGGCCCGAGCACGCGGGAGCTGCCCCAGTAGCGAAATCCCGCCTCCTCGCCCACCCGGTTGACGAAGACCACGACGACCTGGAGGAGCCGCGCGGCGGCGCGGAGGAGGTCGTCCCAGGTGCCGGGGATGTCGATTGCCTCGCCCGGCAGCGAGCGGCCGCTCGCGGCGACGACGTAGAGCACGCGCGCGCCCGCCTGCGCCGCGAGCCACGGCACGACGGGCTGCCAGGCGTCGTTGCAGACGAGCATCGCGGCACGGCCATGGCGGGTCTCCAGCCCTGCCAGCGACGTTCCGGGCCGAAAGCGACGCCCCTCGTCGAAGCGCCCGTAGGTCGGGAGGTAGAGCTTGCGCTGGACGTGGCGGACGGCGCCGTCCTCGAGCCACGCCGCGCTGTCGAAGGTGCTTCCGTCTGCCGCCGCCTCGTGCAGTCCGAGCACGACGGCCGGGCCGCCGGCCGGGGCCAGCGCCGCGAGCCGCGGGTCGGCCGGCGCGATCGCCGTCGCGATCTCCCCCGGAGCGAACGCGTAGCCGGAGAGGGCGAGCTCCGGGAAGACGACGACGTCGGCTTCCTGCCCGGCCGCGGCAGCGATCGCCGCGGCGGCTCGCTCGAGGTTCCCCTCCAGGTCGCCGAGCCCCGGCGCGACCTGAGCGAGCGCGACCCTCACCGCTCGCCTTCCGCACGCGCGAGCCGCGCCGCAAGCGCGGCGGCGGCGCCGACGACGGCCGCCGCCGCGTCGGCCCGGCGCGGGCCGAGCCGGGCCTTCGGACCGGAGACGTTCACCGCGGCGACGACGGCGCCGGCACCGTCGCGGACCGGTGCGGCGATCCCCAGCAGGCCTGCCTCGAGCTCCCCGTCGGCGATCGCGTAGCCGCGGCGCCGGTCTGCCCGCAGCCGCGCGAGCAGCACGGCGAGCGAGCGGGGGGCGTTCGGCCCGCCGCCGTCGAAGCCGTCGACCGCCCGCAGCGCAACCCCCGCCTCGTCCTCGTCGGCGAGGAGCGCGCGCCCGGAGGCGGTGCACCACACGGGTGCCGCGCGGCCGACCCACGCTGCGGCCGCGAGCGCCCGCTCCGGCGACGCGCTCGCCACCGTCAGGACCCCGCCCCGCCCGAGCACCGTGAGGTGCGCCGTCTCGCCGACGTCGGCGACGAGCCGCGCGAGCACGGGGGCAGACGCGTCGACGAGCCGGCTCTCGTGCGCCCGCCGGCCGATCGCCACCAGCCTCCAACCCACGCGGTAGCGGCGCGTCGCCGGGTCGCGCTCGACCCAGCCTGCCCGCGCGAGCGCCGCCAGGGCACGCGAGACCTGGCTCTTCTCGCGGCCGAGCAGCTCGCCGACGCGGCTGACGCCGAGACCGCCCTCGGCGAGCGCCTCGTCGGAGTCGAGCACGGCGAGCAGCTCCAGCCCGCGCGTGAGCGCCGTGCCGGCGGCCTTGCTCGCCTTCGACTCAGTTGCTCTGACAGCAACCATAGTTGTCAATCTAGCACTGTATCCCTACCATCGCGCCATGGGCGGCGTCCGCACCGGCCGGCGCTCGCGCGAGGCTCTGCGCGCGCTCCGCAGCGCGTCCAGGTCGTTCCCGCCGGAGCCGCCCCGTCGCGCCTTCGCACCGCTCTCGCTGCTCTCCGAGGAGCAGGTCGAGGCGATCCACGAGGCGTCGCTCACGGTTCTGGAGGAGCTCGGGATCGAGTTCATGGGTGCGGCCGCGCGCGACGTCCTGCGAGTGGGCGGAGCGCGCGTGGACGACGACACCGGGATCGTGCGCCTCCCCCGCGACCTCGTCCTCGCGTGCGCGGCCTCCGCGCCTTCCTCGTTCACGATCTCGTCACGCAATCCGGTCCGCCGACTCGAGCTCGGCACCGGCCGGGTCGCGTTCGGGCTCGTCGCCGGGCCGCCGAACGTCCACGACCGGATCGGCGGCAGGCGCGCCGGCAACCTGGACGACTACGTCCGGCTGCTCCGGCTCGCGCACGTCTTCGACGTGATCCATTTCGTCGGCAACCAGCCGACGCCGCCGGTGGAGCTCCCCGCGCAGACGCGGCATCTCGACTGCTACCTGGCGAACGTCACCGTTACCGACCGGGTCTTCCACTGCAGCGCGATCGGCCGCGACCGGGCGCTCGACGGGATCGAGGTGGCGGCGCTCGCGCGCGGGCTGACGCGCGAGCAGTCGGTCGACGATCCGTGCGTCCTGACGATCATCTCGGTCAACTCGCCGCGCCGGTTCGACGAGGCGATGAGCGACGGCCTGCTCGCGATGGCCGAGCACGGGCAGCCGGTGGTGGTGACGCCGTTCACGCTGATGGGGGCGATGACCCCCGTCTCGCTCGCGACCGCGCTCGTGCAGCAGAACGCCGAGGCGCTCGCGGGGCTCGCGCTGGCGCAGCTCCGCCGACCGGGCACGCCCGTGGTCTACGGCGCGTTCACCTCCAACGTCGACCTCCGCAGCGGCGCTCCCGCGTTCGGCACGCCCGAGAACGCGCAGGCGACGATCGCCGCCGGGCAGCTTGCGCGCCGGTACGGGCTCCCCTACCGGGCGAGCAACGCCAACGCGAGCAACGCCGTCGACGTGCAGGCGGCCTACGAGTCGCAGGTGTCGCTCTGGTCGTCCGTGCTCGGCGGCGCGGACCTCGTCTACCACGGCGCGGGCTGGCTCGAGGGCGGCCTGACGGCGTCGTTCGAGAAGGTCGTGCTCGACGTCGAGCTGCTGCAGACGATGGCCCGCGCGATCGGGCCCGTGGACGTGTCTGCGGGCGAGCTCGCGGACGGCCTGGCAGCGCTCGCGGAGGTGCAGGCCGGCGGCCACTTCTTCGGCTCCGCCCACACGCTCGCACGCTACGAGACGGCGTTCTACGAGCCGCTGCTCTCCGACTGGACGTCCTACGAGGCGTGGGAGCTCGCCGGCGCCGAGACGGCGACCGAGCGGGCGACGGCGGTCTGGCAGCGTGCGCTCGCCGGCTACGAGGCGCCGGCACTCGACCCCGCCGCACGCGAGGAGCTGGAGGCGTTCGTCGCCCGGCGCAAGCTCGAGCTGCGCGACGCGGACATTTAACGTGGGGGGGGGGGGGGGGGGGGGGGGGGGGGGGGGGGGGGGGGGGGGGGGGGGGGGGGGGGGGGGGGGGGGG
>DATBMD010000333.1:0-21745 GCA_036555085.1 Gaiellaceae bacterium
GTCAGCCCCGGGCTCCTCGCCGGCGGCGCGACGTTCCTGGCGGCCGCCGGGCTGGCGCTGCTTGCGTTCGGAGACTCGTTCGCGCTCGCGCTGGTCGCCGTGGTCGCTGCCGGCGTCGGCTTTGCCGTCCCGTACGGAATCGCGAGCGTGCAGGCCCAGCGCCTGTATCCGAGCGATCCGACCGAGCCGATTGCGCTCGTGACGCTCGTCGGGACGGCCGTTCCCGTGCCGCTGGTGCCGGTGATCGGGGCCCTGCTCGACGACGGCTACGGAACCGAGGTGTTCCTCGGGCTGGCCGCGATCGTCGCCGTGGCCGGAGCCCTCAACCTGCGACCGGTCGCGAGCGGCGCCCCGCCGCCCGAAGGCTGAGCGGCGGGACGCCGGTCCTGTTTCGGGGCTAGGCGGACGCAGATCGGTCGGCGTCGTCCCAGGCACCCGGCGGCGGGAACCCGCCCCGCGGGCCGGGCCCGAAGCCCGTTTCCTCGACGAGCTCGTCGACGCGCGAGCTCAGGTGCTCGAGCAGCTCCGTGCGCTGCGCCGCCGTCAGCGAGCTGTCCTCCACGGCGGCGTCGAGCTCCTCCGTCGCCGCCGCGACCAGCGCCTGCTTCAGCCCGGCGACGGGCTTGCCCTGCTCCTCGGCGAGATCGGCGAGGGAGCTGCCGTCCTCGCGTGCCGCCCGCAGCTCCGCCTGGGTCAGGCCGAGGTACTCGGCGGCCGCGTCGAAGACCGCATGGATGCCGGGCCCGCCGTGATGGCCGAAGCGGGGGCCGCCGAGGCCGGGGACGGCGAGCAGCGGGCCGTCGCCGGAGCGGATGCGCTCCTTCAGCTCCTCCGCCTGCTCCGCCGTGAGCGTGCCCGCCTCGACGGCGGCGTCGAGCCGGGCGATCGCGGCCTCCTCGAGCGCCGCCTCGAGCTCGCTGGGCTTGACGCCCAGTCGATCCGCGGCGTCGGCGAGGAACGCCTCGCGCTCCTCGCCGGAGGTGGCCGCGAGGGCCGCGCCGCCGCCGCCGGCGACGGCGAGCCCCGCGAAGACGAGCGCCACGGTGCGGTTGACCTTGATACGCATGTCCTGTCCTTTCGGTCGGGGGTGGACTCCCACAGGACATCGCTCGCGGCTAAGAGCCGCTTCAAGCCGCGGTAAGACGTCGCTAAGAATGCGTCGCGGTTCTTACGCGTCCTTCAGGTGCGATCCGCACACTTAGGGCGTGAAGATCCTCGTGGTCGACGACGAGCAGGCGGTCCGCGACGCGCTCGCCCGCGCGTTGACGAGCGCTGGCTACGAGCCCGAGCTGGCCGACACCGGCGTGGAGGCCCTCGAGCGGCTCGAGCGCCAGAACGGGATCGACGCCGTCGTCCTCGACGTCCTGATGCCGGGCCTCGACGGCCTCGAGGTCTGCCGCCGCCTGCGGTCGGCGGGGAACGAGGTGCCGGTGCTGATGCTGACCGCCCGTGACGCCGTCGGCGACCGCGTCGCCGGCCTCGACGCGGGCGCGGACGACTACCTGGTCAAGCCGTTCGCGCTCGAGGAGCTGCTCGCCCGGATGCGCGCGCTCCTCCGGCGCAGCGGCGGCGACGGCAGCGCGCTGCGCTTCGCCGACCTCACGCTCGACCCGGGCACGTACGAGGCGTCGCGGGGGGAACGCAGGCTCGAGCTGACGCGCACCGAGTTCCAGCTGCTCGAGCTCTTCCTGCGCAACCCGCGCCAGGTGCTCACCCGCTCGCTGATCTACGAGCGGGTCTGGGGGTACGACTTCGGCTTCGGCTCGAACTCGCTGCACGTCTACATCGGCTACCTGCGCCGCAAGCTCGAAGCCGGCGGCGAGCCACGCCTGATCCACACCGTGCGCGGGGTCGGGTACGCGTTGCGCGAGGAATCGTGAGCCTGAGAGCACGCCTGACGCTGGCAGCCGCCCTGGCGGTCGCGCTGGCGATCGCCCTCGCGGCCGCGCTGACCTACGCCCTCGTCAGGAACCAGCTCCGCGACCAGGTCGACGACGCGTTGCGGCAGCGAGTCGAGGCGATCTCGCAGATGCCGCTGACGGTCGACCGGCTCCCCGACGACAGCTTCTTCCTCCGCCTCCCGCGCGGCGGGTTCGGCGATCCGACCACGTACGTCCGGGTCGTCGACGCCGAGGGCACGGTCGCGCACGCGCCGGGCAACCCGCTCCCCCTCCCGGTCGGCGACGACGTCAAGGCGGTCGCCGCAGGCACCAAGGGCGAGAGCTTCTCCGACGCCGAGATCGGAGGCGTCCCCGTGCGGGTGCTCACGTCACCGCTCGGCGAGGGAGTCGCGATCCAGGCGGTGCGCTCGCTCGCCGAGGTCGAGTCGACGCTCGACGACCTCCGCATCCTGCTGCTGCTGATCACGGCCGGAGGGATCGGGCTCGCGACCGCCGCCGGGATTCTCGTTACGCGGACGGCGCTCCGGCCGGTCAAGCGGCTGAGCGACGCGACGGCCGAGGTGACCCGCACGGGCGACCTCAGCCGCCGGGTCGAGGCGGACGGGCGCGACGAGCTGAGCCTGCTCGCCGCGAACTTCAACGCGATGCTGGAGGCGCTCGAGCGCTCGATCGGCGAGCAGCGTCAGCTCGTCGCCGACGCCTCCCACGAGCTGCGCACCCCGCTCACGAGCCTGCGGACGAACGTCGAGGTGCTCGCGCTCTCCAACGGGCTGGCCGAGGACGACCGCCGGCGCCTGCTCCAGGACGTCGTGACGCAGCTCGAGGAGATGACGGTGCTCGTCGCCGACGTCGTCGAGCTCGCGCGCGGAGCCGAGCAGACGCTGGAGCCGGAGCCGGTCCGGCTCGACCTGCTGGTCGCCGAGGCCGTGGAGCGGGCCGCCAGGCACTCCCCCGACGTCCGCTTCGAGCCGCAGCTGGAGGAGACCATGGTCGACGGCGTCCCGAGCGACCTCGAGCGGGCGGTCGCGAACCTGCTCGACAACGCGGCCAAGTGGAGCCCGCCGCAGGGCACGGTCGAGGTCTCGGTCGCGAACGGCGAGGTGGTCGTCCGGGATCACGGCCCCGGCATCGCCGAGGAGGATCTCCCGCACGTCTTCGATCGCTTCTACCGCGCGCCCACCGCGCGCGGAATGCCGGGCTCGGGGCTGGGGCTCGCGATCGTCCGGCGCGTCGCGGACGCCCATCACGGCGAGGTCTCGGCCGAGGCGGCCGAGGGCGGCGGCAGCCGCTTCCGGCTGCGCCTGCCGGTCTCCAGCGCCGTTTGACCGGATGAGGCCCGCCGTGGCGGAGCCGCCCGAAGAACGACGGCCGCCCCGTTCGGGGCGGCCGTCGCGTGGGGAGGGTCGGACGGAGGTGGTCAGGAAGGACGGCTGCCGAGGACGACCTCGACCTGGCGCTCGGAGCCGTCGCGGACGACGGTGAGCGTCACGCTCTCGCCGGGCTGCCCGGCGGCGATCGCCGCCTGCAGCTCGGCGGCCGACTCGACGGCCTCGCCGTCGACGGCGACGATCAGGTCGCCGCCGGAGGGGTAGCCCTGCCCGTCGGCGCCGCCCGACGCGGTCGCCGCCTGGAGGCCTGCCTCGTCGGCGGGGCTGCCCGGGCTGACGCTGGTGACGGCGGCGGCCGCCCGATCGGGGCCGCCCGCCTCCTGCACGACATCGGCCGGCACTTCCGTGATCTGCACGCCGAGGTATGCGTGGTCGACGTCCTGGCCCGAGATCAGCTGCGAGGCGACCGAGCGGACGGTGTCGCCGGGGATCGCGAAGCCGAGGCCGACGTTGCCGCCGTTGTCACTCTCGATCTGGGCGTTGACGCCGATCACGCGCCCGTCCGCGTCGAGCAGCGGGCCGCCCGAGTTGCCGGGGTTGATGGCGGCGTCGGTCTGGATGGCGCCGCTGATCGTGTAGCCGTCGGGCGCCTCGATCTGGCGGTCGAGCGCGCTGACGATGCCGGCGGTGACCGTTCCCTCGAGGCCGTACGGGCTCCCGATCGCGACCACCGGCTCGCCGACGCTGACGGTGTCCGTGTCGGCGACCGCCAGCGGCTCGAGCTCCGACGCGGGCGCGTCGACGTCGATCACGGCGAGGTCGGTCGACGGGTCGGTCCCGACCACGGTCGCCTCCCGCTCGGTGCCGTCGGCGAACCGCACCGTCAGGGTCTCCGCGCCCTCGACGACGTGGTAGTTCGTGACGACGTGGCCCTCGTCGTCGTACACGAAGCCCGAGCCGGTGCCCTGCTGGACCTGCCCGTAGCCGAACGGCGTGTCTTCGGGGCTGCCGCTCGTGGAGATCTCGACGACGGAGCCCGCCGCGGCCTGGTAGACCCGCTCGACGATCGACTGCTGGCTGGTCGCCGCCACCGGCGTGCCGGCCGCCCTGGCGGCTGACGGCTCGTCGCCCCCGGCGGCGTAGGCGCCGGCTCCGACGCCGACCCCCACGACTCCGGCGAGGGCGACCGCCGCGGTCGCCTTCATCCTGCCTCGGTTCATTCCGTGCTCCTCTCGATCCGTTCACGCGCCGGGGCGGCGCGGTCGCTTGCTCGAGATCAAGGACACCAGCGGGCTGTAAGCCGCCGGTAAGAGCAGTCGAAGAATCCCCTAAGAATGCGGGCGCGGGGCGAGTACCGTGCGCGAGAGCTGCGGGTACGTCGCGCGGTAGCCGCGCCACCGTGCCACGGGCGCAAGGGTCCCGAAGAGAACGCGTTGCACCGCGACGGGCGGCCTGCGCAGCACGAAGACGTCGCCGAACTCCCGGGCGAACAGCGCCAGCTGCAGCGGGTGCGGCATGCCCTTGCCGTTCACGTGACCGAGCCGCGCGAGGCCGAAGAGCGTCTCGATCATGTGCGCGAAGCGCTCGCCGGGCTCGACCTCGACGCGGGCCCGTGCGTCGCGGTCGCCGGCGTTCCACCAGTCGTGCCACATGCCCGCCGGGACCTCGGCCGACTCGCCTTCGCGCAGGACGCTCGTCCGGCCGTCCAGCTTGAAGGTCAGCTCGCCCTCGAGCACGGTGAAGCGCTCGACGAGGGCCGGATGTCGATGCTCGCCGACGACCTGTGCGCCGACGAGCGCCGTCAGCTCGGCGGTTGCGCGGCCGTCGGGGTTGTCGAAGGGACGCTCGAGGATCGTGGCGCGCTCGCGCGTGACGGGGTTCTCCCAGACCTCGCCGACCTGGATCGGCGTCAGGTCCGGCGCGCCGTTCGGGTCGGGGTGCGACACCGCGCCATCGTCTCACACCACGCGTCTCGACGGTTGCCGCTTGACAGCGACCGCGCGGCCTGAGAAGGTGGCTCCGCTGAGTCCCGCGGGCCTTCGGGTCGGTGGGACTCGGCGTTTTCGGGGTCAGATCCTGCGTTCACGCACGCTGCGTGACCGCAGGACCTGACCCTCGTTCTTCAGCCGCCGAGCTTCCCCACGATGGGAATCCGGAGCTCGTCGCGGCACTCCTCGAACGCCTGCTTCAGCACGTCCCGGTCGAGCAGGAGCAGCGAGCCGAGCGCGCTGCTCAGGCTCGTTCCCTGAGTGGGCACCGGCACTCCCTGCTCGCGCATGCACGACGCGAAGTCGTCGAGCGAGCTTCGCAACTCACTCCGCTTCTGCTCGAGCGCCGAGCGGATCTTCGCCGCATCCAGCCCGCATTCGCGCGCGGCCGATCGCAGGTCACCGAACGAGAACGACGGCAACCGGCCGGCGGGCGGCAGCTCGATCCCGTGGTCCGAGAGGCACGAGGCGAACGCCTGCAGCTTCTTCGACCCCGGCAGCCCGCACGCCTGTAGAGCGCGGCGGACGGTGGAATAGCTGGGCCGGTCTCCGGTCAGCTCGACCCCGTGCGCGGCCATGCAGTCGCGCCAGGCGGTCGCGCCGGCCTTCTGATCCTTCCCCTTGCCGCCGGCAGCGAGCGCGATCCCGGCGACGGCCAGCGCGATCAGCGCTACGACCCCGCCGATGACCCCGGCGCGCTTCAGTGACTTGTTCTTCACGTTACGTCGTCTCCTTTCGGTGCGCCGGCGTCCTCGGCACGGCGACCGGACCAGGGTAGCGCGGGCGCGGCGGAAACGTGTTAGGGCTCAGTTGGGCGTGACGCGGTAGGCGTCGAAGACGGCGTCCAGGTTCCGGAGCGCGGTCAGGAGCGAGCGGAGGCCCTTGACGTCGCCGACCTCGGCCGTGTACCAGTTGCGCGCCATCCCGTCCTCGACCGAGCCGCCGTAGGCGACGATGTTCGCGCCGTGCTCGGCGAACGTCCGGGCGACGTCCTCCAGCAGGCGGGCGCGGTCCCACGCCTCGACCGCGATCTGCACGCGGAAGCTCGTCGAGGTGCCGCCGTCCCACTCGACGGGCGTGAACCGCTCGGGGTTGCGCATCAGCGACCGCACGTTCGGGCAGTCCCGCCGGTGGATGGTGATCCCACGGCCCAGCGAGATGTAGCCGACGATGCCGTCGCCCGGGACCGGCGTGCAGCACTTCGCGAGCCGCACGAGCACGTCGGGCACGCCCGGGACGACGATCCCCATCGAGTCGCCCGTGACGGCGCTCCGCGCCTTGGCGGGCTTGAGCGTGATCGCCGGCTCCTCCGCGACCTCCTCGGTCTTCAGCCGCTGCAGGACCTTGTTGACGACCTGGCCCGCGCCGACCTTGCCGGCGCCGAGCGCGAGGTAGAAGTCCTCCGCCTTCTTGAAGCCGAGCTCGCGGATCACCTGGGCGAGCACGCTGGAGCCCTGGAGCTTCCGGTACGGCAGGTTCTGCGCCTTCAGCGCCTGGTCGAGCGCGTCCCGGCCCTTCTGCTCGGTCTCGCCGCGCGTCTCGCGCTGGAACCACTGGCGGATCTTGTTGCGCGCCCGCGAGGACGCCGCCAGCGACATCCAGTCGCGCGACGGGCCCCGCCCGGACTTGGAGGTCAGGATCTCGACGAAGTCGCCGTTCTTGAGCCGGTAGTGCAGCGGGACGATCCGGCCGTTGACCTTGGCGCCGACGGTCTTGTGGCCGACGTCCGTGTGCACGGCGTACGCGAAGTCGATCGGGGTCGCCTTCGCGGGCAGGGTCTTCACCTCGCCCTTCGGCGTGAACACGTACACCTCGTCGTCGAACAGATCGGTGCGCAGCGTCCGCATGTACTCGGCGGCGTCCGTCTCGTCCGCCTGCCAGTCCATCAGCGTCTTCACCCAGGCGAGCCACTCGTCGTCGCCCTTGCCGCCGCGGCCCCGCTTGTACAGCCAGTGCGCGGCGACGCCGTACTCCGCCTCCTCGTGCATCTCGCGCGTCCGCACCTGGATCTCGAGCGGCGTCCCCTCCGGCCCGATCACCGTCGTGTGCAGCGAGCGATACCGGTTCAGCTTCGGCATCGCGATGAAGTCCTTGAACCGCCCCGGCATCGGCTTCCAGAGCGAGTGGATCAGGCCCAGCGCGCCGTAGCAGTCGCGCGTGCCCTCCTCGCCCGAGCGCTCGACGATCACGCGCATCGCCGTCAGGTCGTAGATCTCGTTGAACTCGCGGCCCTTCTTGGCCATCTTGTCGTAGATCGAGTAGAAGTGCTTGGCGCGGCCCGAGATGTCCGCCGGGATGTCGACCTTCTCGAGCTCGGCGCCGAAGATCTCCGCCGCCTTCGCGACCTGGTGCTCCCGGTCGTCGCGCCGGTCGGCGACCATCGCGGTGATCTCCGCGTACTTGCGCGGATGGAGGATCTGGAAGGAGAGATCCTCCAGCTCCCACTTGAGCGCGTGGATGCCGAGGCGGTGGGCGAGCGGGGCGTACACCTCGAGCGTCTCCTTCGCCTTCTGCACCTGCTTCTGCTTGCCGAGGTACTCGATCGTCCGCATGTTGTGGAGCCGGTCCGCGAGCTTGATCAGGATCACGCGAACGTCCTGTGCCATCGCGACGATCATCTTCCGGTAGTTCTCGGCCTCCGCCTGCTCGCGGCTCTGGAAGCTGATCCGCGTCAGCTTGGTGACGCCCTCGACCAGCTGGGCGATCTCCTGCCCGAACTCGGCCCGCAGCTCGTCGAGCTCGGCGTCGGTGTCCTCGATCACGTCGTGGAGGAGCGCGGCGGCGATCGTCGCGTCGTCGAGGTGGAGCTCGGCGCAGATCTGGGCGACGCCCCACGGGTGATGGATGAACTCCTCGCCGGAGCGCCGTGTCTGGCCGCGATGGCGCAGCCCCGCGTGCTCGAACGCCCGCCGGATCAACTCCCGGTCGACGCCGGGGTTGTACGCCTCGACGTTCGCGATCAGCTCGTTGACGAGGTTCTCGTGATGCCGCTCGGTGTCGACGACCGCCATCGATCCAGTGTACTCGGAGGGTTCTGCGGCGAAGGATCGGCAGGAACGGCCGCGAACCTGACCGCTACGCGATGCTGAGACGCCTCCGCTGCCGCCGCAAGCTGCGCCGACTGATCGTCGAACTCGACCGCGTCGCCGGCGCCGCCGGCCCCGCCGTCAGGCCGCTGCCGGTGCACGCCCGCCGCGGCTCCCACGGTCGCTGAGGGCTCGGCGGCGCGCGGATCATGCGGCCTCCGGCAGGTCCAGGCGACCTTCCGAGAGCAGCGCCCTGAAGGTCTCCGACTCCAGCAGCTGCCGGCGTGCGCCGTCCTGCCCGAGCCCGAGCTCCGCGAAGATCTGCCGCGCCTCGGCCGTCCAGGCGCCCTCCCCGGCCCGCCAGAGCTCCCCGAGGCGCGCCCTGAGCCCCTCGTACGTCCCCGGCGCCTCGAAGAGCCGGCGAACCACGAGCTGCGGCGCGACGGTTCCGTTCCAGCGGTTCTCCTTCAGCCTGAACGCGACGTCGTAGCGCGCCTCGGAGCTCAGCCGCTCCAGCTGCCGGCCGAAGCCGAAGGCGATCGCGGACCCGCCGTCCCGGCCATGCTGGCGGATCCGGAAGCGCAGATGCTTGCCGTCGCCGACCACGCCCGGCGCAACCGCTTCGCAGCTGGCGACGAGCAGCGTCACGTCGGGGTTGCCGAGGCCGAACGGCGCCAGCCGGTCGAGCTCCTGTGCCAGCTCGAGCGTGAGGGCGGCAGCCGGCACGACCGCGTCGATCACCGTCTCCGGCCGCAGGTCGTCGTCGGTGAGCATCGCGTCGGCGTGCGCGGCAAAGGCGTCGGCGAACGCCTCCACCCGGTCCGGCGCGATCGAGAGGCCCGCCGCCGCGCGATGGCCGCCGAACCGCTCGAGGAGCGAGCCGCACGCCGCGAGCGCCCCGTGGAGGTCGAAGCCGGGGATCGACCGCCCGGACCCCTTCCACTCCTCCCCGGTGCCCGCGATCATCACGACCGGGCGGTGGAACCGCTCGACCAGCCGCGAGGCGACGATCCCGATCACGCCCTCGTGCCACCCTTCGGCCGCGAGCACGTACCCGCGCCGCCGGCGGCGGGTCTCGGGCCACCCGTCGACGAGCGCAACCGCCTCGCGGAGAATCCGGTCCTCGACGGCCTGGCGCTCGCGGTTCAGCGTCTCGAGCTCGTCGGCCAGGCGGGAGGCCTCGCCCGCGTCGTCGGTCAGGATCAGCTCGAGGGCCACATCGGGCCGGCAGAGCCGCCCCGCGGCGTTGATCCTGGGGGCGAGCCGGAAGCCGACGGCGGCGGCGTCGACGGCCGCCGGATCGACGTGCGCCGCGCGCATCAGCGCCCGTAGGCCCGGTTTCTGCGTCCGCGCGAGCGCCCGCAGGCCCGTGGTCGCGAGCCAGCGGTTCTCGTCGACGAGCGGGACGACGTCCGCGATGGTGGCGAGCGCGACGAGGTCGAGGTGCCTCGCGACGGCGGGGTGCTCGGGGCCGAGCAGCGCCTCGGCCAGCTTGTGCACCACGCCCGTGCCGCAGAGCTCGGGGAACGGGTAGTCCGACGGCCGCGTCGCGACGACGGGGCAGTCAGGCAGGCGCTCGGCCGGCCGGTGGTGGTCGGTGACGACGACGTCGAGCCCCAGCGCCCGTGCCTCCGCCACCTCGGCGACCGCCGTGATGCCGCAGTCGACGGTCAGGACCAGGCCGACGCCGTCCTCGGCGAGCCGTGCGATCGTCTCCCTCGAGACGCCGTAGCCTTCCTCGAACCGGCTCGGCAGGTGCCAGACCGCGTCGGCGCCCAGCTCGCGGAGCGTGAGCAGCGCGAGCGCGGTCGCGCAGATGCCGTCGACGTCGTAGTCGCCGTGGACGCAGATGCGCGTCCCGGCGGCGATCGCCGCCCGCAGGCGCTCGACTGCGACGCCCATGTCGCCGAGCAGCAGCGGGTCGTGTCGCGGGGGCTCGCCCGCCAGGAACGCCGCCGCCGCCGACGGCTCGACGTGGCCCCGGCGGACGAGCACGCTCGCGAGGGTCTCGCCGACGCCCAGCTCGCGCGCCAGCCTGCGCACCTCCTCGTGCGAGACCGACCGGAGCGACCAGGTGCCTGCGACCATCGTCGCTCGACAGTACGGACGCCCCCGGACGGAACCCTCGCAAGGTTGGGGGTCTGCACACATGTGCAGACCCCCAACCGCGCAATCCCTGAAGGCGTCCGCCTTCGGCGGCCGCACCAGCGTCTATCTCAACGCACGGCTACGGCCTGAGGCGGCCGCTGAGCGCGTCAGCCGGCGTCGCCGCGACGCTCGCGACGCTGCCGGAGCGACTGCGTCACGACCTTCACCCAGAGGAGGACGAGGCCGACCGTCGCTCCGACGACCAGGACTGCGATCGGGGCGAAGTACGCCATCTCCTCGAGCGAGTACTTGGTGATCGCGGCGCCGACGAGCCAGATCGCCACGACTGCGACGGCAACCGGGATCACGAGGCGCCAGTTCACGACGGCAGCCTAGCCACCCTCGCCCGGCGGCCCGCTGTGCGGCCGCGCGTGCGCGTCACGTAGGGGCCGGACCCGTCCGGCCCCACCCGAGAACGAGGTTACGCTGAGAGACGTGTCCACCGACGACGTCAACTACGAGTCGGGCGACGACTTCGTCGTGGAGTTCCTCGGCTACCGCTTCGGCTTCAGCCAGCGCGACTTCGAGGAACGCGTCACCGCCGCGGCCGTTCGCCTGCGGCTGATCGCCTCGAACGACCTCGACGACGACGAGATCTCCGACCTCGTCGAGCTCGCCGCCGACGGGCGCATCGCCGACGCCCGCAGCGGCCTCGGGACCTACCTCGTCCGCCACTGGGAGCGCGTCGCGCTCGTCGACGGCGAGTCGCTTGTCTACTGGCTGCGGAAGCTCGTCTTCCGCGGCGCCTGGCTCGATCACCGCGTCAAGGAGGGCCTGCTCGAGGTGGCGTGGGACGACGAGACCGGCGATTTCGGCTACGCCGAGCAGCGTGGCGGGCGGGCGCTGCTCGAGCTCGCGCCGGTCCCCTCCTGGCAAGAGCTCCAGTTCCGCCGCTGACGCGACGCCGCCGGGTCCTACGAGCGCGCGAAGCCGAACTGGTGCTCGGGGTCGGGCGCGGAGATCTCGATCAGCTTGACGGCGCCGATCGGGACGATCACCCGGCGCGGCTCGTCACCCTCCTGCGCGTGCGGCGAGAACGAGAGGAAGCCGAACCCGGGCTCTGCGGAGGCCGAGGCGAGCAGGTGGCGCGACCCGTCCGCGAGCTCGACGCGCACCTCCGCCTGGTCGACGCCGTGCTCCGCCGTGAACTGCTCCACCATCCGCAGGATCCGCGAGACGAGCTCATCGAGCGGGCCGGCGGCGCCGGGCGTCCAGATCAGGTGCGACACGGCGCCCTCAGAACAGCGAACCCGAGCCTGCCTCCACGACGCCGACGTGCGCGCGGCCGAGGTCGGTGATCACGCGCCCGCGCGGCGTGCGCTGCAGGAAGCCGAGCTGGAGTAGGTACGGCTCGTAGACGTCCTCGATCGTGTCCGGCTCCTCGCCGAGGGAGACCGCGAGCGTGGAGAGGCCGACCGGCCCGCCGCCGAACTTGTGCACAACCGCCGCGAGCAGGTCCCGGTCGGTCCGCTCCAGCCCCACGTCGTCCACCTCGAGGAGCTCCAGGGCCTCGTCCGCGACCGCGGTCGTGACCGCGCCCGCGTGCCGCACCTCCGCGACGTCGCGCACCCGCCGCAGGATCCGGTTCGCAATCCGCGGCGTGCCGCGCGAGCGGCGGGCGATCTCGTCGGCCGCCTCGTCCTCGATCGCGACGTCGAGGATGCGGGCGGAGCGGCGCACGATCGCGGCGAGCTGGTCGGTCTCGTAGTAGCCGAGGCGGAACGTCATCCCGAAGCGGTCCCGCAACGGCGTCGTCAGCAGGCCCGTTCTCGTCGTCGCGCCGACGAGCGTGAACGGCGGCAGGTCGAGCGTCAGCGTCCGGGCGGCCGGCCCCTGACCGAAGACGATGTCGAGCCGGAAGTCCTCGAGCGCCGGATAGAGGAGCTCCTCGATCGCGCGGTTGACGCGATGGATCTCGTCGACGAACAGGACGTCGCGCTCCTCGAGGGCGGTCAGGATCGCCGCCATGTCGCCCTTGCGCTCCAGCGCCGGCCCGGCCACCTGCCGGATGCCGACGCCGAGCTCCTCGCGGACGATCTGGGCGAGCGTGGTCTTGCCGAGGCCGGGCGGGCCGACGAGCAGCACGTGGTCGAGCGCCTCGCCGCGGGCCTTCGCCGCCTCCAGGGCGATCGAGAGCTGCTCCTTCGTCCGCTCCTGCCCGACGAAGTCCTGCAGGCGGCGCGGCCGGAGGGAGGTCTCCAGCTCCTCCTCGTCCTCGCGCAGCACGGGCGCGAGAAACTGCCCGCTCACGCCGCCGCTCACGCGGCATTCCTGAGCGCGAGCCTGACGCGCTCCTCCGCGGGCAGGGCCGGATCGACGGCGGCGAGCGCCTGCTCGGCCTCGGCGACCGAGTAGCCGAGCTCCACCAGCGCGTCGCGGGCCACGACGTGGCTGCCGCCGGCGGCGGGCGTGGGCAGCGACACGACCTCGTCGCTCGCGAGCTTCTCCTTCAGCTCGAGCACGATCCGCTCGGCCGTCTTCTTCCCGATCCCGGGAATCGCCTGGAACCGCGCCGCGTCGCCGAGGGCGATCGCCCGCCGGAGCTCGGCGGCGGGCGAGCCCGAGACGACGGCCAGCGCGACCTTCGGCCCGATGCCGGTCACGGCCAGGAGCTGGGTGAACAGCTCGCGCTCGCCGGCATCGGCGAACCCGTACAGCTGGAGCGCGTCCTCGCGCACGTGCAGGTACGTCTCGACGGTCACCTCGCGCGCGCCGTCCGCCTGCCGGAGCACAGCCGGCGTCGCGGCGACGAGGTAGCCGACGCCGCCGACGTCGAGCACGAGACCCTCCGGCGTGCGCGCGACGGGCTTGCCGCGAAGCCGGGAGATCACGCCGTCACCTTCGCGAGCGGCGGGGCGAGCGCGTGGCAGATCGCGACGGCGAGCGCGTCGGCCGCGTGCGTCGAGCCGGGATCGGCGTCGAGGCAGAGGATCATCCGCACCATCCGCTGCACCTGCGGCTTGTCCGCCCGCCCGTAGCCGCACACGGCGCGCTTGACGTGGGCGGGCGCGTACTCCGCGCACTCGACCCCGGCGGACGCGGCCGCGACGAGCGCGGCGCCGCGCGCCTGCCCGACGGAGAGCGCGATGCGGGCGTCTGCACCCACGAACGACTCCTCGAGCGCGACGGCGTCCGGCGCATGCGCCGCAACGAGCGCCAGCACGCCGTCGAAGATCGTCCTGAGGCGAAGCTCCGGGCGCTGCCGGGCAGGCGTCCGCCAGCAGCCGTGGTCGAGCGCCCTGATGCGTCCGTCGCGTTCCTGCACGATGCCGTATCCGCACGCAGCCGTACCCGGGTCGATGCCGAGGACCTTCACGTGGAGAGGGTACGGTCCGGCCCGGACGGCTCGAGCTCTCAGCCCGGCACCCGTTCGTGCCGATTCCTGGACAGGGATGACGCGCGAGCACGACACACAGCTGTCCACCGACGGCGAGTCGGGCCTGGTCGAGCGGCTCCGGCACGCCGAGGCCGAGCTCGACCGCCTGCTACGGGAGGACGACCTGACCGGGCTTCTCAACCGCCGCACCTTCCGACGCAGCCTGATCGCGCACCTCGGCGGCGCTGCCCGGCACGGAACGCCCCTGAGCGTCGCGCGCATCGACGTCGACCACTTCAAGCTCGTGAACACGATCCCGGGCGACCTCCGGGTCGGCGACGAGGTCCTGCGCCGCGTGGCTCAGATCCTGCGCGGCAGCGCGCGCGACGGCGACCTCTTCGGCCGCTGGGGCGGCGACGAGTTCGCGGCGGTCTTCCCGCGGACCGACCGGGACGAGGCCGTCGCGGCCTGTCAGCGGCTCCTCGTGGCGATCGCGCGCGACGACTGGGATCGCGTCGACGCGCGCGTCCGGGTCACGCTCAGCATCGGCATCGCCGACCTGGCGGACGGCGGCTCCGCCGACGCCCTGCTCGCCGCCGCCGACCGCCGGCTCGAGGAGGCCAAGCTGGCCGGCCGGAACCGCGTCGCCGCCGGTTAGTCAGAGGGCCGGGCGGGCCCGGCCTACGAGGCGACCGTCTCCAGCACGTGCTCGGGGATGTCGAAGTTCGCGTAGACGTCCTGCACGTCGTCGTTCTCCTCGAGCCCCTCGACGAGCCGGATCACCTGCTTCGCCGTGCTCTCGTCGTCGATCGCGACGGTCGTCTTGGGGATCATGGAGAGCTCGGCCGACTCGACGGTGAACCCGGCGCCCTCGATCGCCTGCCGGACGGCCGAGAGCGCCTCCGGCGCCGTCGAGACCTGGAACGCGGACCCGTCCAGCTCGATGTCGTCGGCGCCCGCGTCGGCGGCCAGCAGCACGAGCTCGTCCTCGTCGGCGTCGCCCGCCCCGACCAGCACGATCCCGCGCCGCTCGAACTGCCAGGAGACGGCGCCGGTGGCGCCGAGGTTGCCGCCGTGCTTGGTGAAGAGGTGCCGCACGTCCGAGGCGGTGCGGTTGCGGTTGTCGGTGAGCGCCTCGACGAGCACCGCCACCCCGTCGGGGCCGTACCCCTCGTAGACCACCGTCTCGTAGCTCGAGCCGTCGGCCCCCTCCCCCGCTCCCTTCGCGATCGCGCGCTCGATGTTGTCCTTCGGCATCGAGTACGAGCGCGCCTTCTCGATCGCGTTCTGCAGCGCGAGGTTGCCCGCCGGGTCGCCGCCGCCCTCCTTCGCGGCGACCGTGATCGCCCGCGAGAGCTTCGAGAAGAGCTTGCCGCGCTTCGCGTCGGCCGCGCCCTTCTTGTGCTTGATGCTCGACCACTTGCTATGCCCTGACACCGGCAGCCTCCTCGACCAGCTCCAGGAACCGCTCGTGCACGCGGGAATCGTCCGTCAGCTCGGGGTGGAACGAGGCGACGAGCACGCGCCCGTCCCGCAGCAGCACGGGCTCGCCGTCGAGCTCCGCGAGCACCTCGACGTCCGCGCCCGTCTCCCGAACGCGCGGCGCGCGGATGAAGACGCCGCGCAGCGGCCGCGTGTCGCCCGCGAGCTCGAGATCGGCCTCGAAGCTCGACACCTGCCGGCCGTAGGCGTTCCGGTCGACGTCGAGGTCGACGAGGCCGAGATGGGCCCGGTCGAGCAGGATCATCCCCGCGCAGGTGCCGAAAACCGGCCCCGGGTAGTCCCGGATCGCCTCGTCGAGGCCGTACAGCCGGGCAAGGCGCATGATCGCGGTCGACTCGCCGCCCGGGACGACCAGCCCGTCCAGGCCCTCGAGCTGGTCGGGCAGGCGTACCTCGACCGTCTCCGCGCCCAGCCGGCGCAGCATGCGAGCGTGCTCGCGGAAGTTGCCCTGGAGTGCGAGAACGCCGATGCGCACGCCTTCGATTCTACGGCCCGGCGCACGCCCCCAGGGCGGCTGGGAGACTCACCGGGATGCGGACGGTGAGCCTCGACCAGGCGCGGCGGATCGCCGTCCGCGCGCAGCTGCTCGACGGCTCGGCGCGGGGCGTGCTCGACACGGTGCGACGCCTCGGCTTCCTCCAGCTCGACCCGATCGCGACCGTCGCCACGCCGCAGGAGCTCGTGCTCTGGAGCCGCCTCGGCGCCTTCGACCGCGGCGAGCTCGACCGGCTCCTCTGGGAGGAGCGCCGGCTGTTCGAGTGGGACGCCTTCCTCTGGCCGGTCGAGTCGCTGCCGCTCGTGCGGGCGCTGCAGCGGCGGGAGCGCCGGGCGGACAGGTACGCGCACCAGCGCCGGCGGCGGGCGTTCCTCCGCGAGAACGCCGCCTTCGCCCGCTACGTCCTCGGCGAGCTCGAGCGCCGTGGGCCGCTCCTCGCCCGGGAGCTCGAGGATCGCTCGCGGGAGGCGAGGGAGCGTCACCGCTGGTACGGCAACCGCTGGGTCGGGCGCATGCTCGACGCGCTCCACGTCCACGGTGAGCTGGCGGTGGTCGGGCGGCGGAACGGCCAGCGCCTCTGGGATCTCGCCTCGCACTGGCTGCCGGAGACGGAGACGCTGCCGCTCCGGGAGGCCGAGCGGCTGCTCGCCGAGCGGCGCCGGCGGACGCTCGGCGTCTGGCTCGAGCGCGGCGCGTGGCGCGCGCACCCCGACGTCGACGACGCCGCCGTCCCCGATCGCGTCACCCTGCTCTCGCCGTTCGACCGGCTCGTTCACGACCGCGACCGCGCCGAGGCGCTGTTCGGCTTTCGCTACCGGCTCGAGATGTACGTGCCGGCGGCGAAGCGCGAGTACGGCTACTACGTGCTGCCGATCCTCGTCGGCGACCGGCTCGTCGGACGGGTCGAGCCGCGCTTCGACCGGCGCACGGGGACGCTCGCGGTGCTCGGCGCGTGGGGCGACACCTCCCGCCTCGAGGAGGCGCTGACGGCCCTCGCGGGCTTCCTCGGGGCCGAGCGGCTGGTGTAGTGCCGGACAGGTAGTGCCGGACAGGTCCGGCACCTACGGGGGTTTGGATGCGACGTCGAGTGCCGTCCCGGCGGGCGGTTACCAGCCGCGGGTCTCGAGGCGCTCGGCCTCGAGCAGCGACGCGGACGAGATGCCCACCATCGGCTCGCCCAGCCCCGCCGAGACCTCGGCGAGGATCTTCGGGTCGGCGTAGTGGGTCGTCGCCTCGACGATCGCCTTCGCGCGACGGTCCGGGTCGCCGGACTTGAAGATGCCCGAGCCGACGAACACGCCGTCGGCGCCGAGCTGCATGCAGAGCGCGGCGTCGGCCGGCGTGGCGATCCCGCCGGCGGTGAACGTGACGACCGGCAGGCGCACGTGCTCGGCGACCCAGCGCACCAGCTCGACGGGCGCGCGCAGCTCTTTGGCCTCGCCGTAGAGCTCCTCCTCGCGGAGGGCGCCCAGCCGCCGGATGCCGCCGAAGACCGCGCGCATGTGGGTGACGGCGTTGACGATGTCGCCGGTCCCCGCCTCGCCCTTCGTCCGGATCATGGCCGCGCCCTCGGAGATGCGCCGCAGCGCCTCGCCGAGGTTCGTGGCGCCGCAGACGAAGGGGATCGTGAACTGCCACTTGTCGACGTGGTGCTCGACGTCGGCCGGCGTCAGCACCTCCGACTCGTCGACGTAGTCGACCTCGAGCGCCTCGAGGATCTGCGCCTCGGCGAAGTGCCCGATCCGGCACTTCGCCATCACGGGGATCGTCACGGCCTCCTGGATCTCCCTGATCTTCTGGGGATCGGACATGCGCGCGACGCCGCCCTGGACGCGGATGTCGGCGGGGACGCGCTCGAGCGCCATCACCGCGACCGCCCCCGCCTCCTCGGCGATCCTGGCCTGCTCGGCGTCGACGACGTCCATGATGACGCCGCCCTTGAGCATCTCGGCCAGGCCGCTCTTGACGCGCATGGTGCCCAGCTCGGCCATGCTCAGAGTGTATCCAGGCCGCCGTTCGCGGAGGGCGGTCTGCACAGGCGTGCAGGCCGCCCTCCTTGCGCAACTAACTGGGCGGCTAACTCCCGGGGCGGTCGCCCCCGGGAGCATCCGGCGGCGGCGGCGCGGCCGGCGGCTCCGGCGTGGAGGGCGTCGTGGTCGTGCCCCCGCTCGACCCGCCGAAGCGGTCCCGCATGCTCTGCAGCGACTCACCCGCCGCCTGCATGTTCAGCCATGCGCCGACGACGACGACGACGGCGAGGGCAAGGCCGAGCCACGCCCAGAACGTGCGGCCGAGCCCGCTCGGCGCGTCGATGAAGCGGATGAACGCGAAGATGAACATCAGCGCCGCGAGCGCAGCCGTGATCATCGCCGGCGTCACGCCGATCTCGAGCTCGATGTTGGCCAGGCGCAGCGCCTGCCAGACGATGATCGCGATCGCGAGCAGCCCCGCGATCCAGCCGATCCCGTGCCACATCGACCACGAGGTGTCGCCGCCGAGCGCCTCGATCTGCTCGCTGCCGGGGCCGTCGTAGTCGAACCAGCCGAAGAACGACACGATCAGGAAGGCGATCGCGGCGCCGAGCACGATCTTCGCGCCGTGTGAAAGCTCCTTGAGCTGTTCCATCGTCCGTGGGTCTCCTTTCCGGGGAACCGCCGGCGGGGTCTACCGACGCAGGGGAGCATACGGCGGCGACAGGTCGTTTTCCTTCGATCTCGCCGCCCGGCTCCTGACCGGTGCGACAGTTCCCGTTGCATCGAGCGTCACGATGTGGATTGAATACAGGTCCCCCAAGAGGCGTGACTCCCTCTCCCCGTAGGCGGCGCACCGCCTGTCCCCGGGGTCGCGCCCCTATCCGCGAGGGCCCTCCGGGGCCCTCGCGGCACGTCTGAGCCCCGAACGCGACCCGATCCGGGGGCTGTGGAAACGGGATCGCCTCAGGTCCGGGCGGCGGCGCGCCGATACGAGCGTCATGCACGCCGCCGCTGCCGGGCGCCGATCCCACGCGATCGTCGCCTCCCTCGCGCTCCTGGCCCTCTTCGCGGCGCTCGCCGCTCTCACCCGCACGCAGCCGTCGGGTCCGGTCGCCCAGGTGACCGGCGCCTCCCACCCCGTCGCCAAGCCGAAGGCGAAGCGCAAGGCGCAGGCGCCGGTGCTGCGTCTCGTCCAGGCCCGTCGCGCCGGCCCGACGCGTCCGGCGTCGCCCGACGACCCCCTGCTGGCACAGGCGTGGGCGCTCCAGGCGATCCATGCGCCGGCGGCGTGGGCGCAGACGACGGGCTCCCCGGAGGTCGTCGTCGCGCTGCTCGACACCGGCGTCGACGCCGCCCAGCCGGATCTCGCCGGCGCCCTGGTCGGCGGGGTCGACCTCGTCTCGGGCGACGCCGACCCGCAGGACGACCACGGGCACGGGACGATGGTCGCCGGCCTGGTGGCGGCGCGCGGCGGCAACGGCATCGGCGCGGCCGGCGTCTGCCGCCGCTGCTCGATCATGCCGGTCAAGGTGATCGGCGCGGACGGTCGCGGTGACTCGGCGACCGTCGCCGCCGGCCTGCGCTGGGCCACCGACCACGGCGCCCGGGTGATCAACATGAGCTTCGTCCTCGACGCCCCGGACACCGCCGTCGCGGATGCGATCCGGTACGCCCGTGAGCACGGCGTGGTCGTCGTGGCGGCGGCGGGAAACAACGCCGCCACGACGCCCGTCTTCCCAGCGGCCGAGCCGGGAGTGGTCGGGGTCGCCGCGACCGACGAGTCGAACGCGCCCTACGTGTGGACCGGCCGGGGCGGCTGGGTGCGCGTCGCGGCGCCGGGCTGCGGCCCGACGACCACGGTAGGCGGCTCGTTCGCCTCGCTGTGCGGGACGTCGGCCGCGACGGCGGTCGTCTCGGGCCTCGCCGGGCTCGCGCTCTCGGCCCGGCCCGGCACGGGCGGCGCCGAGATCGAGCGGGCGCTCGAGGCCGGCGCGGTCGCGATCGGCGACGTCGTCGCCACCGGCCGCGTCGACGCGGCTGCCACCGTCGGCCTGCTCGCGCCGGCAGCCCCGCCGCCGCCGGAGCACGGCCAGGCCGGGGGCCGGCCGATCCTCGTCTTCGAGAGCTGAGCCGGGAAATGCGACGGGGCCCGCCGCAGCGGGCCCCGTCGACTAGCGGTTGGCGTAGGACCTAGGCCTTGACGCTCGTCCGGACGGACACAGCCGCCTTCGGGAGCTTCAGGTTGGAGATCTTGTACGCCTTGTTGACCGGAACGGTGCGCGTGATGGTGCGGAGCACGTTCCCGTTCTTGCCAAGGATCTGGATCCTGAGCTTGGCAGCCGGGACCATCTTCCACTTCTTCACGAGCTTGCCGTTGCGCTTGACCAGGAAGAGCACCTTCTGCTTCGCGGCGCCCTTCGAGGCCTTGACGTTGACCACCAGGAAGCGACCGAGCTTCGTCTGAAGCACCTTCACGGAGAAGAGCTTCGCGTTCGTCGAAGCGATGACCGCGGTCTTGGTGGGCGACAGCACCGGCTGCGCCTGGATCACAGGCCCGCCGAGGCTGACCACCGTCGACTGCGAGCTACCGCCGGTCGGCGCCGGAGGCGGCGTGCCACCACCGTTGCCCGAGGGCGGCGGGGTGGGATTGACCGGAGGCGTCGGAGGCGGAGGCGTCGAGCCGCCGCACGCCGTGCCGGTGTGCGGGTTGAACTCGAAGAACCGCAGGATGCCGAAGCCGCCATTCTGCGTGTCCAGGTTCTCCGCCGTCACGTCGATGCAGACGTCCTGCGAGTGGACGATCTCGACGCCGGCCTGACCCGTCACGCCGGTCTTGGCGATGACGAAGTCCTCGTTGCCGCCGCTCACGATGACGTCCTGCGTCGTCGTGTCGAGCTCGTCGCTGTACTTGATGGACGCTGCCCTCATGTTGGCGGCGTCACCCGAGGTCGTGAACTTGACCTTCACGCCCGGGATCGGATCGCCGTTGTAGTCGACAACCGTCTCGACGCAGAAGGCGACGTTGCGCGCCTTCGGGACGCAGACGAGCGTCTTGTTCGCGTGGTGGTACGCGACCTTGTGCACCGACGCGCTACCCCACTGGAAGCCAGGCGTGAACACCGGCTGGCCCGGGTAGTACGGAGCGGCCGTGATGTCCGCCTCGCCGTACAGCGCCTTGCCACCGTTGTAGATGTCGCAGAGGCCGTTGAGGTCAGGCTCGAGGAACAGGCCGCGGTACGGGAAGAACTTCACCCATGCCTCGCCGTGCTCGTCGGTGTAGACCTCGACCTTGTCCGCGCCCGTGGGCATCGGGATGTCGTTGCCCTTGACGTCGTAACAGCCGTTGAAGCCGTTCCGGAACGTCTTGTTGAACGTGTTCCAGTAGTCGTACTTCCCGTCTTCGATGTAGCCCGGGAAGTTGTTCGTGCCGGCCTGGTACGGCCCGGTCCGGAAGTCCAGACCCGCGGTCGCGGCCGGGATGAACGCCTTGTAGAACGGCGCGTAGAGGTTGTGCGGGTACTCGTAGCCGACGACGCCTGCGTCGGGCGGCCCCGCGGGGCTGCCCTGGCCGGCGTGCGGGCCGAGCACCGTGTAGATGTCCGCCTTGTCGACCTTCTTCAGAGCGCCGATCGAGTCGGCGCCGAGGAAGACCTCGACGGGCAGGGACGGCATCGGTGCGTCGCCGGCGTCGAGGACGCCGTTCGAGAGCAGCGTCTCACCCGGGCGAACGGCGTCGAACGGGCCGATCGTCGGGAAGGTGCCGCCGTAGATCGACGAGAACTTGCCCCACTCCGGGCCGCCGAGGCAGTTGTCGACTGCGTCGGTGGCGTCGTTCGTCGGGGTCGGGTAGCAGATGCTGTTCACGTGGTGGTCCGGCAGCTCGCCGCCGTACGGCGCCTTGCCGTCGTACGGATGCCACGTGAAGAGGCCGTCACCCGGGTTCTGGTCGTCGTGGATGTCCCAGCGATCGGCAGCGCTACCAGGCCGCGAGCGATTCTCGTCGATGGCCATGCCGTTCGCGAGGTCTGCCCACTGGTCGGGCAGCGTGACAACGTCGCCGGCGACG
>DATBMD010000337.1:0-11982 GCA_036555085.1 Gaiellaceae bacterium
GTTCAGGCGGCGCGGCTGGATCACGATCCGGCGTGCGGGCCCCGGGGACGCCGGGGCCCTCGACCGGCTCGGCGCGCTCACCGACCGGCGGCCGCTCGGCGGCGAGGTGCTCGTCGCGGAGGCGGACGGAGACGTGATCGCCGCCGTCTCGGTGGCGAGCGGCGAGATCCAGAGCGACCCGTTCCAGCCCACGGCGGACGTGACCGCGCTGCTGGGGCTGCGAGCCGAGCAGCTCCGGCCGCTCGCCGCGTAGCCGGCCCCCGGGGTTCGACTAGCATCCGCCGCCGTGGCGGAGGTGAGGACGATCGGCGTCGTCGGGCTCGGCGCGATGGGCGCCGGGATCGCGCAGCTCGCCGTCGAGGCCGGCTACGAGACGATCGGGCGGGAGGTGACGGACGAGCTCGGCGCGACGGCGCAGGAGCGGGTCGCGCACTTCCTCACTCGCAAGGTGGAGAAGGGGACGCTCGCGGCCGACGCCCGTGACGCCGCCGTCGCCCGGCTCCGGACGACGACGGCGCTGGCGGATCTCGCCGGCTGCGACCTCGTGATCGAGGCGATCGTCGAGGAGCTCGGCGGAAAGCGGGAGCTGTTCGCCGAGCTCGAGCGCATCGTCCGGCCGGACGCGATCCTCGCCACGAACACCTCGGCGCTGTCGGTGACCGAGATCGCCGCGGCGACGTCGTCCCCCGGTCGCGTCGTCGGCATGCACTTCTTCAACCCCGCGCCGCTGATGCCGCTCGTCGAGATCGTGCGCGCGGAGCTGACCTCTGACCAGGCGGTCGAGACGGCCTACGACGTCGGCGCGCGGCTCGGCAAGACGCCCGTGCGCTGCCACGACACGCCGGGCTTCGTCGTCAACCGGGTGCTGATCCCGCTCCTGAACGACTGCGTCCGCGTGCTCGACGAGGCGCGGGTAGCGCCCGAGGACCTGGACGCCGCGCTGACGAACGGCGCCGGCTGGCCGATGGGGCCCTGCACGCTCGTCGACCTCGTCGGCATCGACGTGCACGTCCACGCGTCGGAGGCTCTCTACGAGAAGCTCCGCGAGCCGCGCATGGCGCCGCCGCCGCGCCTGGTCGCGATGCGGAACGCGGGCCTGCTGGGGCGCAAGAGCGGCCGCGGTTTCTACCGCTACGACCCGTCCTGAGGCTCCTGGCTTCCGGCCAGGTGCTCGACCGTCGCCGCGCAGAGCGCGCCGATCGAGAGCATGCCGAGAAAACGCCCTTCGTCGACCACGGGCAGCGCGTCGACCTTCGCGTGGAGGAAGCGCTCGGCCGCGTGCACCCGGCTGTCGCCGCCGTCGAGCGGCTCCACCCGCTCGACGTACGGCCGGACGGGCTCGCCGCGGACCTCGTCGGCCCGCTCCGCGAGCATCGCGTCGTCGTCCAGGAAGGCGGTGTGCCGAAGCTCCGCGAGGTAGGGCGGGTACCAGCCGCGGAGGAGGCCCTCGCTCGTGAAGACACCGCGCACACGCTCCAGCGTGTCGAGGACGGCGATGGCAGGAACGCCCGCGCGGGTCAGCTCGAGGGCGGCGTCGCCGAGCGTGGCGGTCTCGGGAACGGACGCGCGGACGAGGGGGAGCCGGCGGAGCTGCGTCATATCAGAGCTGGAAGAGCAACAGGTACGCAGTCGCGATCAGCAGCGAAAGAACCGTGACTGGGAGGCCCACGGCGAGGAAGCGGACGAACGAGATCCGCTGTCCCGAGCGCTCGAGGATGCCCGTGGCCGCCACATTCGCCGCCGCCGCGATCATGGTCGCGTTGCCGCCGAAGCAGGCACCTAGGGCGAGGGACCACCAGAGCGCGTCGTCGAACTCGTCGCCCTGGATGCTGTCCACCACCGGGATCATCGCAGCGGTGAACGGGATGTTGTCCACCAGCGCAGAGCCCGCCGCGGCCCCCCACAGGATGACCATCCCCTCGACGACGCGGGAGCCGCCCGTCACGTCCGCGAGCCACTCCGCGACCTCGTCGATCACGCCCTGCTGCTCGAGGCCTCCGACCATCACGAACAGGCCGAGGAAGAAGAAGAGGGTCGACCACTCGACACGCTCGAGCGCGCTCTCCACGTCGTCGGCGGCGACGAGGAGCATCACGGTCGCCCCGCCCAGGGCGACCACGGCCGGCTCGAGGTGCAGCAGCCCGTGGAGGAAGAAGGCGACGATGGTGCCGAGCAGCACGGCCAGCGTGCGCCCGACGTTGCGGGCTCCGCGCATGTCGCGCGTCGGGTCGAGCCTGCCCACCTCCGCAGCGCGCGCCGGGTCGACCCGGAGCTGTCTGCGGAACAGGAGCGCGAGCACGGCCGTCACCGTCACCAGGGTCAGGATCGCGACCGGTGCGAGGTTGACGACGAAGTCGTTGAACCCCAGCTCGGGCCGGTGCGTGCCAATCATGATGTTCGGAGGGTCGCCGATCAGCGTGGCGGTCCCGCCGATGTTGCTGGCGAGAACCTCGACGACGACGAGCGGGATCGCCGACACCCGCAGCAGGTCGGCGATCAGGAGCGTGATCGGGACGACGAGGAGGATCGCCGTCAGGTTGTCGAGGAAGGCGGAGAGCAGCCCCGTCACGCCCGCGAGCAGGAACACGAGCTTGATCGGATCGCCCCGGGAGAGCTGTGCGACCCGCAGCGCGAGATAGGTGAAGACGCCGGTCGGCTCCGTCAGCCCGACGATCACCATCATCCCCGCCAGTAGCCCGAGCGTCGCCCAGTCGATCGCCTCGATCGCCTCGTCCTGACTCAGGACGCCGACGATCACCATCAGCGCAGCGCCGACGAGCGCGACTTTCGTTCGATGGACGAACTCGAAGGCGATCACGGCGAGCGCTCCGACGAAGATGGCAATAGCCGCGACCTCCATGCGGCGAATCTACTCGGCCGGGTAGGATCGCCCCCTCACGGCGCTCGCAGAGCCCGACCCGCAGCGGCGGTTGTGCGAGTCACGTGGAGATCGCACTCCAGATCGGCTTGCTCGTCGGCGGGCTGGCGCTCGCGCTCGTCGCCAGCGACGTCGCCGTCGCCTACACACGCGCGCTCGCCGCCGCGCTCGGGGCCCCCGCATTCGTAGTCGGCGTCGTGCTGGTCGCGCTGGGGACCGACCTGCCCGAGATCGCCAACTCGATCGCCTCCCACCTGCAGGGTGAGGGTGACGTCAACGTCGGCGACTCGATCGGCTCGACGTTGACCCAGTACACGTTCGTCCTGGGCATCTTCCCTCTGATCGTCTCCGTGCTCGTGATCTCACGACGGCAGGTCGGTCTCGTGACGGTGCTGACCATGGTCGGGCTCGCGACGACCGCCGTGCTCGTCGCCGACGGCGAGCTCGATCGGGTCGACGGCCTCGTGCTCGTGGCGCTGTGGGCAATCGCTACGTGGCTCGTCGCGAAGCTCCTCCCGAGCCGGGTGCACGACCAGCCCCCTCAGGTCAGGGTGGGTGCGCGCTCCGGCCAGGCGGCCGTCGTGCTCGCCTCGCTCGTCGTCGTCGGGGCCGGGGCGACCGTCGCCGTGCGCGCGCTCGTGCAGCTGGCGGAGGCCCTCGGCGTGCCCGAGTTCGCGATCGCGTTCTTCGGCGCTTCGCTCGGCACGTCGGCGCCGGAGATCGTCGTCGACGTCACCGCGCTCATGCGCGGCGCACCAGCAATAGCTCTCGGCGACGCGCTCGGCAGCTCCATGATCGACGCGACGCTGTCGATCGGCGTCGGCCCGATCGTGGAGCCGGCGCCGGTCACGGCGCGGCTGGCCGTCGTCGGCGCCCTCTACACCCTGGCCGCTGTCGGGGTCGTCGGAGCGCTACTCGTCGCGCGCCGACGGCACGACCGCGTGAGCGGCCCCGTTCTCATCTCCCTCTACGCGCTGTCGTACGTCGTCATCGTCGCCGCCGACTGACCCGGCGCCGAGCTTCGCCTCGAGCCAGCGCGCGCCCACGGTGTCGGTGAGGCCGTGCGCGCAGATCGAGGCGAGCACCGTGAACGAGGCGACGTCGAAGACGAGCGTCCGGTTCTCCTCCTGTGAGTTGACGACGAGCAGCGCGAAGAGGATCGACGCGACGCCCTTCGGGCCGAACCAGGCAATGAAGAGCTTGTTCGGCCGCGTCTCGTCCACACCCATGAACGCCACGAGCACCGCGGCGGGGCGGGCGACGAGCAGCGCGAAGGCGATGAAGGCGAGGAGCGCGGGCGTCGAACCGTTCCAGCCCGTCTCGACGACGATCGCCCCGAAGAGCACGAAGACGATCACCTGGAAGGTCGCGCTGACGGATTCATTGAACTCCGAGTACGCGTCCGGCAGGTCGTGCCTGCTGACGGCGGCGGCGATGCCGCCTACGAAGGCCGCGATCAGGCCGTTGCCCCAGGTCGTCTCGGCGAGGCCGAAGGCGAGGAACGCGATGGCGAGGCCGTAGACTCCCTCGTACTTGGCCTGGATCCCGCCGCCGGGCAGCAGCGACAGCGCGCGGCCGCTTGCGAGGGCGAGAGCGATGCCGATGGCGGCGCCGACGATCGCCTCGCCCGCGAGCTTGCCCGCCTCGAGCCCGGGGTCGTCGGCCCCGACCGCGAGCGCCAGGAAGAACAGGACGAACGGCAGAGCCAATCCGTCGTTGAGACCCGACTCGAGGTTGAGCGTGTGGCGGACGGTTGCGGGGATCCTCGGGGACGTGACGACGGCGGACGTCACGACGGGGTCGGTGGGCGACAACACGGCGGCGAGGAGGAACGCCTCGGCCCAGCTCAAATCGCTGAAGAGGATCTTCGCGGCGAGTGCCAGCATCAGCAGCGTGAGAGGCATGGCGAGCACCAGGGCGCGGGCGGCGGGGGTCCAGTGCTGCTGCAGCAGCTCCCGCTCGACGAAGAGACCGTCGGAGAAGAGGGTGAGGATGAGCGCGAGCTCGACCGTGAAGACGATCAGCTCGTCGCCCGCCTCGGCCGTCAGCAAATCCGCGAGAGCCAGCGCGATGCCGACGAGAACGGAGAGCACGGAGAGGGACAGGACGGTTCCCTGCAGCCAGCCCGAGAGCGCGGCGCCGACCGCGAGGATCGCGCCGAGCAGGAGCAGTCCCTCCGGGAAACCGATTCCCACGGGCGCGCACTCTATGGCCGAGGCAGGAGGGCGGCGCCGCTTACACTTTCCTTACGGGGATCTCACCCACGACACACGCGGTGTCCCGATACTCGGAGAGATGCGGACGGCGCTGACCATCCTGCTTGCGCTTGCCCTCGCGCTGCCGGTCGTGGCGGCTGCGGCGAAGCGCCCCCAGGGCTCGCTCTCGATCGAGGGCGGCCGCGGCACGATCACGATCAAGGCGCAGGGCGGCGTGCTCGGCAAGGTGCGCGGCGCCGTGCAGATCGTCGACCTGACCCCCAACGACAAGTGGCGTCCGATCGTCAACGGGGTCAAGCAGGAGCGCACCGGCTGGGTGCGCGGCTCCGACGTGAGCTTCCGGCTGCTCGGCGGCCGCTTCAAGGTCCAGCTCCGCGGTGAGGGGATCTCCGTCGCGGTCCGCGGCATCGGCGCCGCCAACTTCAAGGGCGAGCCCGGCGCGCTCGGCGAGACGGGCGTGTTCGCGGTCGGCGAGAGCGCCGACTGCATCGCGGAGCCCGATCTGTGCGAACCTGTGCCGGTGGTGGCGACCAGGGTGATGTTCGGACAGGACCCCGTCGAGCCTGGCGAGGACGAGACGGGCAAGGCCCGGCCGGCTCAGTGAGCGGGCCGCAGAGCATCCTCGTCGTCGAGGACGAGGCGTCGATCGCCTCCTTCGTCTCGCTCTACCTGAAGAACGCGGGCTACGAGGTGCGCGCCGTTCCGACCGCCGGAGCCGCGCTCAACCAGGTTGCCGCCGAGATGCCGTCGCTGATCGTGCTCGACCTGAACCTGCCCGACATGGACGGGATCGAGATCTGCCGTCGGATCCGCAAGAGCTCGGACGTGCCGATCCTGATGCTCACCGCCCGCGACGAGGACGTCGACAAGATCATCGGGCTCGAGGTCGGTGCCGACGACTACCTGACGAAGCCGTTCAACCCCCGCGAGCTCGTCGCGCGGGTGAAGAGCGTGCTTCGCCGCTCCGCGCCGGAGCGCCGCCGGGACGAGGCGCGCGAGATCCGGCACGGCGACCTGCTGATCAACGCCGGCCGCCGCGAGGTGCTGGTCGGAGAAGAGGAGATCCAGCTGGCGCCGAAGGAGTTCGACCTGCTCTGGGAGCTGCTCGACCACCGCGGCCTGGTGCTCACCCGCGACCAGCTGCTCGAGCGCGTCTGGGGCTACACGTTCGCGGGCGACACGCGCACGGTCGACGTGCACGTCCGCCAGATCCGCCGCAAGCTCGGCGACGCGTCTCCGATCGTCACCGTCTGGGGCGTCGGCTACAAGGTCGCCTCGGAGCGCTCGAGCCCGGCGCCCGCCGCCTAGCGGCGTAGCCTGAGGGAGCATGCTCGGGTCGCTGCGTGTCCGGCTGCCGGCCCTGTTCCTGCTCGGCGTTGCCGTCACGGGGATCGTGGCGGCGCTGATCGCGCTGCGCCTGTTCCAGGACTACACGCGCGACCAGAGCTTCAACGAGCTCCGCCGCGAGGCGAAGGGCCTCGCGCAGCTCTACGCGGCGTCCGCGCTGGCCGCCGCCGACGAGGGCGAGAGGGCGCCGCAGTTCGCCGCCGCGACGCTCGAGCTGACGACCGGCGACCGGCTCTTCTACACGGGCACGAACCTGTTTCCCGGCCAGACGAGCGGGCTCAGCCGGATCCCGGACGGCGCGCTGCCGCCGGCCGTGCGCGCGGCGGACGGCCCGCGCTCCTTCGAGTTCACGCCGCCCGGCGAGGACCGTGTCTTCCTCGCCGCCTCGCAACCGGTTCGGCTCGAGCAGGACGCGCCGGCCTTCGGGACGCTGATCGTGGCGAAGGCGCGCACCGAGGTGCGCGACCAGTGGGTGCCGCTGGTGCGCCGGCTCGCGCTCGCGTTCCTCGGGGGCGTGCTGATCGCCGGCGCGCTCAGCTGGTACCTGTCCCGGCGGATCACCGGCCCGGTGCTCGCGCTCTCGGACGCCGCGGACGAGATCGCGGCGGGCAACTACGCCGTCGCGGTGCCGGTCGGGCCGGGCGGCGACGAGATCAGCCACCTCTCGCAGCGGTTCAACGAGATGGCGGCGCGGCTGGCGGAGTCGGAGGGGCGGGAGCGGCAGTTCCTGATGTCGGTGTCGCACGAGCTGCGGACGCCCCTGACGGCGATCCACGGCCACGTCGACGCCATCCGCGACGGGCTGGTCGACGATCCGGAGCTGATCCGGCAGTCGCTCGACGTCGTCGCCAACGAGGCGCACCGGCTCGAGCGGCTCGTGGGCGACGTGCTCGACCTGGCGAAGCTGAACGCGGACCGGTTCACCGTCCTGACCGAGGAGGTCGACATGGGCCGCCTCGTCGAGCAGGCGTACTCGGCGTTCGGGGAGGAGGCGAGGCGGCGCGAGATCGAGTACCGGCTCGCCGAGGACGGCTCGCCGCCGACGATCCTCACCGACGGCGACCGCGTGCTGCAGGTGATCACGAACCTGCTCGCGAACGCGTTCCGCTGGACGCCGGACGGCGGCCGCGTCGAGGTCGCGCTGACGGCGCCGAACGGGACGATCGCGGTCGACGTCGCCGACTCCGGGCCCGGCATCGCGGCGGACGACCGCGAGCTGATCTTCCGGCCGTTCGTCTCGGACGACGCGAAGGGCGGCACGGGGCTCGGCCTCCCGATCGCCCGGGAGCTGGCCGTCGCCCTGGGCGGGCGCGTCGAGCTCGACTCGGAGCTCGGCCGCGGCAGCCGGTTCCGGCTCGTGCTGCCCGCGCGGGCGCCGACCGGCGCGTTTCCCTAGCCTGCGAGCGCCGTCGCCCCGTTGGGCTCCGGCGTCTCCGGGGCGGCCTCGCCGTGGAGCGGGATCACCGTGGCGCCCGCCTGCTCCAGCCGCTCCAGCCTGCGATCGACGGCCTTCCAGCCGGAGGAGACGAGGTCGACGAGCAGGGCGAGGTCGTCGATGCGGGCGTGCCGCTCGGCCAGCACCTCCTGCTCAAGACGCTCGAGCCGGTGGATCACCTGGTTCAGCAGCCCGCGGATCTCCGCGAGATTGCGCGCCACCGGCACCACCTCGCGGCGCATCCCCTCGCGGACGGCCTCGCCGATCCGGTCGGGCAGCTCCCGCTCGACCTCGGCGGCGGCGCCGGCGAGCGCTTCCACTTGCGCCCGCGAGCGCTCGAGCGCCGCCTCGAGGCGCACCGCGCCGTCCCGGCCGGCACGCGCCTCGGCCAGCCGTTGCCGGGCCCGCTCCAGAGCGTCGTCGTCCATGGCCGGCAAGGCTACTCTCGCCGTCGGATGAGATCGTCCGACCTCGACTACGTGCTGCCGCCCGAGCTGATCGCGCAGCGGCCGGCGGCGCGGCGCGACGGCTCGCGCCTGCTCGTCTACGACCGCCGGACGCGCGCGGTTCGCCATCGCGCGTTCACCGACCTCCCGCGCGAGCTGGGCGGCGAGCTCGTCGTCGTCAACGACACGAAGGTGATCCCCGCCCGGCTCAGGCTCCGCCGCGGCTCGGGCGGCAGCGTCGAGATCCTGCTGCTGGAGGCGCTCGGCGCCGGCGTGTGGGCGGCGCTGGCGCGCCCGAGCCGCCGCCTGCGGGCAGGGGAGCGGATCGGGCCGGTGCTGCTGCTGGAGCCGCTCGGCGAGGGGCGCTGGCGGATCCGGCTCGACGGCGCGGCCGCCGGCGAGGCGCCGCTGCCGCCGTACATCACCGAGCCGCTCGCCGACCCGGGCCGCTACCAGACGGTCTACGCCGACGAGGAGGGCTCGGCCGCGGCGCCGACGGCCGGGCTGCACTTCACCCCCGAGCTGCTGGCCCGGCTCGACGTCGAGCGGGTGACGCTCCACGTCGGCCTCGACACGTTCCGGCCCCTCACCGCCGGCACCCTCGAGCAGCACCGGCTCCACGGCGAGCGCTACCGGGTGGAGCCGGAGGCGTGGTCACGCATCGCCGGCGCCGGGGGCGTGCTCGCGGTCGGCACGACGACCGTGCGCGTCCTGGAGACCGTCGCGCGCACGGGCGAGCTGGAGGGCCGGACGGAGCTGTTCGTCACACCGGGGTTCGCCTTCCGCCGGGTCGACAGCCTGCTGACGAACTTCCACCTGCCGCGCTCGACGCTGCTCGCGCTCGTGATGGCGTTCGCGGGGGTCGAGGAAACGAGGCACGTTTACGAGCTGGCGATCGCGGAGCGATACCGCTTCTACTCGTTCGGCGACGCGATGCTCGTCCTCTGACCGCCAAGTGACACACTGTCACTTGGCGTGCCGGTCGGCGAATCTCTACGATCGAAGCGAGATTCGACAGCCTGCTGGAGGTGCGCATGTCCGAGAAGACGTGGGGCTCCGAGCCGTTCTGGGGCCTGGGCTACGAGTGGGACCCGGATTGGTTTCTGACCGACCGGCAGAAGGAGCTCCGCGCGAAGCTGATCGAGCTCTGCGAGACGGAGATGCGGGCGAACGCGAAGCGCTCGGACGACGAGCTGCTCTTCCCCCGCCGGAACCTGGAGCTGCTCGGCGAGCACGGCTTCCTGGCGCTGTGCGTGCCGGAGGAGTACGGCGGCCTCGGCGAGAACCACGTCGCCTACTCGATGACGTGCGAGACGATCGCCCGCTACGGGTGCGCCTCGACCGCGATGTGCTACGTGATGCACGTCGGCGCGGTGCAGGCGATCATGCTGCGGCCGACCCCCGAGCTGATCGAGCGGTACATCCGGCCCCTGAACGGGGGCAAGATCGGCACGCTCTCGTACTCCGACCCCGAGACGGGCTCGCACTTCTGGTATCCGATCTCGTCGGGCGCGGAGCGGGTCAACGGCGGCTTCAAGGTGCGCAAGAAGGCGTCGTGGACGACGTCGGGCGGCTTCGCGGACTTCTACGTGGTGCAGACGACGAGCCCGGACTTCTCCGGCTACGACGACCTGTCGGTGTTCGTGATCGACGGCGAGCACGTGCAGTCGCAGCCGTCGCTGTGGGACGCGCTCGGGCTGCGCGGCAACCAGTCTGGGCCGATCGAGGTCGCCGACGTGGAGATCCCGGGCGACCAGATCGTCGGCCCCGAAGGTGACGGCGCCACGTCGAACGACGAGTCGGTCGACCCGTGGTTCCTGATCGGGTCGTCGTCGGTCTGGAACGGGATCGCGATGGGCACGATCGACATCGCGAAGCGGCACACGACCCGCAAGCGGCACGTCGACGTCGGCATGCGCGTGGCCGACTACCCGACGATCCAGGACTACGTCGGCGAGGCGGTGATCGACACGAACGCGAGCCGGGTCTTCGTCCTCTCGGTCGCCCGGGCGATGGACGCCGCGACCGACGACAACACGCGGGTGCTGAAGCCCGGCGAGCTCGCCCGCGCCGACTACCTGCACTGGGCCTGGCAGATCAAGTTCGCGGCGGCGAAGAACGTCGCGCACGTGGTCGACAAGATGCTGCACGCCTGCGGCGGCTCCGGCTACAAGCGGGACATGGAGCTCGAGCGCTACGTGCGCGACGCGAAGGCGGGCTGGGTGATGGGGCCGACCAACGAGGTGCTGCGCCAGTTCGTCGGCAAGGCGGTGCTGCTCGGCTTCGACTCGCTCGACTACTGGAACCAGACCTACAACCGGCGCGCCGTCGAGAACGAGGTCAAGAAGCTCGACGCCGCCGGCAAGCGCGAGCTCGCCGAGCAGCTGCTCGGCCAGGCAGCCGAGGACGAGGCGAAGGCGCCGGCGAAGGCGGGGTAGCCGCGGGCTTGACAACTGCGTCGCGACCACGGCTGCTCGTCCCGGGGCTCGTTCCGTACGACCCCACGCGCGAGACCTACCGCGTCCGCCCCGGGGCGGCGACGCTCGTCGCGCTCCAGCCCGACGACCGGGTCACCGTGCGCGACCTGCACGGCGGGCAGCGGGCGGAGCTGACGGTGCTCGGGCCGGGCGGGGGCGAGGACTACGCCGCCATCGGCGCCGCCGGCGAGCGCCTGCCCGCGAGCGTGCTGCGGTCGCTGACCGGGGTGCGCGGCGACGGGGCGGACGAGATCGTCGCCACCGTCGCCGGCCGCGGCGTCGACCCGTCGGCGGCAGGCGCCGTCGGGCTCTTCGGCCCCGCGTCGCCGCCGGGAGCGGAGGAGACGTTCCGGGCCGACCGGCCGGCGGTGGTCGTGGTCGGCGCCCCACAGCCCCCGACCTCCGTCGTCGAGGGCGGCACGCCGGCCTCGGACCTCGAGCTCGAGATCCGCCGCGCGACGCCGCACGGCGAGCGTGAGCCGTCCCTGCCGGAGCCGCTCGCCGACCCGCGGCTCGACTTCCAGGTCGACCGCGCGTCGGCGCTCGCGTACGAGGTCCGCGCCGGCGAGTACGTCCAGGTGATCGACGTGAAGGGGCGTCAGTGCTCGGACTTCCTCGCCTTCCACTCGGGGAAGCTCCAGGACGGGCGCGAGCGCGGCCTCGACTCGACCACGACGCGCTCGCTGATGGGCCTCGCGTACCCGATGCCGGGGCTGCACGGGAAGTTCTACGACCAGGACCAGGAGGCGCTCGTCGAGGTCGTCCGGGACACGGTGGGCAGGCACGACACCTTCGGGCTCGCCTGCACCGCGAAGTACTACGAGGACATGGGCTACTTCGGCCACGTGAACTGCTCGGAGAACTTCAACGGCGAGCTGGCCCCGTACACGATCGACCCGCGGAAGGGCTGGCCGGCGCTCAACTTCTTCTACAACACGGGCTTCGACGGCAACAACGTCTACGTGATGGACGAGCCCTGGTCGCGCCCCGGCGACTACGTCCTGCTGCGGGCGCTCACCGACCTCGTCTGCCTCTCGAGCGCCTGCCCGGACGACATCGACCCGGCGAACGCCTGGAACCCGACCGAGGTGCACGTGCGGGTGTACCCGGCGAAGGAGCGCTTCTCGGCCGCGATCGCGCACCGCGTCACGCCCGGGGCGGAGCCGAAGCTGACGAAGGAGAC
>DATBMD010000001.1:0-3352 GCA_036555085.1 Gaiellaceae bacterium
CGACGTCGACCCGTCTCGAGGCGGGTCCGCCTCGTCGATCGCGGCCGTTGCGCGGCGGACCGAGGTCGTGCTGCTGTCGCTCCCCGACAGCACGGTCGTCGATCCGGTCGTGCGCGAGCTCGCCGAGACGGTCGAGCCGGGCCGCGTGGTCGTCGACCTGAGCACCAGCTCGCCTGCCTCGACCGTCGACCTGCACGAGCTGCTCGCAGCCCGGGAAGTCGCCTTCCTCGACGCCGGCATCTCCGGCGGTGCGGCCGGCGCGGAGGCCGGGACGCTGACGGTCATGGTGGGCGGGTCGGAGGGCGCGCTCGAGCGCGTGCGGCCGATCCTCGCCACGTTCTCGGCGCGCATCGAGCACATGGGCGCGAGCGGCGCCGGCCACACGACGAAGGTGATCAACAACTTCCTGAACGGGGTCAGCCTCGCGGCCACGGCGGAGGCGATGGTCGCGGCGCGGAAGGCCGGGCTCGACGTGCACCGCGTGCTCGACGTCCTCAACAGCTCGACCGGCGTCAACTTCGCGACCCTGAACCGGTTCCCGAGCATCGTCGACGGCGACTACCTCGAGGGCGGCCTGACCGGCAACCTGATGCTCAAGGACCTGCGGCTGTACGTCGAGCTCGTGGGGCGGCTCGGCGTGCGGTCGCTGAACGCGCAGGGCCCGGTCCGGTCGTTCGAGCTCGCGGACGAGCTCGGCTACGGCGAGCAGATCTCGAACCGCGTCGTCGACGCGATCGGCGACGCGTCGGGCGGCATCCGGCTCCAGACGAAGGAGGATTGATGCAGATACAGCGCGCACGAGAGAGCGGGAAGCCCTCGGAGCTGCGGCAGGACACGTTCACGGGCGAGGTGTGGGGCGACCCCGTGCTGCCGCACACGGACGACGTCATGATCAACAACGTCTTCTTCGCGCCGAAGGCGCGGACGCACTGGCACTCGCACCGCGGCGGGCAGGTGCTGCACGTGCTCGCCGGCGAGGGAAAGGCGTGCGTGCGCGGCGGCCGGCCGGAGACGATCCGCGCCGGCGACGTCGTCCACTTCCCGCCGGGCGAGGAGCACTGGCACGGTGGCGGGGACGACTCGTACCTCCTGCACCTCGCGATCTCGCTCGGCTCCGCGCACGACTGGCTCGAGCCCGTCTCCGACGCGGACTACGCCGGTTGAGCGACTTCGCGGGCAAGGCGGCGATCGTCACGGGCGCGGCGAGCGGCATCGGCCGGGCGGTGACGCAGCGGCTCGCCGAGCGCGGCGCCTCGGTGGTCGCCGTCGACGTCTCGCCGCAGGTGCATGACCTCGCGGGCGAGCGCGTCGCGGCGGTCGAGGGCGACGCCTCGCTGGCGGCGACCGCCGAGCGCGCCGCCGAGACCGCCACGCAGCGGTTCGGGCGGATCGACGTGCTCGTGAACAACGCCGGCCACATCGTCTGGAAGACGCTCGCCGACACGACGGAGGCGGAGTGGGACTGCGTCATGGCGGTCAACGTGAAGAGCATGTTCCTGCACTGCCGGGCGGTGCTGCCGGCGATGCTGGCGCAGGGCGGCGGGGCGATCGTCAACACCGCGTCGATCTCCGGGCTGATCGGCCTGCCGGGCCAGGCCGCCTATGCGGCCAGCAAGGGCGCCGTCGTGCAGCTGACGCGACAGCTCGCGGTCGAATACGGCGGCGCCAACATCCGCGTCAACGCCGTCGCACCCGGCGCGGTCGCGACGCCGTTCCTGCTCGATTTCGTCGCGACGCTCGACGATCCCGACGGCGTCGCGGCCGAGATCAAGGCCTCGCACCCGCTCAACCGCTTCGCGGAGCCGGAGGAGGTGGCGGAGTCGATCCTCTTCCTCGCCTCCGACGCCGCCGCGTTCACGACCGGCACGATCCTCGGCGTCGACGGCGGCTACACGGCGACGTGACCGCGATGCGCGCAGCGCTGCTAGTGGAGTTCAACGAGCCGTTCGTCGTCGAGGAGATCGCGTACCACGAGCCGGCGCCGGGACGCGTGCTCGTGCGGACGGGCGCCTCGCCGTTCTGCTCCACGGACATCCTCAACTGGCGCGGTCAGCTGGGGAAGATCCCGCCGACGATCCTCGGCCACGCGTCGATGGGCGAGGTGGTCGAGGTCGGTGCCGGAGTCGCGCACCTGAGGCCGGGGCAGCGTGTGATCGTTCCGGGCACGTCCGAGTGCGGGATCTGCTTCTACTGCTCCATCGGACGTCCGGACCAGTGCTCGGAGACGTTCGACCGCGGCGGCATCTGGCCGCACGTCGCCGATCGCGGGAACGGCCAGCCCGTGAGCGCGGCCGGCAACGTCGGCGGCTATGCGGAGCTGATGAACGTGACCGCGAACCAGGTCTTCCCGATCGAGAGCGACCTCCCCGACGAGTCGCTCGGCCTGCTCGGCTGCGGGATCACGACCGGGCTCGGCGCCGTGTTCAACGTCGCGCGGGTCGAGGCGGGCTCGAGCGTTGCGGTCGTGGGGCTCGGCCACCTCGGGCAGTGGATGGTGCAGGCGGCGAAGGTCGCCGGGGCGCGGCGGATCGTTGCCGTCGATCCGCTGGCCGAGCGGCGCGAGCTCGCCGGCCGGCTCGGCGCCACCGACCTCGTCGACCCGGGAGCCGACGATCCCGTGGCGCAGGTCCAGGCGCTGACCGAGGGCCGCGGCGCCGACTACGTCCTCGAGGCCGCCACGCTCGCCTCCGCCCAGACGCAGGCGATCCTGATGTCGCGCCGGGCGGGCACGGTCGTCCTCTCGAGCGTCGAGCGCGCCGATGCGGTCGTGACCGTTCCCCAGGTCGCGATCGCGGTGCAGAGCCGCGCCATCGTCAGCACCCAGAACGGGAACGTCCGGATGCGGCGGGACCTGCCGCGCTTCATACGCATGCTCGAGGACGGCTGGGTCACCGCCGAGCCGATCGTCACCAGCCGCTACCCGCTGGACGGGATCAACGAGGCGCTGCAGGCGTCGATCGACAAGCGCGACCTGAGCGGCGTCATCGTCCCCAGCCTGTAGTTACACCGCGACCGGAAGCCCGAGCCGCTCGCGGGCGAGCCGGCGCGCGACGTCCTCCTCGGCGGGGAGCGCCGGGTGACGCCAGCCCGCCGGCAGATCGCGGGTGATCCGCTCGATCCGCTCGCCGCGCTGCATCGCGCCGGAGCCGGCCGTGCGGACGACGACGTCGTCGACGGCGCTCCGCGCGAGCCTCGCCGCCTCACGGCCCATCATCGTCAGGCGCAGGTCGGCCTCGCGCAAGAACGGCTCGCCGCGCTCGATCCCCGCGCACGCCTCGGCGTACTGCCCGGCGACCTCGTCGAGCAGGAGCTCGGCCGCGGTGACGCGCCCGATCGCGGCGCCGAGCCAGCG
>DATBMD010000297.1:0-13110 GCA_036555085.1 Gaiellaceae bacterium
CGCGACCAGGACGTTGGCGCCGGTGTCGAAGAGGCCGATCGCGAGCAGCAGCGGCACGAGCGCGGTCGGAGCTCCCACGGCGGTCCGGGTCGCGAGCGTGGCCGTCAGCGCGATCGTGACCGATGCGGCCCGCGCGAGGCAGATCGTCCACGGCACGCTCGCTTCGGCGGCAGCGTCCAGGCCGAGGATGAACAACCCGAAGCCGAGCGCGGCGAGGACGGCGAGCCCCGCGCCGGCTGCCAGCCGCGTGCCCGCGCCTCGTGCCGGCTCCCGGGAGACGATGACGATGCCGGCCAGGGCGAGCGCGATGCCCGCCCACTGCAGGGCGGTCGGCGCGTCACCCCGGGCGACGTCGACGGCCAGCGGGACGATCGGCGCGGTGGCCGAGATCGGCGCGACGATGCCCATCGCGCCCACCGCGAAGCCGCGGTAGAGAGCGCCGAGGCCGACGAGGCCGGCTGCGCCCGCGGCGAGCGCCGGCAGCGCATCGCCCGCGCCGGGGAACGCATCCCCCGACACGGCCGCCCAGACGAGCACCCCGGCCAGGCCGGCGGCCTGCGAGAGCAGCAGGACGGTGAGGACGTGGATGCGCCGCGCGCCGAGGCCGCCGAGGAAGTCTCCGACGCCCCAGGCGGCAGCCCCGCAGAGTGCGAGCAGCGCCGCCAGTGCCCGCGGCCCTCAGTCGCCGCCGACGGGTCTCGTCGCGGCCTGCGCGTCCAGCTGGTTCGCGTGGTAGAGGACCGCCGCCTCGGCGGTCCTCGCCGCCGCCCGGTCGTGGTGAGACGCCACGGCGTGGAGGAGCTCGGCCCGCACCTGCGCGTCGAGGCCGGACGCCCGCTCGTCGACGAGGCGCACCCCGAGGTGCACGTGCCCCAGCAGGCGCCCCTCCTCCGTCGGCTGGAACGCCGGGCCCGGCCCGAGCTCGCGCGTCCTGCCGACGTCGTGGAGCAGTGCCGCCGCGAGGAGCAGGTCGGCGCGCAGGCGCGGGTGCAGCTGCGACGTCTCGCGGCAGAGGGTGGCGACGCCGACCGTGTGCTCGAGCAGCCCGCCTGCGTACCCGTGGTGCCCGTCCACGCCGGCGGCGGGGAGCCCCCGCAGCGACCGGCGCAGGCCGCGATCGCCGAGGAACCCCGCGACGACGCCCGCCAGGCCCGGGTGGGCGATCTCCGAGGCGAGAAACTCCAGGAAGCCGTCGAGCTCGTCGGCGTCACGCCGGAGCGTCGGGGCCAGCCCGGCCGGGTCGGTGTCGGGAGCCTGCTCGAGCGAGCGGACGTCGACCTGGAGCCGGCCGCCGAAGCGCTCGACGCGGCCGAGGACGTGGATCGCGTCGCCCTCCTCGAACCGGCGGTCGAGCAGGTCCACGTCGCTCCAGACGCGCGCGTCGATCCGGCCGCTCGGGTCGACGAGCTCGAGCGCGAGGTACGGCGCTCCTCCCCGCGTGCGCAGGCGCCGCTTGCGCGCCACTCCGTAGACGCCCTCGACCGTGCGATCCTGCTCCAGCTCGGCGATCGACGTCACGGCGTGGAGTCTAGGGCGGCGGTACGCTCGCGTGGATGGCTGACGTGGCGCCGTTTCGCGCGGTCCGATACGCCCGCCCCGGAGCGGACGTCGTCGCGCCGCCGTACGACGTGATCTCTCCGGGCGAGCGGGAGGCGCTGCTCGCGCGCGACGCGCACAACGTCGCGCACCTGACGCTGAACGACGCAGAGGACGAGGGCGGGCGTCTCTTCCGCGACTGGCTCGAGGAGGGTGTGCTCGTCCGCGACGAGCGGCCTGCCGTGTGGGCGCTCGAGCAGGACTACGTCGCCCCCGACGGGGTCGCGCGCCGCAGGTCGGGGCTGGTCGCGTCGCTCGCGGTCGAGCCCTACGAGCGGCGAATCGTGCTCCCCCACGAGCGGACGCATCGCGGCCCCAAGGAGAGCCGTCTGCGCCTGCTCCGCGCGGCAAGGGCGCAGCTCGAGCCGATCTTCCTGCTCTACGAGGGCCCCGCGCCGGTCGCGGCGCCTGACACGGCCGCCGATCTCGACATCGAAGGGACACGGCTCTGGCGGCTCGAGGACGACGGCACGGCCGGCCGCTTCTTCGCCGATCGGCAGCTTCTGATCGCCGACGGCCACCATCGCTACGAGACCGCGCTCGCTTACCACGCCGAGGAGCAGACGCCCGAGAGCGGCCGGATGCTCGTCGTGCTCGTCTCGACGTCCGACCCGGGGCTCGAGATCTTCGCGACGCACCGTGTCCTCGCGGGCAACGCGCTGCCGTCGTCCGGCGAGGCCCCCGCGAAGGACGTCGAGGCGGCGCTCGCCGAGCTGCAGCGCCGCCCGTACGACCGCGCGGCCGCCGTCGCGTACACGGCGGGGGAGGCGCGGCTCGTCGTCGGCGAGCCGGGCGAGCTCGACGTCGAGCTCGTCGACCGGCACGGCCACGAGGGGATCTCGTACACGCCCGACTGGCGCGAGGCCGTCGGCAGAGTCGACCGCGGGGAGGCGACGGTGGCCTACCTCGTGCGCCCGACGCGGATCGAGGACGTCTTCGGCCGCGCCCGTCGCGGCGACGTGCTGCCGCAGAAGACGACGTACTTCTTCCCGAAGCTCCTCTCCGGCCTGCTCTTTCATCCACTCGACTCATGACGCCCTGGCTGGAGCTGTGCCGCGCCTCGGTCGCCGACATCCGAGACGTGCTCGAGCGACTCCCGACGCGGCTCGAGCGCGAGCCGGTGCTCCGCGCCGGCGAGGGCGGCGACGACACGACGGCGATCGACGCCGCCGCCGAGGAGGCCGTGGTCGCGCGGCTGGCCACGCTCGGGCGCGACTTCGTGCTCGTCTCGGAGGAGCTCGGCGAGCGCACGTTCGGTACCGGCGGCCCGCTGCGGGTGGTCGTCGACCCGATCGACGGCTCCGTCAACGCCAAGCGCGGCATCCCGTTCTTCTCGCTCTCGCTCGCGGTCGCGGACGGCCCGGCGCTGGGGGACGTCGTGTTCGGGTACGTCTACGACTTCGGCTCGGGCGAGGAGTGGACGGCGGAGCGGGGCCGCGGCGCGTACCTCGACGGCGTGCGCCTCGGAGCCGTCAGGCCGAAGCGGACGATCGAGATCCTCGCCTTCGAGGGCACCACGGCTGCCTACATCGCCGATCGGGCGCCTGCCGTCGTGGCGCTGGCGCAGCGGCTGCGGGTGATGGGATCGCTCGCGCTGTCTCTCTGTCACCTCGCCGCGGGGCGGGTCGACGCAGTCTGCTCGCTCAAGCCGGCGCGCTCGGTCGACATCGCCGCCGCCCAGCTGCTCGTGCGCGAGGCAGGGCTTGCGATCGAGCTCTTCGAAAGCCCGCCGTTCGAGGCCGCGCCGCTCGATCTCGGTCAGCGCTCGCGCGTCGTCGCGGCGGCAACGCCGGACGGGTGCGCGCAGCTCGCCGGCGCGCTTGCCGGCTGACCGCCCGGCAGGGCAGGAGGGGCGGCGCAAGCCGCCCCTCCGTGCTGCCCCGGGAGGTCGGAGCACCCTGTGAGCCAGGTGGCCTCCCGTCCCCCGCTCAGCCTGCGGCCGGAGCCGCGGGCGAGATCGTCGCGGCTGCCTCCTTTCGCTGGAAGGCGCCGCCGAGCACCGCCAGCGCGAGGACGATGAAGCCGATGCCCGAGAGCAGCAGCGCCACCCCGACGACGATGCCGAAGATCGACAGCTGCTCGGCCATGTAGCTCATGTTGAGCGCATTCGAGAGCGCGGTCGCCGTCACCCAGGTGTTGCGTGCGGCGTTCGAGATCGGGTTGCCCTCCTCGTCCTTCAGGGCAGCCGCCTCGTCGCTCGTGCCCGCCGGATCGCCCGGATTCGCAGCCGACACGAACCGGCCCATCTCGGCGTATGTCAGCCCGCCGGAGGACTCCAGCGCGTGCTCGCGCATGATCTGCGCGAAGGCGCGGGCCTGCTCGCCGTTGACCACCTGCTCGCCGGCCCACTCGTCGGCGTACTTCGCCACCGCCGGGTCGTCGGCCGTCCCGAACACGATCTGCTCCTGCTTGATGCTGTCGCGCACGGTCGACCGCCCGTCGACGCCCATGTAGATCGCGGCGACCCCGAAGGCGATCAGCACCACGCCGGCGACCAGGCCGCCGATCTCGAGAATCCTTCTGACGTTCATTGCTCCTCCTCCCGTGGTCGCTTCATGCGCCGAGTCTCGCTCCGGGCATCCCGGGCGGCATCCGCGCGAGGCCGGCGTCTGCGGTGGGAATCGGGCGTGCCGGCTGCGGACAAGTACGGACGGTCGGGGCTGGTTCGACGGGTGGGAGCTACGCTCAGGGCATGGGACCCGACCGCGACGCGATCCTGAAGGCGCTCGAGAGCGTTATCGACCCCGAGCTCAAGCGACCCGTGACGGAGCTCGAGATGGTCCGCGACGTTCGAACGGACGGCGGCGCCGTGACGGTCACGATCGCGCTGACGGTCGCCGGCTGCCCGCTCCGCTCGTCGTTTCAGGACCAGGTCGCGCGCCATGTCGGCGCGGTGCCCGGGGTCGCCTCGGTTCGGCTGGAGTTCGACGTGATGAGCCCGGAGGAGAAGGCGGCGCTGTCGGCGCGACTGCGCGGCGGCCGTCCCGAGAAGGAGATCTCGCTCGATCCGGGGACGCGGGTCGTGGCCGTCGCCTCGGGGAAGGGCGGCGTCGGCAAGTCGACCCTCACCGCGAGCCTGGCGGCCGTGCTCGCCGAGCGCGGGGAGCGTGTCGGAGTGCTCGACGCCGACATCTACGGCCACTCGATCCCGCACATGCTCGGCGTCCACCAGCGGCCGGTGGTCGTCGACCGGATGATCGTGCCGCCCGTGCGCGGGGAGTTGAAGCTGATGTCGATCGGGTTCTTCCTCGACGACAACAGCCCGGTCATGTGGCGAGGGCCGATGCTGCACCGGGCGCTCGAGCAGTTTCTCTCCGACGTTCACTGGGGCGAGCTCGACACGCTCGTCGTCGACATGCCACCCGGCACCGGCGACGTCTCCATCTCGCTCGGCCAGCTGCTGCCGCGGGCCGAGGCGCTGATCGTCACCACTCCCCAGCCGGCGGCCCAGCAGGTCGCCGTGCGCGCCGCGCAGATGGCTCAGAAGACCGGCATGCGCGTGATCGGCGTGGTCGAGAACATGTCGTGGCTGGTCGGCACCGGCCAGGAGCTGTTCGGCACGGGCGGCGGCGAGCGCCTGGCGGAGGAGATCGGCGTCCCCCTGCTCGGGAAGGTCCCGCTCGACCCCGTTCTGCGCGAGGCCGCCGACGCAGGGACGCCCGTGACCGAGGCCGCGCCCGCGTCGGAGGCGGCCTCGGCGATCGACGCGGTCGCCGAGGCGCTGCAGCGGACGCGCCGCGGCGGCATCCGCAAGGCGCTGACGGTCATCTCCTGAAACCGGAGGCGCCCCGTTCGGGGCGCCTCCGTCGTCACGCGGCGTTCGATTGGGGGGACAGTGTCGCCGCGCTAGTCGTCGGAGCGGTGCTCCTTGATCCTGACGAGGACGAGCGAGCCCTCCTGGCCGTGGCACTCGGCGCGGACGCTGTCCCCGGCCGCGATGCCGTCGAGCTTCGGCGAGTCGGCCGTCAGCTTGCAGGTCTGCGAGCTCGAGTTGTCGCTCGGCTTGACGGTGATCTGGGCCGCGTCGAGCGACTCCACCGTGCCGCGGACGGACAGCTTGATCGCCGTCCGGGGCTTGCGCTCCGGCTTGCACGGCCGGCCGCCGGCGAAGACGCCCGCGTTCGTCGCGGTACCCGTGCCGATCGTGCCTTCGGTGATGCCGCCCGTGGCCGAGAACTTGCCGCCGACGCTTGCGAACAGCGCGGCGTAGCGCCAGTTGACGCGTCCGACGACGAACCCGTCGACCGTGCCGTCGGTGTTCACCGCGAAGAAGCGTCCGTGGGAGCTCTTCCGATCCTCTCCGCCGCGGACCCGGACCCAGCCCTCGAGCGTGCCGAGCTTCTTGGTGACGTTGTAGACGCTCCTGACGTGGAACGTGATCGGCCCGTTGAGCGCCTCGTTCGAGCTGGCCGCGTCCCCGCTGACGCGCACCCAGGCGAACTCGTACTCACCGTCCGTGCCGGTGCACTTCCGCAGCTCCGAGCGCTCGACCTTGGTCGCGCTGAACGTGGCGGCGGCCGCCTCCGTCCCGGTCGACTTCAGCCACGCGCCGGCAATGCCTGCCGTTGCCAGCGCGGCAAGCGCGACGAGCGAGATGACGAGGGATCGACGCATTGAACGCTGTCCTCCTGAAAGTCGGGTTCTCCTCCCCGAGAGATCCGCTCTCTCGTGGGTGAGTGTCGGCTGCTCGTGTATGCGTCTTGCAGGCAGGTCGTAAGCATTTCCTGAGGATTCTGTGAGCACTGCTCGGGGGCTAGAGTGGCCCCGTGAGGCCCCCGGAGGCCCTCGACCGGCTCCGCTCGCTCGGGCTCGACGCGCGGGCCGCGCGCGTCCTCCTCGAGCACTTCGACGACGCCGACCGCCGCGGGAAGCGCGGCCACGGCCGCGAGCGCATCCGCTGGCTCGAGACGCAGCCGTTCGACCCCGTCGCCAGGCCGCGGCGGACGCTCTCGGAGCCCGGCTTCGAGCGCTGGGACGGCGCCGGCGCGCTCGGCTACCTGACGCTCGACGCGATCTGCACGGCCCAGCTCGCCGATCCGCCCGAGCGAGCCCGCGTCGTCGTCGCCGAGCGCTGCTTCCCGACGGGCGTGCTCGGCTACTGGGTGCGACGGCTTGCCGGAGGCGGGCTGGCGGCCGTTCTCACGGCGACGTCGCCGCGACGCTTGCCGGCTCCCGACGGCGGCGCGGCGCTGACGGGGACGAACCCGCTCGCGATCGGGATTCCGTCCTCGGACGGCCGGCCGCTCGTGGCGGACGTCTCGATGGGCGCGGTCACGCACGGCGATGTGCTGGCGGGGCACGCCCGCGCCGAGGAGCTGATCCCGTTCGGCGGGCCGCAGGCCCACAAGGCGTTCGCGCTCGCCGTCGGGGTGGAGCTGCTGGTCGGCGCCCTCGCCGGGCCCGAGCACGGCGCCGTGCTCGTCGTCGCCCGGCCGGAGCACGACCCGGTCCCCGGCCTGCGGGCGCGCGCGGACGGCACCCGCCTCCCGGGGGACTCCTAGCTGCTCACGACGTCGCGCCGGCCGGGCTCGGGAAGCGCGGGTCGTCGCGCAGGGAGGCGAGATCCTCGTCGTCCTGCGCAAAGCCGGCGAACCGATCCTCCAGCTCGACAGCGCGCCCGAGGTGCTCGAGCGCGGCGTCCGACTCCCCCAGCCGCGCCTCCGCGCAGGCGAGGTTGTAGAGGAGCGCGCCGTTCTCGCCGTAGGTCTCGAGCCCGTCCGCGAAGAGCTCCTTGGCGCGGCCGTACTCGCCCGCGTCGAACAGCGGGAACCCCTCGGCGTTGAGCTCCCACGGCCGCGGCGAGTACGCCTCACCCGCCTTCGCGCCGACGGTGAGGACGCATGTGCCCGGCTCCGCCGCGACCGCGCCGCGCTGCAGCGCCGGGTCGCGGACGAAGACGATCGTCCCGGCCGGCCCGTCGACGGTGTCGTCTCCGACGGTGAACGTCGCCCGGCCCTCGAGGACGAGGTAGAGCTCCTCGTGTCCCGTCGGGACCTCGTCGTGCGCCGGGATCACGTCTGCCCCTTCCTCGTCGCCGCGCCAGGCGTTGATGCCGAACGCCGCCACGCCCAGCTGCCGGCGGATCGCCTGCCAGTTGCGGCCGGTCAGCGGGATGTCGGCCAGGCCGACCGTCTCGTACGCGCTCATGTTGACCTCCTCAGCTCGGCGAGGACGACCGGGTCGATCGCGTCGCTGCCGTCGACCCGCTCCTCGAGGTTCTCGACTCCTGCCCAGTCCTCGAGCCGGGAAAACCCGAGCGCGGACAGCCGTTCCGCCAGCTCGTGCCGGAGCCGCTCGTCGACTGCGATCCACTCCGACCTCGGCGTCCGCCCGAAGAGCTGGTGATGGATGCCGTGGAGACGGCGCAGCTCCTCCAGCGGGCGCGCATGCTCGTCGACGCGGAGGTCGACCAGCGTGTCCGAGAGGCCGGCGTAGCCTCCGTCCCGCTGCACCACCAGCAGTGCCGCCGACTGCTGGCCGCGCCGGTCGCCGCCCGCCGCCTGCGCCGCGTCGAGACAGTCGAGCAGGCGTTCGGCCAGCGGCGCGCCGGCCGTCGCCTCGAACGTCTCCGCCAGCGCGTCGACTGTCGCGCCGGAGACGAGGATGTTGCCCTGCGCGGCGTAGCCGTCGCCCGTCCGCCCGCCGGCCCAGTCGTGACACGCCTCGCCGGTGTACGTCGCCGTGCCGCCGTGGGCGTCGACGACGCCGAGCTGGCGCTGCGCCCGTCCGTCGTCGGCCTGCGTCAGCCGCTCGACGACGTCCGCCGCCGCGAGCCCGGACCGGAGCAGTGCGAGCCCATCGGGCCCGTAGCGGGGGTTGGCGTACGACTGGGTGGCGATCGCCCCGGCGTCCGGCTCGGCCCAGGGCACGATCGCACCGACGGCGAGGAACTTCGACTGGGTCGCGACCCCCCACGGCCCGGCACCGGGATCGCACGCGCAGAGCGAGTACGTCGCGACAGGGCAGGTCGAGGCCGGATGGGTCAGGCCGGACAGGTCCGGCCCCTACCCACCGTAGGTGAGATCGGCCAGGTCGAGCTCGAGCAGCTCGGGATCGCCGACGAGCACGCACGCCACCTCGGGCCGGGCGAGTGCCGCGCGCACCTCCTGGGCCGTGGCGGCGCGCACCACCACCGGCGTGCCGCGGTCGTGCGCCGCGCGGAGCGCGGCGGTGTCGCCGACGTCCTGCAGGACGAGCGCGCCCGTCAGCTCGAGGGATCCTTCCAGCGCGATCTCCGGCACCCGCCTGCCCGTGGCGCCGAACCAGCGCATGCGCGGGCTCACAGCGCGAGCGCCTCCCCCGGGGAAGGAGCCGCGATCTCGGCGCCGGCCGGCGCCAGCTCGCGCAGCCGCTCGGGCGTGCCGGTCAGCAGCGGGAACGTCCCGTAGTGGCATGGCACCACGCGCTTCACGCCGAGCAGCTCGATTGCCACGGCGGCCTCGTGGGGGCCCATCGTGAAGTGGTCGCCGATCGGCAGCACCGCGACGTCCGGCGCGTAGATCCGCCCGATCAGCTGCATGTCCCCGAAGACGTTGGTGTCCCCGGCGAAATAGACGGTGGGGCCGCCTTCCGGGCGGAGCACGATCCCGGCAGGCTCGCCGAGGTACACGGGCGTGCCGTTCTCGAACGTGCTCGACGAGTGGTTCGCGTCGGTCAGCGTGATCTCGACGTCGGAAACACGGACGGTTCCGCCCTTGTTGAAGTGGTGGCCGATCTCGGGTGGGAGGCCTTTCCCGGCGAGCCAGCCGCGCAGCTCGACCTGTGCGACGACGGGGCACCCGAAGCGCTCTGCGAGCGCGAGGGTGTCGCCGACGTGGTCGTCGTGCCCGTGCGTGAGGACGATCAGGTCGCACCGCTCCGGTTCGACCTCGGCCGCCGGGCAGGAGGGGTTGCCGGTCAGGAACGGGTCGACGTAGACGCGCGTGCCGGCAGCGGTGTCGAGGCGGAAGGCGGCGTGGCCGAGCCAGGTCAGCGTCGTCATCGGCCCGAGCCTAGACGAGAGCCCTCACACCACAGCGGCCGGGTCTACCCGCTCGACCTCGGTCACGACGTCGGCGGGCAGGTTCGCCCGGCGTGCGGCGGCGACGAGAGGCTCCGGCGACGGCGCCTCGTAGAGGCAGTAGGAGCGTCGCCGGTCGGCGCTCAGGAACGAGAAGAGCCAGTGCACGCCCTCGTCGGCGTTGACGTCCTCGATCAGGCGGACGTCGTCGCTCGTCAGCTCCAGCTGCTCGGCGAAGCTCCGCTCGATCACGTACAGCGGCACGGCGCCGATCGTAGCGGCTCAGGGCCGGGCGAGGCCGCACCGGAAGGCGTACGAAGCCGCCTCCGTCCGGTTTGCGGAGCCGGTCTTGCGCAAGATCGAGCGCACGTGGTTTGCGGCCGTGTGCTCGCTGATGTGGAGCTCGCTGCCGATCTCACGGTTCGACCGTCCCGCTGCCAGCAGGCGCAGCACGTCAGCCTCGCGGGCCGAGAGGCCGTCCGGCAGGGCCGTGCTCGGCGCGCCGTTCGGCCCGAGCTCGGCGATCCGGCCCTGCAGGCCGACGAGCTGGTGGCGGCCGGCCAGGGCGGCCGCTTCCCGGAGGTGCCCGCGGGCCCGATCGGCATCGCGTGAGAGCAGCAGCCGGCCGTGCTCGAAGTGCGTGTGCGCGAGCCAGGTGAGCGCCCCCGTCCGCCGGTTGAGCTCCGCCGCCGCAGTCAGGTGCGTCTCGGCGAGCTCGTGGTCTCCGATCGTTCCCGCGAGCATGCCGAGGTAGCGGTCGGCTGCGCCGTAGCAGGCGACCAGGTGGCCGACCATCACCAGCCGCCCCGAGAGCGGCGCCAGCTCCGGGTACAGAAGCTCGGCCAGCCGGGCGTCGCCTGCGATCGAGCAGGCGTCGGTCAGGTAGATCAGCGACGCGTGCCACAGCGACCGGCGCAGCGCGTCCAGACCGTCACGCCGGACCCGCTCGAGCTCCTGTGCCGCCTCCTCCACCATGCCCAGCTCGGCGAGGACGACCGCCAGCGCGGGCCGCCACGGCCCCGAGTGACGGTCGGGACGGGCGAGCAATCGCACGACGGGCGCCAGCTCCGGCAGGCGCCCCTGCTCTCGGCGGACGCCGAACATGAGGATCCCGTACACGCCCGAGGCATCGCGTCCGATCAGCTGCCGACTCCACTCGTGGGAGCGGTGAGCCTGCTCCTCCGCCTCGGCCAGGCGGCCGGCGCAGAGCGCGAGGGCCGACGCGTAGTGCTCCGCGACGTGCAGCATGAACGGCTGCCGCGTCTGTGCGGCGACGTCGAGCAGGCGCGCCAGCTCGCGCTCCGCCCCATCGAGGTCGCACAGCGCCACGAAGCCGGGGATGCGCCACGACATCGCCTCGGCGGCCAGCTCGACGTCCCCGAGCTCCTCTCCGAGCCGCTGGGCCTCGCCGAGCAGCTCCAGCACCTCGGGCACTCCCCAGGCGTCGTACTGGCAGTACGTGCACTTGAGGATCGCCGCCAGGGCACGCGGGTCGCCCAGCCGGCGGGCGCTCTCCAGCCCGATCGCGTGCGCCGCCGCGCTGACGTCGGCGTCGCCGGCGCGGGAGAGCGCCCGGCCGAGGCTGGCGAGCAGCATCACGCGCTGCGCCGTCTCCTGCTCGCCGAGCCCCGCAGCGGCCTCCTCGAGCAGCTCGACGGCGCTCTCCTCGGCGATCCCCGGTCGCCAGCCGGCGTCGTCGGTGCCGATCGCGGCGCGCGCGAGGAGCCCGGGGTCGCGTAGTCGTCGCGCCGTCTCGGCCGCGGCGCGGAACGACTCGAGGGCCTCAACGGTCCGGCCGGCACGGTTGAAGACGTCGCCGAGCTCGAGCTGGACCTCGACGCGGGCGCCGGCATCAATGATGCCGAGCTCGAGCGCGGTGCGCAGGAGCGCTGCGGCGTCGTCGTAGGCGAGCGCCGCCCGGGCCGCCTGCGCCGCCCTGACGGTGTAGTCGACTGCCCTGGCGGTATTCCCGAACGGCGCGGCCGCCGCGAGATGGTGCGCGAGCCCGGCGAGCACGCGGTTGACGTCGCGTGCGTACACCTGCTCCAGCGCCTCGCCCACCCGGGCGTGGAGCTCGGCCCGCCGCAGGCCGCCGAGCCGGTCGTAGAGCGCCCGCCGCACGAGCTCGTGCGTGAACCGGAACCCGAGCTTCGTTGCGTTTACCTCCTCGAGCATGCCGCTGGCGACCGCCTCGTCCAGCGCGGCGCGCAGGTCGGCGTCCGGCAGCCGCGCCGCTGCGCGCAGCACGTCGAAGCCGAACTCACCGCCCGCTACGGCGGCCAGCTCGAGCAGGTCGGCCGTGGTGGGCTCGAGGCGCGCCAGCCTCCGGCTGACCACCTCGCGGACGCTGTCGGGCGTGCCCAGCTCGTCGAGGGAGCGCGTCAGGCGAATGCCCTCCTCGTCCAGCTCGATCGCCTCGGTCTCGACGAGCGTCCGCCAGAGCTCGCAGACGAGGAACGGGTTGCCGGCGGTGAGGGCGCCGATCGTGCGGGCCAGGTCGTGCGTGCCGGCGCTTCGGTGCCCGCCCGCCGCCTGTGCCACCAGGTCAGCGATGTCGTCGTCCGTCAGGCCCTCGAGGCGGAAGCGAACGACGTCCTCGGAGCGGCGCAGGTCGACGAGGGCGTCAGACAGCTCGCCGGGCATCTCCGCGTCGGTGTCGCGGAAGGTCGCCAGCAGGAGCAACCTCGCCTCGCTGACGCGTACCAGATGCCGGAGCAGCGCGAGCGTCGGCCCGTCCGCCCAGTGCAGGTCCTCGAGCACGAGCAGGATCGGCACTCGCGCGCTCGCGCCGGTCAGCAGGTCGTTGACGGCCGTCTGGAAGCGGTGGCGCTCCGTGTCGGGGTCGCCGCTCACCGGATCCGGCAGCCGCCGCACGCGGGCAGGCAGGTCCGGGAGGAGCCGTGTGAGCTCGCCCCCGGCCGGGCCGAGGTCGATCTGCAGCTGCGCGGGCTCCGAGAGCCGGACGAGCTGGTCGAGGCAGTCGGCGAATGCCTGGTAGGGCGTGCGGACGACGGCGTCGCACTCGCCGCACAAGACGAGCGCGCCGTCCGCGGCCGCCTCCCGGGCGAACTCGCGCACGAGGCGGCTCTTGCCCGAGCCGGCCTCGCCGCCGACGAGCGCAGCTCGACGTCCTTCGCCGCGCGCGCGTGGCAGGAGCGTCCGGAGCCGCGCGAGCTCGGTTGCCCGGCCGACGAAGGGGAAGGCCGGAGTCGAGCGAAGCGTGGCTGGCAGCGTGGTCGGCGGCACTAGTCAGAGTTGATTATTGCGGCCGCCGGCGGCACCGGATCGCAGGCGCGAAGTCGGTCAGTCCCGGTCATGACACGGGGACGCGTGCCGCCGCATCATCACGTGATGATCCAGAACCGCGAAAGGAGAACTGCATGAGCACGATGACAACGCCCGCTGCGGCCGCCCGAGCGAAGCTCGGCGGGTTCGCGGGCCAGCTGATCGGTCCCGAGGACGCGGACTACGACGAGGCGCGCGCCCTCTACAACGCGATGATCGACAAGCGGCCG
>DATBMD010000094.1:0-12959 GCA_036555085.1 Gaiellaceae bacterium
GCGAACAGTCGTCCGGCGCCGGTGCTACATCGCCGGCGCCGGAGCGGAGGTGGGCTCAGCCCACCGCCTTCTTCACGAGCGCGGCGATCTTTGCTTCTTCGGCGGCGGTCAACTCCTTCAGCGCGAACGAGGTCGGCCACATGGCGCCTTCGTCGAGGTTCGCCGTGTCGCTGAAGCCGAACGTCGCGTACCTCGACCTGAACTTCTGCGCGCTCTGGAAGAAGCAGACGACCTTGCCGTCCTTTGCATATGCGGGCATCCCGTACCAGGTCTTCGGCGAGAGGGCCGGCGCGCTGGCCTTGACGATCGCGTGGAGCCGCTCGGCCATGGCGCGATCCGGTCCCTGCATCTCGGCGATCTTCGCGAGCACGGCGCTCTCCCCAGCCGCCTTGCCGCCGCGGGCCTCCGCCTTCAGCTCCCGGGCGCGCTCCTTCATCGCTGCTCGTTCCTCGGCAGTGAACCCCTCGGACTTCCTGGTGCCCGCGGGCGTGCTCTTGGCGGACTTCCGCGTGGCCTTCTTCTCGCTCATCGTCCCCTCCTCTGCAGGCTCTCCGTCTTCGTGGCCATGCTCATCGTGCCTCGATCAGCCGCTGCAACACCGCGTCCACACGCGCAAAGCCGCCCTTCGCTCCCTCCTCGACGCCGTACTGCATCGTCGTGTCCCGCTCCTCGGTCGTCGCGAAGCGCATCGTCTGCGTCAGCCTCGTCCGGTCGCCCAGATCCTCGAACTCGAGCGTCTGCAGGTGGTTCTGGAACGTCTGCACGAGGCGCTCGGGCGGGTCGACCTCGCGGAACTCGCCCTCGACGACGCCGAAGCTGGTGCGGAAGCGGTACGTGCCGCCGGGACGGACGTCCATCTCCTCGACGACGGTACCGTCCCCCCACCACTCCGGGATCAGCTCCGGGTCGGTCCAGACGGAGAAGACGTGCGCGCGCGGCGCGTCGAAGATCCGCTCGACGCGGATCTCCAGCTCGTTCGGGGTGGTGACTGCGGTGGGGTTCATCGGTCTCCTTTCGTACGCTGGACGACCTGCGCGAAGCGATCGAGCCGCTGCAGCCACGTGCTGATGCCCTCGAAGGCGTAGGGCGCGAGCGTGCACCTGCGGACACGGCCGATCTTCTCCGTTGTCACGAGCTCCGCCTCCTCGAGCAGCCGGATGTGCTTCTTCATCCCGGTCAGCGACATGCCGAAGGGCTCAGCGAGCTCGCTGATCGTCGCGCTGCCGGCGCCGAGCCGTTCGAGCACGGCGCGCCGGGTCGGATCGGCGAGAGCGGCGAACGCGCGGTCGACGGTTGGCTGATACTGAACCATTCAGTTCAGTATTGCAGAAGTGTCCGGACGGGGCAAGAGCCATGCTCACAATCGACTACCCGGCCGGTTCGGGCGGCCGGGGCCGCCACTCGAAGACGGCGATCAGGCAGCCGCCGACCGTCCGCGAGTTGTGGCGCGTGCCGGGCTGGTAGCTGACGAAGTCGCCCGGCCCGAACACCGCCCCGTCGCCGTCGACGAGGTCGCCCTCGAGGATCAGGAACTCCTCCATGCCCGCGTGCTCGTGCTCGATCGTGACCGCGCCCGGCTGCATGCGCATCACGTAGGAGCCTTCACCCGTCGTGTCGTCGTAGCTGATCGGGAGCCAGCTCAGCTCCGGCTGCACGGGGCCCTCCATGTCGTAGGCCTGGAAGGGCGCCGCCGCCGTGCGGACGACGCGCCGGCCCGGCGGGTCGCTCACACGCGCTCGTCGCCCGCAGGCGGCGCCGGCTTCGGCTGCTCGGCCGGCTGCTCGAGCTGCTGCAGCGGCTTGCGCGGATCGACCTCGTCCACCGCGCGCTTCACGTCGCGCAGCCCCAGGCCGAGCTGGCGCGCGATCTGCGGCACGCGCGACGTCCCGAAGACGAGCAGCAGCACGGCTCCGAGGATGATCAGCTCCCACTGTCCGATCCCGAACGGCACGGCGCCATTGTCGCATGCGCGGCGGAGTAGCCTGCGGCGGTGCCCGCGCGTGCTTCACTGATGGCTCCGTGACGCCGCTCGCGGTCGTCTGCTGCCCGGACAAGTTCAGGGGCTCGCTCACGGCGACGGCCGCCGCCGCTCGGATGGCGGCGGGCCTCCGCGCTGCCGGTCTCGACCCGCTCGAGCTCCCGCTCGGCGACGGCGGCGAAGGCACGCTCGACGTCCTGCTCGCGGCGGTGGGTGGCACCCGGAGGTGCACCAGCGTGACCGGCCCGCTCGACGAGCGGGTCGAGGCCGAATGGGCCGTCCTCGCGGACGGCACGGCCGTGATCGAGGCCGCGCGCGCATCCGGCCTGGCGCTGACCGCCGGCCGGAACGACCCGGTCCGGGCGACCACGGCGGGCGTCGGGGAGCTGCTGCAGGCGGCGGCGGACGAGGGCGTCTCGCATGCGCTCGTCTGCGTCGGCGGCTCCGCCACGACGGACGGCGGCCTCGGCGCGATCAAGGCGCTCGGCTGGTCGCTCGGCGGGCTGCGCGTCGACGTCGCCTGCGACGTCGCGACGCGCTTCAGCGACGCCGCGGCCGTCTTCGGGCCGCAGAAGGGCGCCGATCCCGAGCAGGTCGATCTTCTGACCCGTAGGCTCGACCGGCTGACCGCCGCCTACCGCGACCGAACCGGGGTCGACGTGTCGGCCCTGCCCGGCGCCGGCGCGGCCGGCGGCCTGGCGGGAGGGCTCGCCGCCCTCGGGGCGTCTCTGCGACCGGGCTTCGACCTCGTCGCCGAGGCGACCGGCCTCGCGGCTGCGCTCGCGGGGCGCGACGCCGTCGTTACCGGCGAGGGCAGGGTCGACGGCTCGAGCTTCGAGGGCAAGGTCGTCGGGGGCGTGCTGGCGCTGGCCGGCGCGGGCCGCCGGCGCGCCGTCATCGGCGGCGAGATCACCGCGGAGGGGCGGCGAGAGCTGCCGCCGGACGTGCTCGCCGACTCGCTCGTCGACCATGCCGGCTCGGAGGCGGAGGCGATCGGCCGCGCCGCAGAGCTGCTCGAGGAGGCCGCGCTCCGGCTCGGCCGGCAGCTCGCCGGCCCGGCCGCCGAGTAGATTGGCCGCGTGTCAGTCCGCGTTCGCTTCGCGCCCTCGCCGACCGGCTCGCTCCACCTCGGCAACGCGCTGACGGCGGTCGCGAACCGGCGCTTCGCCGACGAGCGCGGCGGCGTGCTGGTGCTGCGCATCGACGACACCGACGCGTCGCGATCTGTCTCGGGCGGCGAGCGGGCGATCCTCGCTGACCTCGACTGGCTCGGCGTGGCCTTCGACGAGGGGCCGGTGCGCCAGAGCGGGCGCGGTGAGCTCTATGCGGCGGCAGCGTCCCGCGCGCTCGCCGGCGAGGCCGTCCGGGACGACGACGGCTCCGTTCGGCTCGCCGGCACGACGCTCGTGCGCCCGGACGGCACCGCGACGTACCAGCTCGCGTCGGTCGCCGACGATCTCGCGCTCGGGATCACGCACGTGATCCGGGGCTCGGACCACCGCCCGAACGTCGAGCTCCAGCAGCGCCTCGCCCGCGCGCTCGGCGGCGAGCTGCCCCAGGTGCTGCACCACGGGCTCCTGCTCGGGCCGGACGGCAAGAAGCTCTCGAAGCGCCACGGCCACTCCTCGCTCGCCGACCTGCGCGACGAGGGCTATCCGGCCGAGGCCGTGCGGGCGTACCTCGAGCAGCTCGACCTGCCGGCGCACGACGTCAACCTCGATCTCGGGCGGCTGGGCCGGCTCTCGATAGATGCGATCGCGGCCATGCCGGACGAGGAGCTGGCGGCTCGCGCCGGGGCGCCGGTCGAGCTCGCACGGGCGCTTCGCGGTGCGAGGACGCTCGTCGAGGCCCGCACGATCGCAGCACAGCTCCAGGCGCCCGCGACCGTCGCGCTGCCCGAGCAGGCGCGGCCGACCCTCGAGCGGTTCGCGGAGCTCGTCGAGCGCGGCGGTGCGCTGGACGAGGACGGCGCGCGGGCGGTGCTGCGCGAGCTGAAGGCGGTCGGCGGCGACCTGAAGAGCCTGCGCCTGGCGCTCACCGGGTCCGCCCGCGGGCCGGAGCTCTGGACCGTGCTGACGGCCCTGCCGGCCGAAGAGCTGCTCCGGCGCGCGGCCGCCGCGACGCCGGCGGGCTGACGGCCGCCTCCGGCCCGCCGTCCGCTGCTATACCACGGCGACATGGCCACCCGGCTCTACGACACGCTGACGCGCAGCCTGGTCGAGCTGCCGTCTCCCCCCGGCCCGGTCGGGATGTACGTCTGCGGCCCGACGGTCTACCAGCGCGCGCACATCGGCAACGCGAGGCCGTTCGTCGTCTTCGCCTGGCTGCGGAGCTGGCTGCGCGAGCGCGGCTACGAGGTGACGTACGTCCACAACATCACGGACGTCAACGACAAGATCTACGAGGCGGCGCCGGGAGCGAGCGCCGAGCGGGCGCTCGAGGCGACGGGGTGGTACCTCGAGGACACGGCCGGCTTCGGCCTCGAGATGCCCGACGCGCAGCCGCTCGCGACCGAGACGATCCCCGAGATCGTCGCCTTCGTGGAGGAGCTGATCGCCTCCGGGCACGCCTACGCCGTCGAGGGCGACGTCTACTTCCGCGTGGCGTCGTTCGACGAGTACGGCCGGCTGTCGGGCCAGCGACCCGACCAGGTGGAAGAGCAGGAGCCGAACGCGCTGAAGGAAGATCCGCGCGACTTCGCGCTCTGGAAGGCGAACAAGCCGGACGAGGACACGTGGTGGGACTCGCCGTGGGGACGTGGGCGGCCCGGCTGGCACATCGAGTGCTCGGCGATGGCCGCCAAGGAGCTTGGCCCCGCGTTCGAGATCCACGGCGGCGGGCTCGACCTCGTCTTCCCGCACCACGAGAACGAGCGCGCGCAGTCCCGCGCGCTCGGGCATCCCTTCGCCCACGTCTGGATGCACAACGGGATGCTGCGCTTCACCGGCGAGAAGATGTCGAAGTCGCTGGGGAACGTCACCACGATCCGCGAGGTGCTGGACGAATGGGGCGCCGAGACGGCGCTGCTGTTCTTCATGACCGGCCACTGGCGCAAGCCGATCGACTTCTCGCCGCAGACGATGGCCGCGGCGGCGGCGCAGCTCGAGTCGTTCCGGAACGCGTACCTCGACCCTCCGCGTGTCCCCCCGGACGCCGACGCCGAGTGGCAGCGGTTCGGCGCCGCGCTGGACGACGACTTCAACACCCCCGACGCGCTCGGCATCCTCCACGACTGGCGCTCGTCGAGGCACCTTGACCTGCTCACGCGCGGGCTGGCGATGTTCGGCATCGCCCCGCGGCAGAGCCTCGTCATCTCCAGGCAGGACGGGATCGTCATCCGCTCCAGCGGCGACCCACCGCCCGACGTGCTTCGCCTTGTGACCGATCGTCACAAGGCACGCGCGGGGAAGGAGTTCGCCGCGGCCGACGCGCTCCGGGGCCGGATCGAGTCGGCCGGCTGGGTCGTGCACGACGAGCCCGGCGGCTACCGGCTCGAGCGGCGTTGACGCGGGAGCTGGTCTACGGCCGCAACGCGGTGCGAGAGGCCCTCAGGGGGAGACGCGCGGTGCTCGAGCTCTGGGCCAGCGAGCGCGCGGCCGGCTCGTCGCCGTGGCTCGAGGAGGGGCCGCGCGTCCACGTGCGGAGGGAGCGAGATCTCACCCAGGCGGCCGGCACCGCCGACCATCAGGGCGTCGTCGCCTGGTGCGAGCCGTACCCGTACGCAGATGCCTGGGAGCTGGCCGCTGCCGAGCGGCCGCTGCTCGCCTGCCTCGACCAGGTGACCGATCCGCGGAACCTCGGCGCGGTCGCCCGGAGCGCGGCCGGTGCCGGCGCGACCGGGGTGGTCGTTCCAGAGCACCGCGCTGCGCGCGTCACGGCCGCGGTCTGCCGCGCCTCTGCCGGCGCCGTCGAGCACCTGCCGGTCGCGGTCGTTCCCAATCTGGCGCGGTACCTCGGCGAGGTGAAGAGCGGCGAGCTCTGGGCCTTCGCGGCCGTCGGCGGCGCCGGCGAGCCGCTTTGGGACGTGGATCTCCAGGGCGGCGTCGCGCTCGTCTTCGGTGCCGAGGGCAAGGGCGTCCGCCCGCTCGTGCGACGCACCTGCGACGGCGCGGTCTCGATCCCGCTCGGCCCGGGCGTCGAGTCGCTCAACGTGAGCGTCGCCGCGGCCGTCCTGCTCTACGAGGCGCGGCGGCAGCGGTCGCTCGCCGGCCGGGACGGTTCGACCTAGGCTGACCAGGATGGCCGAGCCGACGCTCTACCTCTTCGACGGCTCGAACCTCTTCCACGCGGGCGGCTTCCACGACCGCGCCGAGCTCGTCGACGCGCTCTCGAGCTACGTCGCGCTTCGCGGCGCCCGCGGGATCGTCGTCTTCGACGGCGCCGGCCGCGATCGCGACGTCGGCCCGCTCGCGGTCCGGCACGCGCAGCACGCCGACACGCTGCTCGAACGGTTGGCGGCCGAGCACCGGCAGCGGGAGCTCGTCTGCCTCGTGTCCTCCGACGGCGCCGTCCGCGGGACGTCTGGCCAGGAAGTGAGGAAGCTCGGCTCGCGCGCCTTTCTGGACGACCTCGGCTCGGCGACCCACGCCGAGGCGTCGGCGAGCCGCATCCGCGACCGGCTCGACGACGAGACGCGCGAACGGCTCGAGCGCCTCCGGCGCGGCGTCTAGCGCGGCGTCTCGCAATGATTCACCGGTTTCTCGATCCCCAACGACTCTGTCCACGCGCCGCACCAGCTGGCGGGCCGGACAGGTCCGGCCCCTACGGGTTTCCGGACGGGGCTCCGTGGGGGATCATGGGTTCCCCCACGCTCACTCAGCGCCCCGCGAAGAAGGCCTTCGCCGACTCGGGCACGAAGAGGAGCCAGAGCGTGCCGGCGGCGAATGCGGCCGTGATCAGCGACGGGACGATGGCGTACGTCGGGCCGCTGAAGGCGTAGACGACCGCGACGACGACGGTTGCCGCCGCGAGCCCTCCGAGCACGAGCCGCCCGAGATTCGTCCCCCGGGAGGCGAGGTAGGAGGCGCCGCCGACGACGATGCCCCCGATCAGGAGGCCGACGCCGAAGGAGTCGCTGACCTGCGTGGCGAAGAGCCCGATCACGCCGAACGCGATCAGGCCGAGCGCGAGCGCGTAGCCGACCATCGTCGCGAGGAAGACGGGAAAGGGAGTGTCGGTCACGGCTGTGCCTCCGGAGTTGGGCGGGCTGGCGGGAGGGGTGGATCCTCGCATACCTGCGCCGCAGGCGACAGCGAGGGCAGCGAACATATGTTCCTAGTATGCTGAACATTCTGCAATTGACTTGTAACGCTCGGCCAAGAGTGCTAGCTTCTTCCTCAAGCTCAGGGTGAGACTCATGGCCGAACCGTCTCCCGTCGATCCCGTCCAAATCGCCAAAACAGGGGAAACCACGATGTCGACTCGCACAGGTGCAGCGCCGAAGACGGCACTCAAAGCTCAACGGGAGCTTGAGGATCTGCAGTTGGTGATCAAGGCGAGGAACGGAAGCCAGGCGGCCCTGGACGCGCTGATGCGGCGCTACGCGGGCTTCGTCCGGCTCAAGGCCAGCTCGTACTTCCTCGCGGGCGGCGACGCCGACGACCTCGTCCAGGAGGGAATGATCGGCCTCTACAAGGCGGTGCGCGACTTCCGCTCCGACAAGGAGACCTCGGTCCGCAGCTTCGCCGAGCTGTGCGTCACCCGCCAGATCATCACGGCGATCAAGACCGCCACGCGTTTCAAGCACTCGCCGCTCAACACGTACGTCTCGTTCAGCCACACCCCCGCGGGCCAGGAGGGCGACGGGGAGTGCACCCTCGGCGACGCGCTGCCCGGCCCGAGCGTCGACGACCCGTCGGTCTGCGTGATCTCGACCCAGGAGCTGCAGAGCCTCGTCTTCTGCCTCGGCACCGGCCTCTCGTCGCTCGAGTCGGAGGCGCTCCGCCTCTACCTGGACGGCCATTCCTACGAGCAGATGGCGGCAGAGCTCGGGTGCGACACGAAGACGATCGACAACGCGCTCCAGCGCGTGAAGCGGAAGATCCTCGCGCACCAGGCGTCGCGCGCGGTGCCCGCCTGAGCCTCGCGGTGCGTACCCTTCGCGGTGCGCCGGAGTAGCTCAGCTGGTAGAGCAACCGCCTTGTAAGCGGTAGGTCGTGGGTTCGAGTCCCGCCTCCGGCTCCTGTCATGCAGTCGCGCGGAGCCGTTCTCGTCGAGGGCACGAGCGACCGCCTGGCCGTCGAGGGGCTCGCGCGTCGCCTCGGCCGCGACCTCCAGGCCGAGGGCGTCGCCGTCGTGCCGATGGGCGGCTACGGAAACCTGCCGCGCCTGCTCGAGCAGTACCGCAGCTACCGGATCGCCGGCCTCTACGACGTCGGGGAGGAGCGGCACTTCCTGCGCGCGCTCGGCTGTGAAGACCGCGGCGAGCTGGAGCGGGTCGGGTTCTACGCGTGTGCGCGCGACCTCGAGGACGAGCTGACGCGGGCGGTGGGACCGGAGGGAATGGAGCGCGTGCTCGCAGAGCAAGACGAGCTGCGCGCGTTCCGTACGTACCAGAGGCAGCCCGCGCACCGCGCCCGGACGCTCGAGGAGCAGCTGCACGGCTTCATGTGGAACCGCAAGCAGCGGTACGCCGTGCTCCTCGTCGAGGCAGTCGACCTCGAGCGAATCCCGCGGCCGCTCCGGCGCGTCCTGACGCACGTGTAGCGCCATGACGCCCGAGGATCTACGCCCAGGGGAGACGAGCCCAGCTCGGCGGCCGTTCTCGGCGGAACCGCTCGATCGTCGCGTACGCCTGCCGCCAGTCGGAGGTCTCCTCCGACACGCTCGCGCCGTAGCGCCCCGCGAGCTCCGACACGGGGTAGTGCACGCCGGCGCCCGAGCGCGAACCGGCCATCAAGATCACACACGGCCCCTCGCCCGCGCCCACGAAGGCGTGCTCGGTCCACGCGGAACAGTGGAAAAAGTCCCAGGGCCGCAGGCGTCGCTCCTCATCCTCGACGAGCAGCTCGCACTCCCCTGAAACGACGAGGAACGCCTCCTGGTTCGATTCGGCGTGGTAGAGGCAGGTCTGCCCGGGCTCGAGGACGGTGATGTTGATCCCGAGCTGGGCGAACTCGACCGGCGGGTCGCCGTACTCGCTCTCGAAGGCGCACCGCGCACCCCTCTTCTCCGAGAACCACCACTCGGCGTCGCGCACGTTGACGACAAACCAGCCCTGGGTGACAGGCGTGAGCCCCGATCCGAGGTCCTCGAGCCGTGCTTCGGCCACGGACGCGATTCTCGCACTCGTTTCGATCTCGCGACTGCCGGGTAGACGGCCCGTATGGAGACGGCCGAGCGGGCTCACGCGCAGCCACTTGTCGTCGGTCAGGCCGAGTGGGACGCGGCTCTGGCGGCTTAGCGGCTGCCGAGGCCGGGCAGGGCGCGGCTGCGACCACGAAGTGGAGCTCGTTCTCGAGGCGGTAGGCGCCGTCGGCGGTGCGGTAGGGCGCGAGCGCCTCGAGGATCGACGCGCGCAGTCCGTCGACCCGGGCGGGGCCGGCCAGCTCCGCCAGGCCGCCGACCGCGACCATGTCGCGGGCGAGCGTGTCGTCGTCCTCGTACCGGTAGGCCCAGCTGACGTCGAACGTGTCCTGCGGCGTCAGTCCGGCCTCGGTGCTCAACCTCCGGTTCCTGCGCCGGCTGCTCGACCTTCATCTCGAATGGCTCGACGAGGTCGAGGGCGAGCTCGAGCCGGAGTGGACGAGCACCGAGCAGTCGGGATAGGCTCGGCGCCCTCATGGAGGCGCACCGTGCCCCGCTCGGCGCTGCCTACGAAGCGGCAGCCGCGTTTCTCGACGCTGTCGGCGACCGCCCCGTGGGCCCGCGCGGAGACGTTCGGGACGCGCTCGGCGGCCCGTTGCCGGAGCGCGGCGAGGCGCCCGCGGCGGTCGTCGAGCGGCTGATCGCGGCCGCCGACCCGGGCCTGATCGCCAGCGCGGGCCCGCGCTACTTCGGCTTCGTGATCGGCGGCGCGCTCCCGTCGGCGCTCGCGGCCGACTGGCTCGCGGCTACCTGGGACCAGGATGCCGCGCTGGAGGTCATGTCACCCGCGGCCGCCGCCGCCGAGGAGGCCGCCGGCTCGTGGGTCAAGGAGCTGCTGAGGCTGCCGGCGGGCGCGTCGTTCGGTTTCCCCACCGGCGCGCAGATGGCGAACTTCACCGGGCTGGCGGCCGCGCGGCACGAGGTCCTGCGGCGCGCGGGCTGGGACGTCGAGCGCGACGGCCTGGCAGGGGCGCCGCGCGTCCAGGTGGTCGCGGGCGGCGAGGTGCACACGACGGTGCCCCTCGCGCTTCGCTATCTGGGCCTCGGCGGCTCGCCCGAGGTGGCCGAGGCCGACGAGCAGGGCCGGATGCGCCCGGATCTGCTCGCCGCCGTGCTGCGGACGGACGGCGGCCCGGCGATCGTGTGCGCCCAGGCCGGCAACGTGAACAGCGGCGCCTTCGACCCGCTCGCCGAGATTGGGGACGTGTGCTCGGAGCGCGGGGCGTGGCTGCACGTCGACGGGGCCTTCGGCATGTGGGCGGCCGCGAGCCCGGCTCTCGCCCACCTCGTGCAGGGCATCGAGCGCGCCGACTCGTGGGCGACCGACTGTCACAAATGGTTGAATGTTCCGTACGATTCTGCGTTCGTCGCCTGCACCCATCCGGACGCCCACGCGGCGGCGATGAGCTGGCAGGCGGCGGCCTACGTCGCGCCCGGAGCGGGCCGCGAGCCCACCCAGTTCGTGCCCGAGTCGTCGCGGCGGGCTCGCGGCTTCGCCGTCTGGGCGGCGCTGCGCGAGCTCGGCCGGGAGGGCGTGGCCGCGCTCGTCGAGCGCTGCTGCGCGCACGCCCGGCGCTTCGCGGCCGTGCTCGGAGCAGAGGAGGGCGTCGAGATCCTGAACGACGTCGTCCTCAACCAGGTGCTCGTCCGCTTCGACGCTTCCGACGCGCGGACGCAGGCGGTCGTCCGCGGCGTCCAGGAGGAGGGCACGGCGTGGCTCGGCGGCACCGTCTGGCAGGGCCGGGCGGCGATGCGGATCAGCGTCTCGAACTGGTCGACGACGGAGGCGGACGTCGACCGTTCCGCCGAGGCGATCGTCGGCGTGCACCGGGCGATCCGGTCGGTGCGAGGCGCGTCTCGGAGGATGCGCGCGTGAGCCGCGACCAGACGTTCGCGGACGTGCTCGCGGCGAACGACGAGTACGTGCGGGGGTTCGGCCTCGGCGGGCTCGCTCCACGGGCCGCCAGCGGCCTGGCCGTGCTCACCTGTATGGACTCACGGATCGAGCCGCTGGCGATGCTCGGCCTCGTCCCCGGTGACGCGAAGATCCTTCGGAACGCGGGCGCGCGCGTCACCGACGACGTGCTGCGCACGCTCGTGCTCGCCTCCTATCTGCTCGGCGTCGACCGCGCCATGGTCATCCAGCACACGCGGTGCAGGATGGCCGCCGGGAGCGAGGACGCGGTGCACGCGGCCGTGGCCGAGGCAGGTGGTCCCGACACCCGCAGCCTCGCCTTCCTCGTCTCCGACGACCAGGAAGCGGCCGTGCGCGACGACGTGCAGCGGCTGCGGTCGTCGCCGTATCTCGCCCGCCTACGCGTGGGCGGGTTCATCTACGACGTGGATACCGGGCGGGTCGCGCAGATCTGCTGAGCGCGCCCAACACCGTCGCGCAACTCGCGCGCGGCATTTCTCGGTGAATTCAGCACCGCAAAGCGATCGGTGTCCCTGGATTTCGCGGAGTCATAGGAGTACTCTTTTCGGGCCGTCAAATCGATCGACTCCTGGGTGGGAGGATGGGCATGAGCGCTACCGCTGTACACAGGCCGATCGGCGTCTCGGTGATCGCCGTGATCGCGATCATTCAGGGAATCATCGCCATCGTCGCGGGGATCGGCTTCGTGGTCGAACGAAACAACAACGCCCTGCTCGAGCACATCGACCGTTCGAGCGGGACGATTGCCACGTACGGCGTCAGCGCGATCATCTGGGGCGCGCTGGCACTGCTCGTCGGGTTCGCGCTCTGGGGCGGCGCGAACTGGGCGCGGATCCTGGTCGCGATCCTGCAGGGGCTGTATCTCGCAGGCGGCGTCTACCTGCTCTTCGCCTGGAACGGCTACTACCTGTGGCAGGGAATCTGGCAGATCATCGTCGCCGCGGTCGTCCTCTGGCTCCTGTTCAACCCGCGCGCCGACGAGTTCTTCGACAGAACGCGGACGGTCTAGACACGAGGACCGGGCGCGTCGCGGTCGCACCGACGGCCGCGACGCGCCCGGCTCGGCCTTCCCTACCATCGCGGCATGAGCTGGGACGAGAGGTTCGCTGCCCGGTACGACGAGTGGGCCGCCCACATGACGGAGGACGTTCCGTTCTACGTCGCGCTGGCGCGGGAGGCGGACGGCCCGCTCGTCGAGCTGGCGGTGGGGAGCGGCCGGGTCGCGATCCCGGTCGCCCGCGAGACGGGTCGGCGTGTCCTGGGGATCGACACGTCGCCGGCGATGCTCGACCAGGCGCGCGAGCGTGCGGCCGAGGCCGGCGTCGCGCTCGACCTGCGGCTCGGCGACATGCGCGAGCTGGAGCTCGACGAGCCGGCGGCGTTGATCTACTGCCCGTTTCGCGGGCTGCTCCACCTGGCGACCTGGGCCGACCGGCGCCGGACGTTCGAGCGCGTGAGCGCGTCGCTGCAACCCGGCGGCCGGTTCGCGTGGAACGCCTTCGCGTTCGACCACCGGATCGCGGTGGAGCTCGACGGGCGGAAGCACGACGAGCCCGTGCCGCACAGTCTCCGTTACGCCGTGGGGGACAACCGGATCGACATCGTGCTCGACGGCGGCGCGACGAGCTCGCTCTGGTGGGCGACGAAGAACGAGTGGCTCGGGCTGGTCGACGTCGCCGGGCTCGAGGTCGAGGCCCTGTACGGCGACTTCGACCGGCGTCCGTTCGACGACGAGAGCCG
>DATBMD010000098.1:0-25355 GCA_036555085.1 Gaiellaceae bacterium
CCGCATGGTGCCGCCCAGGTCCTCGACCTCCTTCTGCTCCGGCAGCAGGTCGATCACCGGGTAGGGCGTCTCGGGGTCCATCTCGGTCGAGTTGGCCCCGTCGAGCCCGCAGACGTGGCGCGCGAACTCCGAGACCGCGACGTGCATGCCGAGGCAGATGCCGAGATACGGGATCGCGCGCTCGCGCGCGACCCGGCACGCGAGGATCTTCCCCTCCCAGCCACGCGAGCCGAAGCCGCCGGGCACGAGCACACCGTCGACGCGGTCGAGCAGTTCCGCCGCCTCGTCGTAGGACATGTTCTCGGCGTCCACCCAGCGGACGCGGACGCTGCAGCCGTTGTGGACGCCCGCGTGCTTGAGCGCCTCGTGCACCGAGAGATAGGCGTCGTGGAGCTTCACGTACTTGCCGACGAGCGCGATCTCGACCTGCTCGTCGAGCTCGCGGATCCGCTCGGTCAGGTCCAGCCACTCGCCCAGCTCCGCCGGCGGCGTCACCAGCCCGAGCTGCTCGCAGACGAGCGTGTCGAGGCCCTCGGCCTGGAGCACCTCGGGAACGAGGTAGACATCGGGGACGTCGGGCGAGGCGATCACGGCGCGGACGTCGACGTCGGCGAAGAGCGCGATCTTCTCGCGAATGTCCGACGAGAGCTCCTCGCGCGAGCGGCAGACGACGACGTCGGGATGGATGCCGATCCGCCGCAGCTCGTTGACGGAGTGCTGGGTCGGCTTCGTCTTCAGCTCGCCCGCCGCGTCGATGAACGGGACGAGCGTGACGTGCAGGTAGAGGACGTTCTCCGGCCCGACCTCGCGCCGGAACTGACGGATCGCCTCGAGGAACGGTTGCGACTCGATGTCGCCGACCGTGCCGCCGATCTCGGAGATGACCACGTCGGCGGGCGTGGCTGCGGCGGCGCGCCGGATGCGGGCCTTGATCTCGTTGGTGACGTGCGGGATCACCTGCACGGTGGCTCCGAGGAACTCGCCCTTGCGCTCCTTGCGGAGGACCGTGTCCCAGATCGCGCCGGCGGTGTGGCTCGCGTTCCGCGAGAGGTTCTCGTCGACGAAGCGCTCGTAGTGGCCGATGTCGAGGTCGGTCTCCGCGCCGTCCTCGGTGACGAACACCTCGCCGTGCTGGAACGGGCTCATCGTCCCGGGATCGACGTTGAGGTAGGGATCGAACTTCTGCGCCTGCACGCGCAGCCCGCGCGCCTTCAGCAGCCGGCCGAGCGAGGCGGCGACGATGCCCTTGCCGAGCGCGGAGACCACGCCACCGGTGACGAACACGTACTTCGTCACGGCAGCCGTCCCAGGGCGTCGAGCTGCCTGAGGCCCGGCGTCGTCTCGATCAGCCTGCCGAGCGAGCGGCGCTCGCCGAGCGCCGTGAGGGCGGCGAGCGCGGCGATCGCGCCGATCCGCTGCCTGCCCTCGAGCCTGCCCACGGACTCCAAACCTAGCACGGCGCCCAGCGCGTTCGAGCCGGCGTCCCCGAGCATCACCATCTCGCGGAGATCGTAGGGAGCCAGCAGGACGGCGAGCGCGACGCCCCGACGCGGCCTCAGCCCGAGGATCGCGCTCGCGACGAGGAACGCCTTCAGCGCCCGGCCGGGTCGGGTATCGAGCTGGTTGACGAGGTTCGCGGACAGGCTCACGAGCGCGGCCCCGGAGAGCGAGCGGGTCCGCAGCAGCGCGTAGGCGGGAATCACGAGCAGCTTCAGGACGCCGGTGGTGCCCCCGGCGCCGAGGTGCGCGCGGAAGCCCCGCTCGGGCCCGCTCCAGAGGTCGTCCGCGAGCCCGGCCAGCGACACGGGCAGCACCGACGGGCAGGCGATCCCGACGGCGATTCCGACGAGCGGGAGGCGGAGCCCGCGGAAGCTGCTGCCCTGGGGCCCGGCCGCCAGCACGATGTCGGCGAGCTGGCGCCCGCGGTGGCGGAACCCTCGCAGGTCCCTGCCGGTCGCCCGGTGGGCGAGCGGAAGCTCGACCTCGCCGACCGACAGGCCGGCGCGGGCGACGTCGATCGTCAGCCGGGTCTCGACGCCGAAGCCCGCCGTGGTCGGGAACGCGACGGCGCGCGCTTCTGCGCTCAGCGCCCGCTGGCCCGAGAGCGGCTCGCGCGCCGCGAAACCGCTCCGGAGCCGGATCAAGGCGCCGGCGGCCCGCTTCGCGATGCCGAAGCCGCCGCCTTCGCTGCGGGCGAAGACGGCGATCGCGAGATCGGCACCCGTCCCGAGCAGCGGCCGCAGGTCACCCTCGACGTCGGCGTCGCAGAGGAGCAGCCGGCCGGGCGGGGCGGTGCGCTCGGCCAGCGCCAGCGCCTGGCCCTTGCCACGGCGGGGGAGCGGGACGACGCGAGCGCCGGCCCTCTCGGCGCGCGCCGCCGTCCGGTCGCGCGAGCCGTCGTCGGCGACGACCGTGACGGCGCCCGGGAGGAGCGCGCGGAGCCGCTCGATCGTCGATCCGATCCGCTCCTCCTCGTCGCGGGCGGCGATCAGGATCGTCAGGTCGGCGAACGGCGCGGCGCCGGCGCGACCCACGTCATCCGGCCCCGCCGTCAGGGATCAGCCGCCGGCCGGGAGGCTCGGGACGGGCGGGAGCACGCCGGCGCTTGCCGACGGCTCCACGCCGTAGCTGCCCGGCTGCGCGCCCCCGAGGACCAGGACGAGCGCGAGCCGCCCGGGCGGCGTGTCGACGCCGTCGACCGTCGAGAGCCGCGCGCGCACGAACGCGGCGAGCGCGCTCCGCTCCGCACCGGCCGCCTCGACGCCCACGGCGGGGACACCCGAGGACGCGAGGCCGCGGTAGAGCGCGGTCAGGAAGTCCTGCGTCGGCCCGGCCTGGGGCGCGGCCGAGCGGGCGATCACGACGGCGTCCGCCTTCGGCGCCGGCGCGCCCGACCATTCCTCGACCAGGACGTGGGCGAGTGCCTCCCAGAGCGGCGTGCGGCCGCCCTCGACGAGCTCCGCGGCGAGGCCGCGGCCCAGCTCGTCCAGGTCGTCGGGCCCGCGGTACGCGCGTAGCGCCGGCCGGCGCGTGAGCGCGTCGTCGAGCGCCTGCGTGTCGAGCGGGACACGCAGCGCCCGCACGCGCACGACGTCGCCACCCGCGTCCTGGACGGCGGTCGCGACGGCATAGCCGACGGTCGGGTCGACCGAGCCGACGAAGACCAGGGCGATGCGCCGGTCGTCGAGACGCCCCTGCATGAGCGCCGGATAGGTGCGTTCCGCGAACGCGGCGAACGTGTCTCGACCCTGCTCGGCCGCGTCGAGCTGCGCCTTCGCAGCCGCCTGACCCTCGCGCAGGCTCGCGATCTCCTGCTGCAGGTTCCGCCGCTCGGCGTCGTCGACGAACCCGCGGCCCGAGAGCCCGACGCCGACGAGGATCCCGATCACGAGCGCGACGAAGACGGCGGCGAGCGACGCGACGTGGTAGCGAAAGTCGAACACGCGCCGCAGTGTCGCAGAGGCGGCGCCTACAGCTATAGGCCGAGCGCGTCCGCCAGGCTGCGCGTGAGCGCCTGGATGACGTTGCGCAGCGCCGGCGAGACGAGCACGGCGACGACGATCGCGGCCACGCCCGCCGCGGCGAAGCCGACGAGCGGCCAGATGCCGACCTGGCGCGAGACCAGCCGCGAGACGCCCTTCGCGTCGACGAGCACCTCGCCCACCTTCAGGCGCGTCACGAACGTCGACGCCATCCCCTCACGGTCGCGCTCGAGGAACTCGACGAGGTTGAAGTGCGTCCCGACCGCCACGATCAGCTCGGCGCCCTTGTCGTGCGCGAGCAGCAACGCGATGTCCTCGCTGATCCCGGGCGCCGCGATGTGCTCGAAGGGCACACCGAGGCGGCGCAGCCGCGCTGCGCCCGGCGCCCCGCCGTCGGGGTACGCGTGCACGAGCAGCTCCGCACCGCAGCGCAGCGCCTCGTCGGACACAGAGTCCATGTCCCCGACGATGACGTCCGGCTTCAGGCCCGCCTCGCGCAGCGCGTCGGCGCCGCCGTCGACCGCCACGAGCACCGGCCGGAAGTCGCGGATGTAGGGGCGCACGATCCGGAGGTCCCGCTTGTAGCCCGGGCCGCGCGCGACGACCAGCGCGTGCCGGTCGCGAAAGCGCGTGCGCAGCGGCGGGAACGCGATCCCACCCGCGAGCAGGCTGCCCTCCTCCCGCAGATGCGTGAGCGTGTTGTCGGCGAACGCCTCCAGCGCCTCGGTCACCCGTCCCTGCTGGTCGGCGAGCGCGGACGCGAGCCGGTCGCCGGTGAGCGCGATGCCGCTCGCCAGGCAGTCTCCGTTGCGATAGACACCGGCCCCGCGGACGGTCAGCAGCTCGCCGTCCTGGACGTCCTCGAACAGCGTCGCCCCCGGCGCGTCGATCAGCGTCACGCCGGCGTGAACGAGCTCGAGCGGCCCGGGGTTCGGGAACCGGCCCGAGGCGGACGGCGAGACGTTGACGACGACCGTCACGCCGGCCTCGGCCAGCTCCTCCGCCGAGACCCGGTCGAGGTCGGCGTGGTCGATGATGGCGATGTCGCCGGGTCGGAGCCGCTTCACGAGCTCCTTGGTGCGGCGGCCGAGGCGAGCCGGGCCGCTGTGCTCGACGACGGTACGACCGACGTGTGGAGAGATCGTCACCGTTCCTCCACGATCGTGCCACTGACACGTATCGGGATGTCGCATAGCGTTCCGTCAGGGGGCGTTCGCGCCCCCTGGGGGGTGATGGACCGGCAGGCGGTGGGCCCGCGGGCGTGCCGCTGCGCCGGTCCGGGACGCCCGTGCGAACGGCGGCTCACGTGCCGCTCTCCGCTGCGAGCGCGGCGAGGAACTCCCGGCCGCCCGCCATGCGCTCGAGCTCCGCGCGGCGGCTTGTGTCGTCGAGGCGCTCGATCTGCGTGTGGGTCGGGTCGCCCGGCACCTTCTCGACCCGGAAGTGCGCGTCCGAGGCGCTCGCGATCTGCGGCAGGTGCGTGATCGTGACGACCTGCGCCCGGCCCGCCAGCCTGCGCAGCGTCTCCGCGACGCGGTGCGCGGTCGTGCCGCCGATGCCGGCGTCGATCTCGTCGAAGACGATCGTCTCGCCGCCGGCGACGGCCGCGAGCGCCAGCGCGACGCGCGAGAGCTCGCCGCCGGACGCGGTCTCCGCCACCGGCCCGAACGGCAGCCCGGGGTTGGGCCGGATCAGGAAGACGGCCTCGTCCCGGCCGGCGGGGCCGAGATCGCGCGTGCGGAGCTCGACGTGGAACTCGCCCTCCCCCATGCCGACCTCGCGCAGCTCGTCGGCGACGGCGGCCGCGAGCGGTGCCGCCGCGGCGCGGCGGGCGTCGTTGAGCGCCGCGACGACGGCTTCGAGGCGAGACTCGGCGTCGGCCACCTCGGCGGCCGCCACGGCGACCGGGTCCGCGCCGCCGCCCAGCCGGTCGAGCTCGGCGACCGCCTCCTCGCGGCGCGCCAGCAGCTCGTCGAGCGTCTCGCAGCGGTAGCGGCGCCGGGCCTCCGCGATCGTGTCGAGCCGGGCCTCGACGGCCTCGAGCCGCTCCGGCTCGGCCTCGAGCGCGGAGACGAAGCGGTGCAGGTCGCTCCCCAGCTCCCGGAGGCGCAGGGACAGATCGCGAAGCTCCTCCGCCGACCGGGCGAGCTCGGGCGCGATCCGTCCCAGCGGCGCGATCGCCCGCTCCGCGGCGGCCGCGAGCGCGGCTGCGCCCTCGCCGTCCTCCGGGGCGACCGCCGCCGCCGCCGCGCCGGCGCCCTCGCCGAGCTCGGCCACGTGCCGGAGCCGCTCGCGCTCGGCGCGGAGCTCGTCGTCTTCCCCGGGCTCGAGCCCGTCCGTGTCCTCGACCAGCGCTTCGAGCTCCCGGAGGCGCGCCGCGGCGGCGTCGGCGTCGAGCGACAGCTCGTCGTGCCGCCGGCGTGCTGCCGTGAGCGACCGCCAGGCGTCGCGCGCCTGCTTCCGTCGCGCGAGCTGGTCGGGGCCGCAGAACGCGTCGAGGACGTCGAGCTGGAACGAGGGCCGCGCCAGCCGGCGCTGCTCGTACTGGCCGGACATCGCGATCAGCCGCTCGCCCGCCGCGGCGACGTCGTCGCGGGCCACCGCGCGCCCCCAGGCGTAGGCGCGGGTGCGGCCGTCCCGGAACACCCGCCGCGCGAGCACCAGACCGTGCTCGCCCTCCGGCCGCAGCTCGCCCAGCGCCGCGTGCTCGTCCTCGTCGAAGAACCCGGGCGGGACGTCGAGCTCGGCCTCGACGTACGCCTCGTCGGCGCCCGGGCCGACCGCGGCGGCGTCCCCGCGGGCACCGAGGAGTAGCCCGATCGCCTGCGCGAAGATCGTCTTGCCGGCGCCCGTCTCCCCCGTGACGGCGTTCAGGCCGGCGGCCAGGTCGAGCTCGGCCTCGCGGATCAGGACGAGGTTCTCGATGCGCAGCCTACGCAGCAAAGCTCGTCCGGTACCTCCTGACGAAGCTCGCCTCGGGCAGCGTCGCCAGCAGCGAGCGGTCGGGGCCGAGCCGGACGACGACCTGGTCGCCGGGCGGCGCGTCGACGACGCGGTGCCCGTCGGCGAGCACGGCGGCGGGGACGTCGGCCGTGCGGTTCACGACCACGAGGTCGCTGCCGCGCGGGACGACGAGCGGCCGCGCGTGCAGGGCATGAGGGGCGACGAAGGTGATCGCCATGGCGTCGATCCCCCACATCAGGACGGGCCCGCCGTTCGACAGGTTGTACGCGGTCGAGCCCGACGGGGTCGCGCAGATGACGCCGTCGCACGGCACCCGGCCGAGCGCTTCGCCCCCGACCGCCCACTCGAGCTCGACCATGCGGCCGAGGATCCCCGTCGCCACCACGACGTCGTTGACCGCGACCCGCCGTTCCCCGCCGGCCTCGAGCTCGAGCGTGGCGAGCTCGAACGCCTCGTACGCGCCGGCGAAGACACGCGTCAGCCCGCTCTCGAGATCGTCGCGCGGCACCGAGCTGAGGAAGCCGACCCGGCCGAAGTTGACGCCGATCACCGGCACGCCCGTGCCGAGGAAGCGGGTGAGCGCCCGCAGCATCGTCCCGTCGCCGCCGAGCACGACGGCGATGTCCGCGTTCTCGACGTCGTTGCCCGCTGCGGCGACGCCGTGCTTCTCGGCCTCGTCGGCGTCGATCAGCAGCTCGACCCCGGAGTTGCGGGCGACCGATTGGATGCGGGAGATCGCCGAGCCGATCTGCGCCGGATTGCCGTGCGTGAAGAGCGCCGCCCGCGTGACGGTACTAGCCAACGGCGTCGTCGATCCAGCGGTCGATGTCATCCGTGCGCGTCGCGTCGGGGCGATGAACGAGGTGGAGGAAGAACTCGCGGTTTCCCTTCGGGCCCGGTAGCTCCGAGTCTACGACGCCCACCACCGCGGCACCCCAGCCCTGCGCGGCTTTCGACACGCTCGCGAGCACCTTTCGATGCACCTCGGGGTCGCGGACGACGCCCCGCGGCGCCTCGGCGCGCCCGGCCTCGAACTGCGGCTTGACGAGGACGAGCGCCTCCCAGGCGGGCGCGGCGAGGGCCAGGACGGGCGGCAGCGCCGTGCGCACGGAGATGAACGAGACGTCGCAGGTCAAGAGCCCGGGCGCGAACGGCAGCTCGCGCACGTCGCGGGCGTTCGTCCGCTCGAGCACCGTCACGCGCGGGTCGGCTCGGAGGCGCGGGTGCAGCTGCCCGTAGCCGACGTCGAGCGCGATCACGCGGCGGGCGCCCCGTTGCAGGAGGCAGTCGGTGAAGCCGCCGGTGGAGGCGCCGACGTCGGCGCAATCACGTCCCTCGACCACGACACCGAACGCGTCGAGAGCGTTCGCCAGCTTCTCGCCTCCCCGCGAGACGAACCGGGCCGCGCGCTTGACCTGCACGACCGCCGTCTCGTCGACCTGCGCCCCGGGCTTGTCGTAGCCCGGGACGAGACCGGCCAGCACGAGCGCCTGGGCCTGGCTGCGGCTCTCGGCAAGGCCGCGCTCGACGAGCAGCACGTCGACCCGCTTCTTCACGCCGCCAAGGCTAAATGCCACGATCGCGCTCGTGGACGAGCTGGTCGCGCTGGACGTCGACGTCGGTTCGTGGAGGATCGGCCTCCTGCGGCCCGCCAGCGCGGAGGACCTGATCGACGAAGAGGCGTTCGCGCGGGACGAGTTCCTTCCGTACTGGGCGGAGCTGTGGCCGAGCGCGGTCGCGCTCGCGCGGCACGTCCACGCGCTGCCGCTCGCGGGCGTGCGCGTGCTCGAGCTCGGATGCGGCCTCGGGCTGGTCTCCATCACGGCGGCGCTCGCCGGGGGTGACGTGCTCGCCACCGACTGGTCGGAGGATGCTCTGCGCGCGACCAAGCAGAACGCCGAGCGCAACGATGTCACCCTGGAGACCGCGCTCGTGCGCTGGTCGGACGCCGCCTTCCTGGAGCCGGCGGGTCTCGTCCTGGCGGCCGACGTCCTCTACGAGGATCGCAACGCGAAGGAGCTGGCAGCGCTCCTGCCGGAGGTCGTCGCTCACGGCGGCACCGCGCTCCTGGCGGATCCTGGCCGCACTCATGCGAAGACGTTCCTCGGGGAGATGAGCGTCGACTGGCAGCTGGACAGGGTCGAGAGGCTGGAGATCCCCCGTGGCGCGATCCATCGCCTGCGAAGGAACGAGGATACGGAATGAGGCGCGTGCGCGCGTATACCCGCACCGTGTCGAGCGAGGAAGCGCGGCTCGGCGGGCCGACGGCCGGGGAGACGGTCGAGGTCGTCGCCGGCGACGACGGACGGTACTCGCTGCAACGTCGCTGAGCCGCGTCTCGCCGGGCGCTACGCGGTGCGCACTGCGAGGGCGTCGAGGATCTCGCCCAGCACTGCCGTGTCGGCGGGGATCGCGGCGAGCCGCCCGTGCGCGCCCTCGGCCACCTGCCGGGCAAGTCCCCGCGCGCCCTCTTCACCGAGGCGGGCCGCATAGCCGTCCCCGTCGATGAGGTCGTCGACGACCTGGAACAGCAGCCCGAGGTCGCGGGCGAACGCCCGCCACGGTCGCTGGTCGGCCTCGGGGACTTCCGCCGCCCAGAGCCCGCAGCCGATCGACGCCTCGAAGAGGGCGCCCGTCTTGAGCCGGTGCAGCGCCTGCAGGTCGGCATCGTCGCCCGTGACGTCCCGGTACTGGCCGCCGATCATGCCGAGGGTGGCTGTCGCGAGCTCGCGGGCGACCGCCGGCGACGGGTAGGTGAGCGCAAGCCGGAACGCCTCCGCCAGCAGCGCGTCGCCCGCCAGCAGCGCGACGCCTTCGCCGAACGCGACGTGCGCGCTGGGCCGGCCGCGCCGTTCGTCGTCGTCGTCCAGCGCGGGCAGGTCGTCGTGCACGAGCGAGAAGGTGTGCACGAGCTCGACCGCGGCCGCGGCCGGCAGGGCACGTTCCGCCTCGGCGCCGGCGGCCTCGGCGGTCGCGACGCACAGCACCGGCCGGACGCGCTTGCCGCCCGCGTCGAGCGTGTAGCGCATCGACCCCTCGAGGCCGCCCAGCTCGGGCGTCAGGGCGAGGTCGCGGAGGTACGCCTCGACGAGCTCCCGGAGCTCGTCAGGCGCCCGCATCGGCCGCCGTCCGCGCGCGCCCGATCTCGGCCTCGATCTGCTTCGCGATCTCGGCGATCTCCGCTAGGTCGTCGACCGCGGCGTCCGCATCCCCGGTCTGGGCGAGCCGGTCGAGCTGGTCGAGCTTGCCGCGGAGGCGCTCGAGCAGCTCCTCCGCGCGCTGGAGCGCCTCGCCTGATGTCATTCGCCACCCTTCGGTTGGACGGTCATGCGGCCACCTCGCGGGCGACGTGGCCGAGGATGCCGTTCACCAGTCGCCCGGCGTCCTCGGACGCGTACCGCTTCGCCAGCACGACGGCCTCGTTGATCGCCACCTCTGGCGGCACGGTCCCCTCCTCCAGCTCGTAGACGCCGATCCGCAGGATGTTCCGCTCGAGCGTACCGAGCCGGTCGGCGGTCCAGGCCTCGGCGGCTGCCGTGATCCGCTCGTCGAGCGGCTCCGCCCGGGCGGCGACCGCCTCCGCGAGCGCCAGCGCGAACTCGTCGGGCGTCCCCTCGTAGAGCGACGCCAGCGGCTGCCCGGTCAGGTCCCACTGGTAGAGCAGGAACAGCGCGGTGCGCCGCGAGCGGCGGCGGCCGACCCGGGCGGTCACGCCGCCGAGAGGGACGGCAGGCGGTGCTCCATCTCGGCAAGGTAGCTGGTCGAGTACGAGCCGCTCCGGAACCCCTCCGAGCGGAGGATGTCGAGCGCGAGGTCGCGGGTCGTCGGGATCCCCTCGATCTCGAGCTCGCCGAGCGCGCGCACGGCGCGGTCGATCGCCGCGTCGCGCGTCGCGTCGCCGACGACGACCTTCGCGATCAGCGAGTCGTAGAGCGGCGGGATCGCGGCGCCGTCGACGACCGCGGTGTCGACCCGGACGCCGGGGCCGAGCGGCGGCTCGAAGCGGGTCACCGTGCCGGGCGCGGGCGCGAAGCCGCGCGCCGGGTCCTCGGCGTTGATCCGGATCTCGATCGCGTGGCCGCGGCGCGGCGCCCTGCCCGTCACGTCGAGCCGCTCCCCGGCGGCGATCCGCAGCTGCTCGCGCACGATGTCGAGTCCCGTCGTCAGCTCGCTGACGGGATGCTCGACCTGCAGCCGGCAGTTGACCTCGATGAAGCACGGCGGGCCGTCGGGACCGACGAGGAACTCGAACGTGCCCGCGTTGACGTAGCCGACCTGCCGGCAGGCGCGCTCGACGCCCGCCTCGAGTGCCTCCCGCGTCTCGTCCGAGAGCGCCGGCGAGGGCGACTCTTCGATGAGCTTCTGGTAGCGCCGCTGGATCGAGCACTCGCGCTCGCCGAGCGTGAGGACGCCGCCGTCGGCGTCGCACAGCACCTGCACCTCGACGTGACGCGCCGGGACGAGCGCACGCTCGAGGTAGAGCGACCCATCGCCGAACGCGGCCTCGGCCTCCGCCCGCGCCGCCGTGTAGAGGGTGTCGAGCTCCTCGGGGCCGGCCACGACGCGCATGCCCTTCCCGCCGCCGCCGGCAGCCGCCTTCAGCAGCACCGGGTAGCCGATCTCGGCCGCCGCCCGGCGGAGCTCGGCGGGGCCGGCGGCTTCGTCCGTGCCCGGCACCAGCGGCACGCCGGCCTCGCGCATGGCCGCCTTCGCCCGCGTCTTGTCGCCGAGCAGCGCCATCACCTCCGAGCCGGGGCCGACGAAGACGAGGTCGCTGGCGGCGCAGGCGTCGACGAACGCCGGGCTCTCGGCGAGGAACCCGTAGCCGGGGTGCACCGCCTCGCAGCCGGTCGTCTGGGCGGCGGCGATCACGCTCGGGATCCGCAGGTAGCTCTCCGCCGCGGGGGGCGGGCCCAGGCAGACCGACCGGTCGGCCATGCGCACGTGCAGGGCGTCCCGGTCGGCGGTCGAGTAGACGGCGACCGCCTCGACGCCCAGCTCGTGGAGAGCGCGGATCACGCGCACCGCGATCTCGCCCCGGTTCGCGACGAGGACGCGCGAGAACACGGCTAGACGACCGGCGGCGCCGCGATCGGCTCGAGCTCGAAGAGCAGCTGCCCGAACTCGACCGCCTGCGCGTTCTCCGCGTGGATCGCGCGAATGCGGCCCTCGACGTCCGCCTTCAGCTCGTTGAAGAGCTTCATCGCCTCCAGCAGGCAGAGCGTCTGCCCGCTCTCGACCACGTCGCCGATCTCCACGAACGGCGGCGCTCCGGGCTGGGGCGCGCGGTAGAAGACGCCGACCATCGGCGACTCGACCCGGGTGAGGCCGTTTTCCACGGCCGGCTCGCGCTCGACGGCCGCGTCGGTCGCGTTCGCGAGCGCGGTCGACACCTGCGGGAGCGGCTCGTCGCTTCGCCGCACCGAGACGCGCATGCCCTCGTCCTCGATCTCCACCTCGGCGACGCCGCTCTCCTGGACGATCCGGACGAGCTCCCGGATGCGCTCCGCCCGCGTCGCGTCGACGTCGCCCGCGAGCAGGGTCGCCTCCCGCGAGTGCCGCTGGCGCATCGTGCGCAGGAGCGACGCGGCCTCCTCGCCGAACATCGCGAGCAGGACGAGGTCCTCCTCGCTCGCGGCGAGGCCCTCCGCCGCCTCGCGGACGTCCTCGGCGCTCGGCGGGTCCTCCGACAGCGTCGCCCCGGTGCTGAGCAGCGCGACGGCGCGCTCGACCGTCGGCTCGATCGGCGCCGGCGTCGTCCCGTAGCCGCCCTCGACCAGCTGCCGGAACTCGTCGATCACCGTCCCGTAGCGGCGCGCGGAGAGGACGTTCAGGAGCGCCTGGGAGGCGAGGATCTGACCGATCGGCGCCGCGAGCGGGGGCCAGCCCGCCTCCGCCCGGATGCGCCCGAGCTCCTCGAGCGCGTCGAGCAGGCGGTCGCTCGCCGCGTGCGCCCGCAGGTGGATGTCCAGCGCGGCGACGAGCCCGGCCGGGAGGTCGTACTCGGCCGCCCGGACCGCGATCCGCGGCGCCAGCGGCGGCACCGGCACGTCGCCGATGTGCTCGTCGATCACGTCCGCCGCCTCCCAGAGGCGCGCCACGTCGACGCCGGTCTCCCGGCCGAGCCCGTCGAGCATCTCGACGAGCGATTCGCCCGCGACCCGGTGGAGCGACAGCGCCAGCGGGTACACGGCCGTGGCGACCAGCTCGGCGCCGACGCGCGTCGCCACGAGGGCGTTGGCGAGGCCCGTGCCCGTCGCGCCCTGCACGTAGAGGCCGACGGGGAGCCCGGTGGCCTCGCGGATCCGCTCGATCAGCTCCTGGGTGACGTGTGGCAGCAGCGCCCCGGTCGGGTCGTTCACGACGACCCTCGACGCGCCGAGCTCGGGCAGCGCCCGCGCCTGCTCGACGAGCGCGCCGACCTGCCCCGTGTGGCCGGGGCTGTAGACGAGCCCGGCCGAGAACTCCTTGCCGGCCCGGACGATCACCGCGCCCGCCTCGCGCAGGTTGGAGACGTCGTTGAGCGGGTCGTGCAGGCGGAAGACGTCAATCCCGTTCTCGGCGGCGCAGGAGACGAAGCGCTCCACGATGTCCGGCGAGACGGGCTTCGAGCCGGTCAGGAAGCGCCCGCGCAGCGCCATTCCGAGCGGCGTCGTGGTGCGGGCGTCGAGCGCCCGGATCCGCTCCCACGGGCTCTCGACGCCGCGCCGCACGGCGGCGTCGAAGACCCCGCCGCCCGACACCTCGAGGCAGGCGAAGCCCGCGCGGTCGAGCGTCTCGGCGATCCGCAGCACCTCTCCGGTCGGGACCGTCCCGGCCAGCGGCTCCTGCGAGAGGAGGCGGATCGTCGTGTCGACGAGCTGCGGCATGGCGGCATCGTAGTGCGAAGCCGCCGAGCATTCCGGCTGCTCGGCCGGCGGCTCCGCCGGCGCTACGCGCGGGAGATGTAGCGCGCCTCGCGCGGGTCGACCTTGATCCGGTCGCCCACGTTGACGAAGAGCGGCACCTGCACGACGGCGCCCGTCTCCAGCGTCGCCGGCTTGGTGACGTTCGAGACCGTGTCGCCCTTGACGCCGGGCTCGGTCTCGGTCACCGCCAGCGTCACCGAGGCGGGGAGCTGCACGCCGGACGGCTCGCCGTTCACCTGCAGCATCTGCACGGAGGTCGACGGGAGGACGTAGTCGAGCACGTCGGCGACGTCGCCGCGGGGGAGCGCGAACTGCTCGAAGGTCTCCTCGTCCATGAAGTGGGCGTCGCTGCCGTCGTCGTAGAGAAACTGCACGTTCTTCACCTCGGTGTGCACCCGCGCGAACTTCTCGCCGGCCCGGAACGTCTTGTCCACGACCGCTCCCGAGTCGAGGCTCTTCAGCTTCGTCCGGACGAACGCGCCGCCCTTGCCGGGCTTGACGTGCTGGAACTCGACGATGCGCCACGGCGAGCCGTCGAGCTCGATGTGCATGCCGTTCTTGAACTGGTTCGTGGAGACGATCTCGGCCATTCCCGGCCGCGCAGTGTACTCACTCGACCAGCGCCGGCTCCTTCGCCGTGCGCGTCAGCCGCTCGCAGCCGCTGTCGGTGACGACGACGAGGTCCTCGATGCGCACGCCGCCGGCGCCCGGCAGGTAGATCCCGGGCTCGACGGTGACGACGTTCCCCGGCTCGAGCACGTCCGCTGACTCGGGCCGGAGCGTCGGCCGCTCGTGCACGGCCAGCCCGACTCCGTGGCCCAGACCGTGGCCGAACCGCTCGCCCAGGCCCGCCGCCGCGATCACGTCACGGGCGGCGGCGTCCGCCTCGGCGCCCGTGCTGCCGGGGCGCACGGCGGCCAGCCCCTCGAGCTGCGCGGCGAGGCAGGTTGCGTACGCGTCGGCGAGCTCCGGCGAGAGCTCGCCCGTCGCGTAGGTGCGGGTGCAGTCGGAGCAGTAGCCGTCGACGACGCAGCCGGCGTCGACGACGACGAGCTCGCCGGCCGCGATCCGGCGGTCGCCCGGGTGCGCGTGCGGGAGCGCGCCGTTCGGGCCCGAGGCGACGACGACCCCGAACGAGACGCTCTCGGCGCCGAGCTCGCGGAAGCGGCGCTCGACGTGCCAGGCGAGCTCGCGCTCGCTGCGTCCGGTGAAGCGCTCGGCGGAAAGCTCCTCGAAGACGGCGTCCGCCAGGGCCGCGGCCCGGCGGATCGCCTCGAGCTCGCCGGCGTCCTTCACGGCGCGCAGCCCCTCGACCGCGCCGTACGTCGCGACGAGCTCGATCCCCGCCGCCGCCAGGCGCGCATGGTCGGCGAACGACAGGTGCTCCCCCTCGAACGCGAGCCGCCGTCCCGCGAGCAGCACGGAGAGCTCCTGGACGAGATAGCGGCCCGTCTCGACGACGGGCACGACGTCGAGGGCGGCGGCGGCCTCCGCGTACCGGAAGTCCGTGTACAGGGTCGCTGCCCCCGGCTCGACGAGCACGGCGGCGTTCGAGCTCTCCAGGCCCGTGAGGTAGCGGACGTTGATCGCGCTCGTGACGAGCAGCGGCGCTTCCGCGGCCGACGCGAGCCGCTCGAGCCGGCTCAACGGCGCTCGGCGGCGAGGAAGGCGATCGCCTCGCGGTAGCCGTCGATGCCGTGGCCGACGATGCGCGTCGTCGCGAGCCCCTCCAGCACGGAGACCCGGCGCCACTCCTCGCGTGCCTCGACGTCGGAGATGTGCACCTCCACCACCGGCCCGCTGAACGGCTCGAGCGCGTCCCGGATCGCCCACGAGTAGTGCGTCCACGCACCGGGGTTCAGCACGAGGCCGTCCGCGCCGTCGAGCGCCTGGTGCAGCCATTCGACGTACTCGCCCTCGTGGTTCGTCTGCCGGCACCGCACCTGCACGCCGAGCTCCCGCGCCCACGCGTACACCTGCGTCTCGAGGTCCGACAGCGAGCTGTCCCCGTAGACGCGCGCGTCCCGGCGTCCCAGCAGGTCGAGGTTGACGCCGTTCACCACCTCGATGCGCACGTGACGACAATACTTCCCCCGGCGCAAGGCCGGGGCTCGGCTCAGCGTCGCTGCACGAGCTCGCAGTCTCCGGCGACCCGGTCGGACCTGTCGACCCGGGCGCTGTCGCGGCCGGGCCCGCAACGGACGACATCGCGGGTGCGGTCCCGGGCGAGGACGAGGTCGTTGCCGGTGCCGCCGTCGAGGAGGTCGGCGCCGGCCCGGCCGACGAGGCGGTCGCCGCCGGGGCCGCCGAAGAGCCGGTCGTTCCCGCCGCCGCCGTCGATCGTGTCGGCGCCGGCCAGGCCGAAGAGCCGGTCGCTGCCGGCGAGGCCGAAGAGGCGGTCGACGAACCTCGTGCCCCGAAGCATGTTCGCCTGCGCGGTGCCCCGTCTCGTGACCCCCTTCGCCGCGGTGGGCGTGCGCGTCGGCGGCCGAGGGGCGGTGACCGTCGCGGTCGGCGTGTTCGCTCGCAGCGTCAGGGAGTTGTCCGCCGGCGTCGGATCCGTCCCGCTGTAGCCGGCGGTCGCGACGAGCACCAGCTCGCCGGCTGCCGCCACCGAGGTGTTCAGCGTCACGTTGCCCACGGGGGCCGCCGCGGAGAGGAAGTCGAGGCTGCAGCGCAACCGGTTGGTCCCGGTCGGGTTGCACCCGGGGCCACGGTCGGCGCTCGTCGCACCGAGCGTGACCCCGGTCGGGAGCTGGACGTCGACGAAGACCCCGAACCCGAGCGCCCCCGTCTTGTCGGTCACGCGCAGCCGCCAGGTCAACGACCCGCCGACCGGCGCCGACAGAGGCTCGACGCCGCCCGAGAGGGCGAGATCGACCCCGCCGCCGCCGCCACCGCCGCCTCCGCCCGATGGCGGCGGCGGCGCCTGGGCGGTGGTGAAGGTCCCGTCCGCTCCGACCGCGGTGCCGAACGGCCCGGCGGCGATCACCCGGTAGTGGTAGGTCGTGGTCGGAGCGAGGCCCGAGACCGGAATCGACAGCGGCTGCGGGGCGGTCGAGAAGGGGACGTCGGTCGGCGCCGTGCTCGTTCCGTAGGCGGTGGTGGGCCCGTACTCCACGCGCACCGTCGTCCCGAGGTTCCCGCCCGAGTCGACGGTCGCGCTCACCGTTGCGGACGAGTGGCCGACCGAGCCGGCCGAGCCGGTGGTGACCGTTGGCGCCAGGCCGGGCCCGGTGGCGAACGTCGCGTTCTGGCCGACGACCTTGCCGGCGGCGTTCTCGGCGACGAGCCGGTACTGGTACGTCGTGTCGGGCGCGAGCGCGCCCACCACCTGGCCGAACTCCCAGGCGGTCGGGATCGTCGTGCCCGTCGAGACCGCCGGTGTCTGCCGGCCGTAGGCGGTCGTGGTCCCGTATTCGTAGTAGGCGGTCGTCGGCAGGCCCCGCGAGTTGACCGTCCCCTGCAGAGCGGCCGCGTTCCCGCCCGCCTCCGCCGCCATCGTCGCAGAGGTGACCACGGGCGGCCCGTTGGTGCTGAACACCGCGTCCGTGAACGTCACCTGCCCGAACGGGTTTCGCGCGACCAGCCGCACGTGGTAGTCCGTGGCGGGCGCGAGGCCGTCGATCGTGATCGGCGGCGACGACGTCGGAGTCGTGCCGTACCCAACCGGCACGGCATGGCTCTGCGAGCCGTAGCCGGTGGTCGGCCCGTACTGGAGGAACGCGTCGGCGGCGACCCCGTTCGGATTCACGGAGCTCGAGACGGTGATCGAGCCGGCCGTTGCGGAGCCGCCCACGTAGCCGAGCGGCGTGGGCGCGGTCGTCGGCATGCGCAGCCTGCCGGCGCCGGTGAGGTTGTCGGCGCCCGCCGGCCCGAGGTCGAGCGCGCCGGAGAGCAGCCGGCTCCGCAGCTCGCCCGCGCCGAGCGCGGGGCCCATTCCCTGCCACAGCGCCGCGGCGGCGGCGACGTGCGGAGACGCGGCAGACGTGCCGGCGAACCCACCCGAGCAGCCCCCCGCAGAGCCGTAGGTCGCGGACGAGACGGCGTCGGGCGCGACGAGGTCCGGCTTCGTGAGCCCGGCGCTGTTCGGGCCCTGCGAGCTGTACGGCTGCAGGCCGCCCGTCTGCCAGCAGACCGCGCCGACGGCCAGCGCGTGCGGCGAGGAGGCCGGCTCCAGCAGGCTTCCCGCCGGCACGGCGTGCTCGGGCGCGTCGCTGCCGTCGTAGATCAGATCGAATCTTGGCGCACCTGACCCCGAGTACCGCGCGATGACCAGCGACGCGCTGGCAGGGACCGCACCGGAATTGCCGGCGCAGAGGCTCTCCACGGGCGGATGGCCGTCCTCCTGAGAATTGAGCGAGCTCGTGACGATCTCCCCGAGCGTGTTGTCCCAGAGGAAGAGATCGAAATCGTCCCCCGATGTCGGCCAGGAATCCCACCTCAGATAGGCGCAGGCCGTCTCGCCCGGAAAGATCGTGACGTCGTCGAAGACGTCGCCGCCCGCGAACTCGTGCAGCTTGTCGCCGTCGACGTCGCGGAAGGTCCCGCTCCAGTGCTGCTCCGCGTGGTTGCCGGCGGCGTTCACCCAGAGAACGCCGTTCGCGGCCGCGTCGGCGACGATCGAGTCAGGCGTCCCGGCGCCGCCCGAGCCGTCTCCGCGACTGGTGTTGAACCAGCCGATGGAATGGTTCACGACGGTGATCCCGTTGGCCTTGACGTACTCCTCGGCCTGGCCGAGATTCACCGCCGTCTCGACGCAGATCAGGAACAGCTGCGCGTCCGGAGCCACCTCGTGCACGACCTCGGCAACCGCAGTGCCGTGGTCGGAATTCCCGAAGCCGTCGGCGCAGTAGTTCACCGCCGTGACGCCGGCCGGAAGGTCGCCGGTCGCCTGGCGATCGGCATAGCCGGCGAAACCGAGGTCGATCACGGCGACCTTCGCGCCGGCACCCGTCAGGCCGTTCGCGTGCCAGACGGACGCGTTCGACTGGGTCACGCCCTCGCCCGCGACAGCCGCCGCGTAGGGCCGTTCCGGCACCCGAACCACGCCGACGGCCGGCTGATCGGCGAGCTCGCGCAGGGAGCTCGGTGCCACCCGCGCCTGCACCAGCGATCGATACTGCGCTTCGACGACGCCGCCCAGCGACCGAACGGCTGCCGCAGCGCCGGCCGAGGCCTGCTCCTGCGCCTCGACGATCACGCGGACGGCGGCGGCCCGCGTCTCGATCCCCGACGCGCGCGCCACGCCGAGCGCCGCGCCGGCGCCCGATCGCTGCGCGGCTCTCGCCACATCGGACAGCTGCGAGTCGAGCCCGGGCAGAGCGCGCGCCTGCCTGCCCACCTGGGCGGCGACCCGATGCTCGGCGGACGTCGGGTCTCCCGATTGCGAGGACGCAGGCACGGCCAGCACCAGCGAGACGAGCAAGGTCGTCCCGAACGCAACGGTCCTCGGCGACCGTCGTACGCCCATCACCGCAGTAACCCCTCTCGTTCACCGGGCCGAAGAGCGCCCGGCTTGTCGTCCCCTCCCGAACGTCCTCGTCGGACGCGCGCAGAGTGTAGACCACCTGTCCTCAACGGACAACAAAACCACCCGTGATCTCGTGCGTCGGTCGAGCGGGCGATCAGGCGATCAGGCCGTCCAGCGCCGCCCTGACGTCCTTCTCCGGCAGCTCGACGCCCCATCTGGGCCGCCCCGGCGCCTCCAGCAGGACGAGCCGCGGCGTTCCCCGTTCGGCCTTCTTGTCGCGCGCGAGCGCCGCCCACGCTGCCTCCCGGTCGACCGTCAGCCGCTGCGGGCGCAGCACGTGCTCGACCTCCGCGGCCGTCTCGGGATCGAGGCCCAGGTGGTCGACGGAGAGCCGGAGCGCCGCGACCAGGCCGAGAGCGACCGCGCGCCCGTGGGGCAGCCGGTACCCGGCGGCGGCCTCGAGCGCGTGCGCGAACGTGTGCCCGAGGTTGAGCTGGTTGCGCGGGCCGCGGTCGCCGGGGTCGCGCAGGCACACGGCCGCCTTGAACGCCGCGCACGCTCTCACCTGCTCGTGCAGCGGCCGCTCCCACACCCGGTCGCCCGCGAGCAGCCCCGTCTTCACGACCTCCGCCCGGCCGTTGGTGAGCTCGGCGTCCGGCAGCGTCTCCAGGAGCGCGGCGTCGACCACCACGCGCGCCGGCCAGTGGAATGCCCCCACGAGATTCTTGCCCTCCGGCAGGTCGATCGCCGTCTTGCCGCCGATCGCGGCGTCGACCTGGCCGACGAGCGTCGTCGGCACGGCCACCCAGCCGATGCCCCGCAGGTAGAGGGCGGCCGCCAGGCCGCCGAGGTCGGTCGTAGCGCCGCCGCCGAGCGCGACGAGCGTCCCGTCCCGGCCGGCGCGGAGCGCCCGCAGCAGCCGCTCGAGCACGGCGAGCGCCTTCGCGGCCTCCCCCGCCGGCACCTCGTGGGTCGCCGCGCCGCGCGCGCCCAGCACCAGCTGCGCGTCCACGCCGTGAATGCCGTTGACGTTCGCGTCGACGACGAGCTCGACCGGGCCGTCCCCGGGGACGAGGGCGTCGAGCAGCGACAGGGCGCCCACCTGGACGTGCACGCCCGCCGCTTCCAGGATTGCACCGTCGACGTCGCGGGCGCGCCCGTCGGCCGCCTCCTCGTACGCCGGCAGCCGTGACGCGTAGAGCGCGTCGAAGCTCTCCCGGTCGCGCGCGAGCGGGCGATCGCCGCCCTGGGCCCGCTCCCAGGCCTCGGCGGAGTCGATCTCCAGCAGGATCGTGAAGGCCCGCGCGCGAAGCGCGTCGCGGGTCGCGCCCGCGCCGAGCGCGCCTCCTCCCAGCGCGAGCACGGCCGGCTCGCCGGCGGCGAGCGCCTCACCCGTCGCCCGCTCCTCCAGCAGCCGGAACCCCGGCTCGCCGTGGCGCTCGAACAGCTCCGGGATCGTGGCGTCCTCGTGCGCCTCGATCGCCTCGTCGACGTCGACGAAGGGCCTGCCGAGGCGCGCGGCCAGCTCGCGGCCGGCAGTCGTCTTGCCCGCGCCCATGAAGCCGACGAGCGCGACGTGCCGGCCGAGCGCGTTCAGCGGACGCGAGACGCCCAGCCGATCCGCTCCAGGTACGCGCGGTGCGCGGCCGCGAAGTCGTCCACGGCGTCGCCGCCGAACTTCTCCCGGGCCGCGCGCGCGAGCTCCCAGGCGACCGCGGCCTCGGCGACCACCGCGAGCGCCTCGACGGCCTGGACGTCGCTTCGCTCGACCAGCGCCTGCGCGGGCTCGCCGGTCGCGAGGTCGACCGAGCCCAGCGGCTTCATCAGCGTCGGCAGCGGCTTCATCGCGGCCCGCACGACGACCGGCTCGCCGTTCGAGACCCCGGCCTCGATGCCGCCCGCGCGGTTCGTCCTCCGCGTCGGCCCGGGGTCGATCTCGTCGTGCGCCTCCGACCCGCGCTTCCGGGCCAGCGCGAACCCTTCGCCGATCTCGACGCCTTTCACGGCCTGGATCCCCATCAGCGCCGCGGCGAGCCGCGCGTCGAGCCGATCGGCCTTCTCGGCGTACGAGCCGAGCCCCGGCGGCACGCCCGTGCCGACGACCTCGACGATGCCGCCGAGCGTGTCGCGGTCCTTGCGCGCGGCGTCGGTGGCCTCGCGCATGCCCGCGTCGCCCGCGGCGCCGCCGACCTCGACCGGGCGCCCCTCGACGGCCGCGCCGATCTCGGCCAGCAGCGCCTTGGCCACCGCCCCGGCCGCCACGTGCACGGCGGTGTGGCGCGCGCTCGCTCGCTCGAGCGCGTTGCGGACGTCCGCGTGTCCGAACTTGAGCACGCCCGCCAGGTCGGCATGGCCGGGGCGCGGCAGCGTCACGGCCTTCGCGCCCTTGCCGCTCGGCTCCCCCTCCGGCTCCCAGGGGCTCATCCCCCAGGTCCAGTTCGCGTGGTCGCGGTTGCGGACGACCAGCGCGAGCGGCGTCCCGAGCGTCCGCCCGTGCCGCAGCCCGGCGAGCACCTCGACCTGGTCGGTCTCCAGCTGCTGGCGCGGGCTCCGCCCGTAGCCCTGCTGGCGACGGACCAGGTCGGCGTCGATCGCCTCGCGCTCGAGGCGCAGCCCGGCCGGCAGCCCCGTCACGATCGCGACGAGCGCGGGCCCGTGCGATTCGCCGGCGCTGACGAGTCCGAGGCTCACCCGTTCAAGCCTAGACCGGCCATGTGACGATCAGTCACGAGGTGCCGCGCAGGGCCGTCCGCATCGCGACGAGCGGCGCGGGCAGGCCCGTCCAGCGCTCCAGCGAGGCGGCGCCCTGCGCGAGCAGCACGTCGAGGCCGTCCACGCAGGGATGGCAGCCCGCCGCCTGCGCCGCGACGATCAGCGCGGTCGGGTCGCCGTCCGGGTTGTAGGCCAGGTCGACCACCTGCTGGCCCGGCCGCGGCCAGACGATCACCTCGTCCTTGACCGGAGTCGCGTTGACGAGCACTTCGAAGCCGTCGCCGCTCGGGGGCCACGCGGGATCGCGGCGGCTCGCCACGGCCACGTGGGCACCGGCGCTCTCGAGCGCGGCGGCGACCGCGCGCGCCGCTCCCCCGGCTCCGAGCACCAGCGCCCGCCGCCCGCCCGCGTCGATCTGGCCCGTGACGGCAGCGCCGTCCGTGCTCGAGCCCAGCACCCGGCCGTCCTCGACGACGAGCGTGTTGACCGATCCGCCGTGCCGGGCGACCTCGTCGAGCTCGTCGCAGTGCTCGATCACGGCCTGCTTGTGCGGGATCGTCACGTTGGCGCCGGCGAAGCCGGTCGCGACGAGGCCGCGCACGGCGTCCCCCAGCGCCTCGGGCGGCGTCGGCAGGGGGACGTAGGCCCAGTCGAGGCCGAGCGCGGCGAAGGCGGCGTTCTGCATCGGCGGCGAGAGCGAGTGCGAGGTCGGCCAGCCGAGCAGGCCGACGAGCGTCGTCGTGCCGCGGATCTCGATCATACGCCGGAGATTCGCACGAACGCCGGCGGCCCGCCGGCGAGCGGGCCGCCGTGGCAAAGACCAGTCCCAGGTGCCACCTGGGCGTCACGCGCCTGACACGAAACGGTACCTCGGGGGCTCAGGGCTCGACAGGGCCGGGGGCGATAGGAGCACCTGACGACGGGACGCCATCCACGGGCGAAACGACCGCGTCAGTCGCAGGCGTAACCGTACTCGCAGACCTTGCGGAGGAACTCGCTCTCGCTGGCCGTGAAGAAGTGCGAGAGCGAGCCCGGCTTGCGGACGTAGTAGAGGTGGTCGACCTGCGCGGGGTGCGCGGCGGCCTGCATCGAGGCCAGCCCCGGGTTGGTGATCGGCGTCGGCGGCAGGCCCGTGCGCAGGCGCGTGTTGTACGGGCTGTCGGTCGCGAGCGCCTTCTTCGTCAGGGACTCCGTGCCGGGAATGCCGAGCCCGTAGCGGATCGTCGCGTCGATCCCGAGCGGCATCCCGTTGCGGAGCCGGTTGTAGATGACGGCGGCGACGAGGCGCCGCTCGGCGGGCACGGCCGTCTCCTCCTCGACCATCGAGGCGATGATCAGCACGTCGTAGGGCGTCAGGTTCTTCGAGCGCGCGTAGCGCAGGTCGACCTTCGCCCACTGCCGCCTGAACGTCCGCAGCTGGTCCGCGACGAGCCGCCTCGCGCCCGTCAGCCTCGTGAAGTCGTAGGTCGCGGGGAAGAGAAAGCCCTCGATCACGCCTCGCTCCCAGTCCGTCCTGAACTGCGGCGGCGGCACGGCGACCTTCGTCGCGGCGAGGTAGCCCTGCTTGGTCAGCCGTGGCGTGATGCCGCGCCGGTCGATCGCGATCTCGCGCACGGCGTCCACGCGGTCGGCCATCTCGGAGCGGGTGAAGCCCTCCGGGAAGATGATCCGGAGCGGCCGCGGCGCCGCGACCGGCTGCGGCGGGGGCGGCGGGGCCGCGTCGCCGTCCGAGGAGGTGCCGACCCAGGCGGCGACGCCGATGCCTCCCGCCACGAGGACGAGCAGCACGAGGACGAGGGCGCCGCGCCCGGTCATGCCTGCCCGCTCTCTGCGCAACAACGGGAATCCGCAGCAGTGGATTGCCGTTCGCGCAAGCACCCCTGAAGCCGGCCGCTGTCGCTGCCGGCGCCGATCAGGGACGGTGGTCGCGAGGGTGGCAAAGGACGTCTCATTCGGACTGCCCCGCGCGCTCCAGGTACCCGGCGAGCAGGTGCGCCGCCGCGCGGGCGTCCTCGGGCGTCGACGAAGGCAGCTGCGCGGCGAGCACCGTCGTGAACCGCTCGTCGAACGTCTCGACCGCGACGGGGAGCGCCTCGCGGAGCGCAGCGACGAACCGCTCGGTCTCCTGCGCCTGCTCGCCCCGCTCTCCGCGCAGCGTCAGCGGCATGCCGACGACGACCCGCTCGACGCCGTGCTCGCGGACCAGCGCGCCGATCCGCTCCAGCCCCGTCGGGGCCGCTGCCCGCTCGACGACGCCGAGCGGCCTCGCGATCGTCCCCGTCGCGTCGGAGAGCGCGACGCCCGTGCGCACCGCGCCGTAGTCCAGCGCCAGCACCCTCACAGGGCGGCGAGGATCAGCCGCTCGGCTTCGGCCAGCGCGTCCGAGAGCTTCTCCGGCTCCTTGCCGCCGGCGCGCGCCATCGTCGGCCGGCCGCCGCCGCCGCCCCCGACGAGCGCGGCGGCGCCCCGGACGACGTCGGAGGCGCTGACGCGCTCGGCGACTCCCTGGTCGAAGTTCGCCACCAGGTGCACCCGACCGTCCTCCAGCGAGCCGAGCACGACCGCGGCGGGAGCGTGCCGCTGCTTGAAGCGGTCCGACAGCTCGAGCAGGGCGTCGCCGTCGAGGCCCTCGACCGACTGGACGATGACGTTGATCCCGGCCTGCACCCGCACCTGCGCCTCGACGACGTTCGCGGCGACCGTGGGAGCGCGGCGGCGCGACTCCCGGCGGAGCCGCTCGAGCTCGCCCCGCACTTCGTCCAGCTCGCGCGCGCGGGCGTGCAGGTACGCGTAGGCCTCGCCCGACGTGACCGCCTCGATCCGGCGGGCGCCGGCGCCGACCGAGCTCTCGGAGAGGATCGCGAACGCGCCCACCTCCGCGGTCGCGCGGACGTGCGTGCCGCCACAGAGCTCGGCCGAGTAGCCGGGGATCTCGACGACGCGGACGATCTCCCCGTACTTCTCGCCGAAGAGCATCATCGCGCCGAGCCTGCGGGCCTCGTCGATCGGGGTCTCGAACGTGACGACCGGGAGGTTCTCGAAGATCCGCTCGTTGACGCGGCGCTCGACGTCGACCCGCTGCTCGGGCGTCAGGGGCTGTCCGTGCGTGAAGTCGAAGCGCAGCTTGTCCGGCCGCACGGCCGAGCCGGCCTGCTTCACGTGGTCGCCGAGCACGTCGCGCAGCGCCTGGTGCATCAGGTGCGTGGCCGTGTGGTTCGCCATCGTCGGGAACCGGATCTTCCACGGCACGACTGCCTTGACGCGGTCGCCGGCCGAAAACCCCGTGCCGCGGAAGCGCAGCGCCTGGTCGTCCTCGAATCGGTACGCCTCGACGAGCTCCGCCGCCACCGTGGCGTCGTCGTCCAGCTCGAGCGTGCCGGCGTCGGTCACCTGGCCGCCGCCGGCGGGATAGAAGGGGGAGTCCCGCAGCTTCGCCAGGAACGTGCCGTCGCCGAGCTCCTCGACGGCGCCGAGCTGCGTCAGCACCTCGGTCTTCGCGTAGCCGACGAACTCGGTGGCGAACCCCGCCTCACGCGCGAAGTCGGCCGCCCGCTGGACGTCGGTCTCGCCGACGGCGCGCGAGATCTCGCGGTGGCGCTCCATCTCGATCCGGTAGCCGTCGACGTCGACGGGCTGCCCGCGCTCCTCGGCGAGCTCGACCGTCAGCTCGATCGGGAACCCGTACGTGGCGGCGAGCGTGAACGCGTCCTCGCCCGAGATCGACTCTCTCCCGGCGAGCTCGTCGAACAGCTTCGTGCCCCGCTCCAGCGTCTCGCCGAAGCGCTCCTCCTCGGCCCGCACGATCCGCTCGATCTC
>DATBMD010000103.1:0-22553 GCA_036555085.1 Gaiellaceae bacterium
GCGCGGGAGCCTCGGCCGCCTGGAGCGCCTCGCCGTCCGGCTTGCGGCGATCCGGGCCGAGTCGCCGCCGGCGACCCTGCGGCCGGTCGTGCTCGTCGCCGCGGGCGACCACGGTGTCGTGGCGGAGGGCGTGAGCGCCTATCCGCAGGAGGTGACGCGGCAGATGCTCGCCACGTTCGCGGCGGGCGACGCCGCGGTCTGCGTGCTGGCCCGGCTGGCGGGCGCGGAGCTCGTCGTCGCCGACGCCGGCGTCGTCGAGCCGCTCGGCCATCCCTCGATCCGGGATCTCCGGCTCGGCAGCGGCACGGCGAACGCGGCCGAGGGGCCTGCGATGACGCGCGGGCACGCGGCCGAGTCGATCCTGCGCGGCGCGGCGCTCGCGCGCGAGCTTGTCGAGGACGGCGCGACGCTGCTCGCGCTGGGGGAGATGGGGATCGGCAACACGACCGCCGCGGCCGCGCTGGTCGCGGTGCTCCTCGACCGCGACCCCGCCGAGGTCTGCGGGCCGGGCACCGGGCTGGACGCGGCCGGGGTCGCGCACAAGGCCGCGGTCGTGAGGAGGATGCTCCACGCCAACGAGCCGCGGGCGGCCGATCCGCTCGGCGCGCTGGCCGCAGTCGGCGGCTTCGAGCTCGGCGTCCTCGCCGGCGCGGTGCTCGCGGGCGCCGGCGCGCGTGCCGTGCTCCTGCTCGACGGGTTCATCAGCGGAGCCGCGGCGCTCCTCGCGGTCCGGCTGGCGCCGGCGGCCCGCGGCTACCTCGTCGCCGCGCACCGGTCGAGCGAGCCCGGGCATCACGCGGTCCTCGAGGCGCTGGGCCTGGAGCCGCTCCTCGACCTCGACCTCCGGCTGGGCGAGGGGAGCGGCGCGGCGCTCGCCCTCCCGCTCGTCGCGGCGGCGCGCTCGGTGCTCGCCGAGATGGCGACCTTCGACGCGGCCGGCGTCACCGACACCGGCCGGTGAGCCCGGCCGGCCTGCTCCGGCTGCCCCTCGTGGCGGTCGCGTTCCTGACCCGGGTCCCCGTCGGCCGCCTCGTGGTCGCGGGACCGGACGACGTCGCGCGCGCAGCGCCGCTGTTCCCGGTCGTCGGGGGTGCCGTGGGCGCCGCTGCCGGGCTGACCGCCGACGTGCTCGCCGGCCCGCTGCCGGCGCAGGCGGCCGGCGCGCTCGCAGTCGCGGTCGCGGCGCTGCTGACCGGTGCGATGCACCTCGACGCGCTCGCCGACACGGCGGACGCGCTCGGCGGCGCGACCCGCGAGCGCGCGCTCGAGATCCTCCGCGACCACGCGATCGGCGCCTTCGGGGCGACCGCGCTCGTCGTCGTGCTGCTCGTGGACTCCGCGGCGCTGGCGGGGCTGGGCGGCGCCGGCGACGCGGCGCTCGCGGGCCTCGCGGCCGGCGCTGCCGGGCGGGCCGTGACGCTCCCGCTCGCCGCCGCGCTGCCGAGCGCGCGGCCCGGCGACGGACAGGGCGCCGTTCTCGAGGGGCTGCGGCCCTGGCAGGTCGCGCTCGGCCTCGCCTTCGCGCTCGTGCTCGCCCTGCCTGCGGGCGCCGCCGGTCTCGCGGCCGCCGCGGCGGCGGCGACCGTCTGCGTCGTGCTCGGGCTCTTCTACCGGCGCTGGTTGAGCGGCGTCACCGGGGACCTGCTGGGCGCGGCGGCGAAGGTCGCCGAGACCGCGGCGCTCGTCGCGGCGCTGGCCGTGGTGCGGTGACGCCTCTCAGACGGCGGCTTCCCAGCGGATCCACGCGGACGACGGCCGGTAGCCGAGCTTCGTGTTGATCGCGAGCATGGCGGCGTTCTCCTCGTCGTTGCCCGTGCTCACCGTCGTGATCCCCCGCTCGGCCGCGAGGCGCAGCGAGGCATGCTTGAGCAGCGTCGCCAGACCGCGGCCGCGGTGCGCGGGCAGCGTGCCCGTGATGTCGTTCTCCCCGCGGCCCCGTTCGAGGTCGCTGCGGAACATCGTGATCGCGACCACCTCGCCCGCCAGGACGGCCGCGAGGCTCAGCTCCTTGTCCACCTCGGGGTCGCGCCAGAACTGGGTCGTCCAGACGGCGGCAGTGTCGAGTCCGTCGATCGATTCCTCGTTGGGGATGTCGCGCGAGACGACGAGATCGACGGCGTGGATCGCCTCCGGCGCCAGCTCCGAGAACGGTCGCAGCTCGACGCCGGGCGGCGGCGGCGGCGCGGGCGGCAGCTTGCGCGGGTCGACGCACGAGGCCCGCAGGCGCGCCTTGACCGCGTAGCCGCGCGCCTCGGCGAACGCACGCGACTGGTCGTCGTCGGTCCCGAACGCCTCGAGCCGGGTGGCGCCGCAGGCGCTCACGTGCTCGACGGCACGCTCGAGCAGCGCGGCGCCGATGCCGCGGCGCCGAAACTCCGGGTCGACCGACACATCCACGAAGCCGAGCTCCCGGTCGCCCGAGAAGTGGTCGAGCCCGCACGACGCCCAGCCCACCAGCCGCTCGCCCTCCTCCCACTTGAGCAGGCGACGCTGCACCCACGAGGGCGCGCACTCCAGCCGGTGGCGCATCCCCGCGACCGTGAACAGCCCGTCCGCGTAGAGCGAGCTGAGGAGCTCCGCGGCCGCGGGCAGGTCGTCGACGGAGGCCTCGGCGAGCATCAGCCCGCCGCCGCGTCGCGCGCCCATGCCCCGAGCAGGCCGCGGTAGTGCGCGACGAACTCCTCGTGCTCGTGCTGGGGGAACGTCGAGTGCACCGTCTCGACGAGCAGCTCGTCGAACCACGGGCTCGAGACGAGCTCCAGCAACGCCTCGTCGACGTGGCGCAGCGGCCCGGCGCAGAACTCCTCGTACGACGCGACGTCGAAGTAGGCGTCCGCGTGCCGGCGGTAGGCGGCGAGCTTCTCGTCGTAGCCGAGCGCGTCGTCGGCCGCGACGGCGAAGTAGGGCTCGAAGTCCTGATTGACCCGCATCTTCCGGCCGGTCGCGAGGCAGAAGAGCGACCACTTCGCGAGCGCCGCCATCACCCACGGGAAGTAGTAGTGGAGGCTCGTCAGCGCCACGTCGGGCGACGCGTTCGCGTAGTCGATCGGGAACGCTTCGCCGTCCTTGACGATCGTTTCGCAGGAGTTGAACTCCCAGCGGAAGAATGCGTTCACCAACCGGCTGACAGTCACCACCTCGTGCCCGAGGCCGGGGGAGAGGAAGTCGTGCTCGACCTGGTAGCGGTCGTGCAGCGGCCGGGTGGGGTCGAAACGCATCGCCATCGTCTCGGCGCCGATCGACAGGCAGCGGACGAAGACGTCGAAGTCCTCCACCGCCGTCTGCAGGTGCATCAGCCGCTCGCCCGACTCGTCGTAGCGGCGGTGGAGCTCGCCTGCGTCGCCGATGCGCGTCACCCCGACCCACTGGCCGCCGTCGAACGGCTTCATGAAGAGCGGGTAGCCGACGCGGTCCCCGATCTCGTCGAGGTCGAAGGGCGCGTTGTAGCGCTCCGCGGTCGGCAGGAAGCGCGGGTTGTCGGGCGGCAGCTTGTGGGGGATCAGCCAGGTGTCGGGAACCTTCAGGCCGAGGCGCATCATCGCGCAGTACGCCGAGTGCTTCTCCATCGCCTGGAACGTGAACGGGTTGTTCAGCAGGTACACGTCGTTCATCAGCGCGATCTTCTTCAGCCACTCGCGCGGGACGTCGTACCACCAGGCGAGGCGGTCGATCACGAGGCGGTAGCGAGGGCGGTAGCGCAGGTCGAACGGCTCGACGACGATCCGCTCGGTCGGGAACCGGTGCGTCTCGCCGCCGTGGCGGACCGGTCCGATGCGCTCCACCAGCCGCTCGAACGTGCTCGGCCAGTCCTCCTCCGTGCCGAGCAGCAGCCCGATCAGGTGCTCGGGCATCAGTGCGCCCTCTCCAAACCTTGCACCGGAAACCCAGTAGGGGCCGGACCTGTCCGGCCCGCTAGTGCGGCGCGTGGACAGAGGCGTTGGCGATCGAGAAACCGGTGAATCACTACGAGACGCCGCACTAGACGAGCCGGGGGAGGTGGTGGGCGAGCTGCGCGCGCCACGACGGCCAGTCGTGGGGGTACTCGCGCCCCCAGAGGTCGAGCTCGTGGCGGATCCCCTTCTCGGCGAGCAACCCCGCGAACCGCTTCGTGCTGTCGAGCGCGCCCGTCGTGTCCTCCCATTGCCCTTGCCCGCAGACGAGCAGGACGCTAACGCGACCCCGCAGCCAGTCAAGGTGGTCGCCGTGCAGGTTGGCCACGTAGTCCATCGGGTTCTGGAAGTAGACGGCGTCGCCCCGCTCGCCCCAGCCGACGGTCGACACGTCGTAGACGCCGCTCTGGCACAGCGCGAGCGGGAACACGTGCGCGTGCCGGAGGGCGACGTTGGCGGCGTGGTACGCGCCGAAGCTCGGGCCCGTGACGATCAGCTCGCCGGCCCCGCCGCAGTCGTCCGCGATGAACGGGACGACGTCGTCGAGCAGCCAGCGTTCGTACCGCTCGTGCCGGCGTGCCCGCTCCTCGAGCGGCAGGCCGTGGTCGGCCCAGGTGGACGCGTCGAGGCTGTCGACGCAGTAGAGCTTGACCCTGCCGGCGTCGAGCAGCGGGCGGATCGCGTCGACCATCCCGCGCTCCTCGTACTGGCCCGCGTGCCCTTGCTCGGAGGGAAACGCGATGAGCGGACGCCCCCAGTGGCCGTACGCGAGGACGCCGCCGCCGGCCACCGTGAGCGCGCGGCGGTTCACGCCCACACGTCCGCGAGCAGGCGCGGCAGCGTCGGCGCCAGCGCGTCCCGCCAGCCCGTCCAGGTGTGCCCGTCCCGGACCTCGTGCAGCGTCGCCGGGTAGCCCTGCTGCCGGAGGGCGGCGAGCAGGGCCCGGTTGTTCGCCAGGTTCTCCTCGCCGGAGCCGCACGTCAGCGCCACGGGCACGGGCGCGTCCCACGACGTTGCCCGGAGGACACCTCCGACGAAGCGGGCGATGCGCCCGAAGCGCGAAAAGTCGCGCTCGTGCCCGTCCGTCCGGCGCCGGAAGAAGCTCCCCGACTGGAGGACGAGCGCACCGAACGTCGCCGGCTCGAGCCGGTGTGCGTGGAGCATCGCCAGGGCTCCGAGGCTGGCTCCCATCCCGACGCGGAAACGCGCGCCCGGGAGCGCCGGCGCCGGCGTCGACAGCGCCGGGAGAAGCTCGTGCGCCAGCGCACGCGTGTAGCGCGTCGACGCCGAGTAGTGCTCGTCGCGCTGGACGGGCGCGAGCAGCGCCGCCCGGTGCGGGCGCAGATCGCCGCGGGCGACCGCCGACTCGAGGAAGCGCACAAGCGCCGAGTACTCGGCGTACTCGGGCCCGTCGTGGACGACGAGCAGCGGCGCCGGCTCGCCCTGCCCGAGCTCGGCGGCCGTCCAGAGCTTCCCGCCGACCGTGGCCCGCAGCGAGCGGCTTTGGAGCTCGAGCGGCTCGAGCCGGCCGGGCGGAGGGTCGTCGGCCAGCCACCGGGGCGGCTGGTAGCCGTCGAGCTCGACCGAGGACAGGAGCCCGAACGGCCCCGCCGCGGTGCCGGCGCCCGGGTCGAGGACCACGCGCGTGGCGCCGTCGCCGTCGACGAGCTGCAGCCGGTACTCGAGCCGGTCGACGCTCAGGTCGCGCAGCGACAGCTCCCAGTCACCGTCGCGCGCGCGGCGGAACGGCAGCGGCGGCTGGCGTTTGAAGAGGTCGGAGACGAGCCGGACCGCCGCCAGCCGCCGGTCCGGGTCGGGGACGCGGAGCAGGACCGTTCCCCGTGCGGCGTCCTCGCTCACGGCGGCGAGGATAGCCGCGGGCCTCGCACGGTTGATACCTCGGAAGCCGAGGTATATGATCGATACTGTGCAACGCGAGGTATTGAAGCGAGAGGTCGATCTGTTGCTCCTCGCGACGCTGCAGGGCGGCCCGGCGCACGGCTACCGGATCGTCGAGCTGCTGCGGGAGCGAAGCTCGGGCACGTTCGAGCTGGCCGAGGGGACCGTCTACCCGGCGCTGCACCGGCTCGAGCGCGAGGGGCTGCTCCTGAGCCGGTGGGAGGTCGTCTCCGGCCGCCGCCGCCGTATCTACCGGCTGTCGCGCCGCGGCGAGTCGACGCTGGCCCGCCGGCGGCGTCAGTGGTTCGAGCTCGCCGACGCGATGAAGGAGGTGCTCGCGTGACGATCGAGGCGTATCTCCGGGAGCTCGGACGGCTCCTGCCGAGCACCCGCCGCACGCGCTTTCTCCGGGAGGCCGAGTCCCATCTCCGCGAGACGGCCGCCGCGCTCGTCGCGAAGGGAGTCGAGCCGGGCGAGGCCGAGCGGCGCGCGACGGAGGCCTTCGGCCCGGTCGAGGTCGTCGCGCGCGCGTTTTGCGAGGAGTCGGCCCGGCACGCCACGAGACGGGCGACGGTGCTCACCCTCGGAGCGCTGATCCTGCTCGTCCTGCCGCTGTACGGCATCCCCGAGAACACGCTGCCGCCGGCGACGTGGGCGGTGAAGCCCGCAGATCTCGCGTGGGCGCAGCAGCTGGCGACGGGGCTGTGGCTCGCGTCGCTCGCGTTCGGAGTCGTGGCGGTCACGGCCGCCGTCTTCGACCGTGCGCCCCTCGCTCGCGCCGGTCTCGCGCTCGCCGTCGCCGCCGGTGCTGCGAGTTGCCTGGCGGCCGGCTATGCGGCCGCCCGCTGGTTGGGCGAGGTGCCGGGCTCGGAGGCATCGGCCGTGCTCGGGGGGTCGGGGGCCGTCGCGCTGCTCGCCTTCGCGGGCGCCGGCCTCGCGTGGGCCACGTCGAAGCGCGAGCACCTGCCGCGCTGAGGGCTCAGAGTGCCCGCACGTGCTTCGCCCGCACGTGGGTGACGCGGTAGCCGAGCCACCGGTTCACCGCCAGCATCGGCGCGTTCTCCGCGTCGTTCCCGGTCCAGATCTCGCGGACACCGTGCGCACGCGCCCAGTGGATCGAGGCGAGCTTGACCAGGCGGGCGAGACCGCGGTTGCGGTAGTCGGGGTGCGTGCCGGTGAAGTCGTTCTCGCCCCGGCCGGCGCCGTCCGTCATCAGGATCCCGTAGGCGACGAGCCGGCCGTCGGCCTCCGCGACCACGCTGCCGTCCGGCTCGATGTCGGGCACGCCCATGTCCTCCTCGAGCCAGCGCTCGAACGGCATCTCCTCGGCGGGAGCGTCCGTCGGCTCGTCCGCGTAGCACGAGAGCGCGAGCCGGTGCAGCTCGGGGAGACGGGAGCGGAGCTGTCGCAGCCGGTGGAGCCGGACGCCCGCCGGCGGCTCGAGCGGCGGCGGCTCCGTCTCTCCGAGCTCGAGGACGGAGACCGGCTTCTCCCGCGTCGGCCTGTACCCGCGCGCCGCCGCGAAGCCCGCGCCCGCCTCGTCGTCGCTCCAGCCCTCGACCGTGTGCGCTCCCGAGCGGAGCAGGCGGGCCTCGACGCGCTCGAGCAGGTCGGCGCCGATCCCGCCCCGGCGGGCGTCCGCGTCGACGCCGACCCAGGCTCGCCCTCCACGTCCGGCACGGGCGGCGCCGACGATCGCACCGTCCTCCTCGGCGACCCACCAGTCGGTCCAGCGCCGGACGTGGTCGAGGCCCGCCGTCGTCACGACCATCGTCGGCAGGAGCGCGCGCACGAGCTCCGTCAGGGCCGGGAGGTCGGTGTCTCGCAGCGGGCGGATCACGCGTGTCGCGCTCGGGGACGCCGCGAACCGCGTTCGCGCGCCGGAAAAGTGATTGCCGCAGGCAGTGTGACTCCGCTGTGACCGACTCTGGCTGGCCAGGATTCTTCCATGTTTGTCGGTCGGCAGACGGTGACGGTAAAGCCCCCCGAAGAGCCTTTCGGGACACGGCCGGCTCGTCGCGGACGGCCGCAGCTAGCATCGAGCGGTGTCCGTCGCCACGCCGCAGGAGTACCTCTCCGACCTGAATCCGGCGCAGCGCGAGGCGGTCCTGACGACGGAGGGCCCGGTACTCGTGGTCGCCGGCGCCGGGTCGGGGAAGACCCGCGTGCTCACCCATCGCGTCGGGCATCTGATCCGCTTCTGCGGCGTGAAGCCGAACGAGATCCTCGCGATCACGTTCACCAACAAGGCGGCCGGCGAGATGCGCGAGCGGCTCGAGCTGATGCTGGGTCGCACCGCCCGTGCGATCTGGATCCTCACGTTCCATGCCGCATGCGGGCGGATGCTGCGGCGCGAGGCCGAGCGGCTCGGCTACCGCTCGAACTTCTCGATCTACGACCAGGCAGACCAGGTGCGGGTCGTGAAGGCCTGCCTCGAGGAGCTCGGCCGCGATCCGAAGCGGTTCACGCCGCGCGGCATCCACGTGCAGATCTCGAACGCGAAGAACCAGCTGGTCGGCCCGGACGAGTACATGTCGCGGGTCGCGTCCTTCTACGACCAGACCGTCGCCGAGGCCTACGCGCTCTACCAGCGCAAGCTCTTCGGCTCCAACGCCGTCGACTTCGACGACCTGCTGATGCTCACCGTGGAGGTGCTCGACCGGTTCCCGGAGGCGCGCGAGCGCTGGCAGCAGGCGTTCCGCTACGTCCTCGTCGACGAGTACCAGGACACGAACCACGCCCAGTACCGGCTGCTGCGGCTGCTCGCCGCCGAGCACGGCAACGTGTTCGCGGTCGGCGACCCGGACCAGTGTCTCGTCGCGGGGACGTTCGTGACGATGGCGAACGGCACGACCCGGCCGATCGAGCATGTCGAGGAGGGCGACGAGGTCCTTTCGTGTCTGGGGAGTGGATCGTTCGGGCCCGCGAGGGTCAGCCGCGTTCACCGATCCGTCCGCCGTGCCGGCGTCTCGATCAGCACGGCGTCCGGAAGAACGGTCGTGTCGACGCCGGAGCACATGCACTTCGCCGGGTACAAGGCGGGGTGGACGCCGCAGCTCCACATGACGTATCTGATGTGGAAACGTGGCACCGGCTTTCGCGTGGGAACCTCGCGGACGTACACGGACGGGCAGCGCCAACCGCTCCCGGGACCGGCGTTTCGGATGAATCAGGAGCACGCCGACGCGACCTGGGTGCTCTCGACCCACCCCTCGGAGGCCGAGGCGCGAGTGGCCGAGACGATCGTCTCGATGCGATACGGCATCCCGACTCTCCCGTTCGTCGCTCGAGCCTACGCCGGCCACGAGGGCCGAAGCCTCGTCGGCAGCCAAGCGCTTCTCGACCGCGTGTTCGCCGCGTTGGACACGGAGTCGAGTGGCCGGCTGCTGCTCGACCAGGAAGGACTGAGCTTCGAGCACCCGCACTTCACGGCGGCCACGACGACGAGCGGGAGCCGAATGCGACGACGGCTGACCGTGTCGCTGTGCGGCGATTCTCGTGGGAGCACTCCGATGCATCGTGTTTCGCTCTTCGGCTACGACTCGGAGGGGCGCCGGGCGCTCGAGCGAGCGGGGCTTTCCGTACGACCGGCTCGGAAGGGCTCAGAGGGCTGGCGTCACGAGTCGGCGTTCGCCGACTTCGGCCGGCTCGTGGAGAGGGTCGAAGACGTCGAGGCGGCGCTCGACGTGTCCGTGCGGTTCACCGCTCGCCTGGCCGCCCAGGCCGGCGACGAGCGCGTGGATCGGAACTCCGTGCCGTTCACTCCGGCAGTCGCGGTCCGCCCGGGCATGGTGATGGTCGACGAGCACGGAGCGTTCGACGTCGTGCAGTCGGTGCGGAGAGTCACGCTCGACGGGCCCGTCTTCGATCTCGACATCGAGCGCACCCACAACTTCGTCGCGAACGGTCTCGTCACCCACAACTCGATCTACGCGTTCCGCGGGGCCGACATCCGCAACATCCTCGGGTTCGAGCGCGACTTCCAGGGGACGCGGGTGATCGCGCTGGAGCAGAACTACCGCTCCACGAACGCGATCCTGGAGGCGGCGAACGCGGTGATCGAGAACAACCGCGAGCGCAAGCCGAAGCGGCTCTTCTCCGACCTCGGCACCGGCGAGCCGGTGCAGGTGATCGAGGTTGAGGACGAGCACGCCGAGGCGCGCTTCGTCGCGGCGGAGATCGCGCGGCTCGTGGAGGGCGGCTGGTCGGCGAGCGAGCTGGGCGTCTTCTACCGGACGAACGCGCAGTCGCGCGTGCTCGAGGACGTGCTCGTCCGCCAGGACGTCCCGTACCAGGTGATCGGCGGCCCCCGCTTCTACGAGCGGGCCGAGATCAAGGACGCCGTCGCCTACCTGACCGCGCTCGACAACCCGTCCGACGCCGTCGCGCTGATGCGAATCGCGAACCGGCCGCGGCGTGGGATCGGCGACACGTCGATCCAGCGGCTCGTCACGCACGCCGACGCGCGCGCGATCTCGCTCTGGCAGGCGCTGGTCGACCCGGAGGCGGCGGGGCTGGCGACCGCGTCCGCGCGGGCGGTCCGCGGGTTCCGCACCCTGATGGAGTCACTGCAGTCGGCCTCGCAGGAGCTCCCGGTCGACGAGCTGATCGAGGCAGTGCTCGCCCGGAGCGGCACGATCGAGGCCTTCGAGGCCGAGCGGACGATCGAGGCGCGCGGCCGGATCGAGAACCTGCAGGAGCTCGTCGGCGTGGCGCGCGAGTACCGCGCGGCGCGCGAGGAGCCGAGCCTGTCCGGGTTCCTCCAGGAGATCTCGCTCGTCTCCGACCAGGACGGGCTGCGCGACGAGGGGGGCCTCGTGACGCTGATGACGATCCACAACGCGAAGGGGCTCGAGTTTCGCGGCGTCTTCGTGATCGGGATGGAGGAGGGGATCTTCCCGCACTCGCGCTCGATCGAGGACAACGAGATCGAGGAGGAGCGTCGTCTCTGCTACGTGGGCATGACACGGGCGATGGAGCGCCTGACGCTGACGCACGCGATGGCGCGCTCCCTCTACGGGCGGCGCGACTACAACCTCCCGTCGCGCTTCATCGACGAGCTGCCCGGGTCGGTCGAGCGCGAGCGGCTGCGGCCCTCGTCGTGGGCGGGCTACGCCTCGTCGCCGCGGCAGGTGTCGCCGCGGGCGGAGGCGTCGCTGCCGTCGCTCCAGACCGGCGACTCCGTGCGCCACGGCTCGCTGGGGGAGGGCGTCGTCACTCGGGTCGAGCCCGGCGGCGTCGTCACGGTCCGGTTCGAGCGCGACGGCAGCGAGCGCCGGCTGATGCTCGAGTACGCGCCGCTCGAGAAGCTCACGGGCTGAGCGCCGGCGGCCGCGAGCCCGCCTAGGATGGGCGCCGTGGCGTACCGCGTCCGCACCGTCCGCGATCTCGGCGAGTTCCGCGGTGCCGCGGGCGCGATCGGGCACTACTTCGGCTGGGCCCCGAGCGAGGAGGACGCCGAGCGGTTCGCACGGGTGCTGCCGCCCGAGCGGCTGCACGCGGTCTTCGAAGGGGGAGCGGTCGTCGCCGGCGCCGGCGCGCTCCCGTTCGAGCTCACCGTGCCCGGCGGGCCTGTCCGCTGCGCCGGCATCACCGTCGTCGGCGTGCTGCCGACGCACCGGCGGCGAGGCCTGCTGCGGCGGCTGATGACGGCGCAGCTGGCCGACGTCCACGAGCGAGGCGAGCCGCTGGCGGCCCTCTGGGCGTCCGAGGAGACGATCTACGGCCGCTTCGGCTACGGGCTCGCGTCGCTGCAGCTGATGATCCAGGCCGAGCGCACGGACGCGGCGCTGCGGCAAGACCTGCCGGCCCGTGAGGGCCAGGTGCGGCTGGTCGACGCGGACGAGGCGCTGCGCCGGCTGCCGCCGGTCTACGAACGCGTCCGCCGCCGCTCGGCCGGCTTCCTGTCCCGGTCGCCCGACTGGTGGGAGCACCGGATCCTCGGGGACCGGCCCGAGTGGCGCCGCGGCGCCGGCCCGCTCAACCGCGCCGTGCTCGAGCTGGACGGGCGCCCCGCCGGCTACGCGCTCTACCGCCTGGCCCAGGAGGGCTCGGGGATCGACTGGAAGAGGACGATCCGCGTGCAGGAGGCGTTCGGCGTGAGCGACCGCGCGACCCGGGAGATCTGGCGCTTCCTGCTCGAGATCGACTGGACCGACGCGCTCGACGTCTGGCGGCTGCCGGTCGACCACCCGCTGCTCCTCCTGACCTCCCGGATGAACGCCCTGCGCGCGACCGTGCAGGACGGCCTGTGGCTCCGGCTCGTCGACGTGGGCGCCGCGCTCGCGGCCCGGGGCTACCGAGCGGACGGCCGGGTCACCGTCGACGTCACGCACGACGACCAGCTCGCCGGCAACGTCGGCAGGTGGACGATCGACGGCGGCGACGTCCGCCGCACGCGGCGGCGGCCCGACGTCAGGCTCGCGGTCGGCGCCCTCGGCGCCGCCTATCTCGGGGGGTTCTCGTTCGCCGAGCTCGCACGGGCCGGCCTCGCGGAGGAGGGCGCCCGCGGCGGGATCGCCCGGGCCGATGCGCTCTTCGCGACGAGCGAGAAGCCCTGGTGCCCGGAGAACTTCTGACGCCTCCAGCCGCGGCGGCGACCCGCGAGCGCGCGCTCGCGGAGCTCGCCGGGCGCCGCTTCGACCTGCTCGTCGTCGGCGGCGGCATCATCGGCGCCGGCATCGCCAACGAGGCCGCCCGGGCGGGGCTCGCGGTGGCGCTCGTCGACAGGCGGGACTTCGGCGCCGCCACCTCGACGGCGTCGTCGAAGCTGATCCACGGCGGGCTGCGGTACCTGCGGCTCGGCGACGTCCGGCTGGTGCGCGAGGCGCATCGCGAGCGCCGCGTGCTGCTGCGGACGGTGGCCCCGCACCTCGTCCGCCGGCTGCCGTTCCTGCTGCCGCTCTACGAGCACGGCCCGTACCGGCCGGCGGTCGTCCAGGCCGGGCTCTGGACGTACTCGACGATCGCCCGGGAGCGGCTCGGCGGGCTGGCGCCGCCGGAGCGCGCCCGGCGCAGCGTGCCGGACCTCCGGCTGGAGGGCCTGCGCGGCTGCGGGGTCTACGCCGACGCCTCGACCCACGACGGCCGGCTCTGCCTCGCCAACGTGGCGGCGGCGGCCGCCGCGGGGGCGACCGTCCTCAACTACGCCGAGGTGACGGAGCTCCACCGCGGCGGCGGGCGCGTTTGCGGCGCACAGGTCCGGGACGGCATCGGCGGGTCGACCCTCTCGGTCGAGGCCAGGGCGGTCGTCAACGCGACCGGACCCTGGCTCGACCGGCTGCGACGGCTCGAGGACCCGGGCGCCGAGCCGTACGGGCAGCTCTCGAAGGGCGTGCACGTCCTGCTGCCGCTCGAGTTCCCGTGGTCGGCGGCGCTCGCGATCCCGCACGACAAGGCCCGGGTCACGTTCGCGTACTCGTGGCAGGGGATGCTCCTGCTCGGCACGACCGACGAGCCCTACGCGGGCGACCCGGACGACGTCGCCGTGACGGAGCACGACGTCGCGACGGTGCTCGCCGAGGCGGCGGTCGCCGTCGACCCGGAGGTCCTCCGGGCCGACCGCATCCGTGCCGCGTTCGCCGGCCTCCGCGTGCTGCCCGCGTCCCCGGGCGGGCCGGTCAGCGCGCGGCGCGAGACCGCGTTCCTGATCGGCGCGGGGGGCATGCTGACCGTCGCGGGCGGCAAGCTGACGACGTACCGGCGGATCGCGCTGGACGCGCTCCGGCGTCTCGCGCCGGCACTCGGCCTCGGGCGGCTCGACGAGGATCCGGTCCCGCTGCCGGGCGCCGCCGACCTGGCCGCGGTCGCAGGCCGCCTCGCCCGCCACCCCGCCGGGCTGGACGCGGCGACGCGCTCCTACCTGGCGCACCTGTACGGCGGGCTCGCGCCGGACGTGCTCGCCGAGGCGGACGCCGATCCCGCGTTGCTCGAGCCGCTGCACCCGCACGGGCCGGACCTCGGCGCGCAGGTCGCGTACGCCGTCCGTCACGAGTGGGCGACGAGCGCCGAGGACGTCGTCCGGCGCCGCACGACGCTCTGGTGGCGTGGGCTCGCCACGCCCGAGGTCGTCGCGAAGGTCGAGCGCCTGCTCGCCGCTGCGCCGGGCTGAGCCGCGCGAGCGGTGTCAGACGGCGGTCGGCGCCCCCTTGGACTCCCAGTACCGGTTGAGCGCGCCCTGGACCTTCACCCACCAGACGATCGCCGGGATGATCAGCAGGGCGCCGGGGAACAGCCAGAGCCCGGTCCAGCCGCCGATGGGCGCTTCCTGGCCGTCGCGCCGGTACATCTGCCCGACCTCGGACGGAATCAGGAACGCGCTGACGGGCGTCAAGAGGATCCAGATGACGAGGCCGAGGACGCCGCCGACCCCGACCCCCGTGTGCTGCTTCATCTCCTCCTGGGTCTTGAAGGCCCAGTACACCCAGTAGATGCCGAACGTGATCAGGCCGATCAGGAGCACGAAGACGACGCCCCGCCGCTGCCCGAGCGGCCCGGTGTTCTCGGTCGGTACCGCCACTGCTGTCATCGGACTCCCTCCTTGCCTCGCTCGACCCGCCGACCCTACCCCGGCCGGCGGACGTGCGGCGGTCAGTCCGGGCCCTGCGCCTGGATCGCGGTGATCGCGACGGTGTTGACGACGTCGGCGACCGTGCAGCCGCGGCTGAGGTCGTTGACCGGCCGGCGGAGGCCCTGGAGGACGGGGCCGACGGCGACGGCGTGGGCGGAGCGCTGCACGGCCTTGTAGGCGACGTTGCCCGTGGCCAGGTCGGGGAAGACGAACACCGTGGCGTGGCCCGCGACCTTGCTGCCGGGCAGCTTCAGCTCCGCCACGCCCGCGTCGACGGCCGCGTCGTACTGGATCGGGCCATCCACCTCGAGGTCGGGGCGCCGCAGGCGGACGGCCTCGGTCGCGGTTCGGACGGCGTCGACGTCGTCGCCGGTCCCCGACGATCCGGTCGAGTAGGAGAGCATCGCCACGCGCGGCTCGATGCCGAAGCTCGCCGCCGTCTCCGCCGAGCTGATCGCGATGTCGGCCAGCTGGGCCGGCTCGGGCCTGACGTTGACGGCGCAGTCCCCGTACACGAGCACCCGGTCGGCGAGGCACATGAAGAAGACGCTGGAGACGACCGAGACGCCCGGCCGCGCGCGGATCAGCTGCAGCGCCGGCCGGATCGTGTCGGCGGTCGTGTGCTCGGCGCCGGAGACCATGCCGTGCGCGGCCCCCGCGTCGACCATCAGGGTGCCGAACGTGTTCGGGTCGGAGACGGCGTCGAGCGCGAGCTCCTCCGTGATCCCCTTGTGCTTGCGCAGCTCGAAGAGCCGCCCGGCGTACTCCTCCCGCAGCGGCGACGTGCGCGGATCGACGATCTCGACGCCGTCGAGCGTGACGCCGAGCGCCGCCGCGCTGGCCTGCACGTCCCGCTGGTCGCCGAGCAGCGTCAGCTCGACGACGCCGCGGCGGCGCAGGATCTCGGCGGCGCGCAGGATCCGCGCGTCGCCGCTCTCGGGCAGCACGATGTGCCGCCGCTCCCGCTTCGCCCGCTCGAGGACCTCGTACTCGAACATGATCGGCGTCACGCGGGCGGGCCGCTCGAGCGCGATCCGGCTCTGGAGCTCGGCGGTGTCCACGCTCGCCTCGAACAGGCCGAGGGCGGTGGCGATCCTGCGCTCGTCGTCCGGCCGCAGCCGGGCGCGGGCTCCCTGGACGGCCGCCGCCGCCTCGTGCGTGAGGACGGGCAGCTCCAGGACGGGAAACGGCGCCGAGGCGAGCAGGCGCCGGACCTGCTCGCCGGGCGGGTAGCCGCCCGTGAGGACGACGCCGGAGACCGCCGGCACGGTGTCCGAGACCGCCGAGGCGAGGCAGGCGACGAGGATGTCGGGCCGGTCGCCGGGCACGAGCACGAGCGTTCCCGGCACGAGGTGGTCGAGGAAGTGCTCGACGCTCATCGCGCCGATCCGGACGTCGCGGACCTCGCGGTCGAGCGTCCCGTCCCCGTCGAATGCGATCGCGGCGCCGGTGTGCGCCGCGACCTCGGCGACCGACGGGTAGGCGAGCTCGTCCCGCTCGGGCAGCAGGTAGACCGGCCCGGCGGCGGCGTCGTCGTCGGCGAGGCCCTGCCGGACGGCGTCGAGCTGCTCGGGCGGCACGCGGCTGACGACGACGCCGAAGAGCGCGCACCCCTTGTGGGCGAGCGCGTCCCGCGCCGTGCGGACGGCCGTCGCCGTCTCCTCGGCGCCGCCGCCCCGCACGACGACGAGCACCGGCGCGCCGAGCTCGTTGGCGAGGTCGGCGTTGCGGCCGAACTCGAGCGCAGGCGCGGCGCCGCCGAAGTCGCTTCCCTCGCACAGCACGAAGTCGAACTGCCCCTCGACGGCCTTGTACGCGGAGACGACGCGCTTTCGCAGCTCCTCGTAGTCGTCGAGCGCGAGCGCTTCCGCGTCCGTGAGCGCCCAGAGCTGCTCCGGCGGAGCGTCGAGCCGGTAGCGGCGGCGGATCAGCTCGATCGCCGGATCGGGCTCGGACGTGACGATCGGCCGGAAATAGCCGGGCCGCTCGACCCTCGTCGAGAGCAGCTCCATCAGCCCGAGCGCGACGACGGACTTGCCGGACTCCGGCTCCATTGCCGTGATGTAGAGGTTTTTCGCCAACCGGGCTCCCTGGCCGCCGGCACCAGATCTTGGGCGATCGCGGCGGCTGCGGTCAAGCGCCTGGAGGCGGCGGTGGGGGGCTTTTTTCGGAATCCGGCCGAGACAGGGTTAGAATCGTTGCGAAGCGCGGTGGGTTGGCGCAGTCGTATCGACGACGGAGTGTGCGGTGGCTTCACCTAGAGGCTGGGACATGGCTCCCGGCACCGAGTTCAGTGGATATCGGATCCAGAGCGTGCTGGGCCGCGGCGGGATGAGCGTCGTCTACGCCGCCGAGCACGTGCGGCTCGGCCGCATGGTCGCGCTCAAGGTGCTCTCGCAGTCGCTCGCGACCGACGCGACGTTCCGTGAGCGCTTCATCCGGGAATCACAGCTCGCGGCCGCGCTCGACCACCCGAACATCATCCCGATCTACGACGCCGGCGAGTCCGAGGGCTTCCTCTACATCGCGATGCGCCACGTCGAGGGATCCGACCTCGGCTCGCTGATCGAGCAGGAGGGGCCGCTGCCGCTCGGCCAGACCCTCTTCTACATCGAGCAGGTGGCGAGCGCGCTCGACCAGGCTCACGAGCAGGGCCTGATCCACCGCGACGTCAAGCCGGCGAACGTCCTGATCGCGCGCCCGTCCGACCGCGCCTTCCTGACCGACTTCGGGGTCGTCAAGCAGACGTCCTCGCGCGGGCTGACGAAGGCGGCCTACTTCCTCGGCACGTACGAGTACGCGGCGCCCGAGCAGATCGAGGGGAAGGAGATCGACCGCCGCACCGATCTCTACGCGCTCGGCTGCATCCTCTACGAGTGCCTGAGCGCCGAGCCACCGTTCGTCGGCGACACCGAGGGCTCCGTGATCCACGCGCACCTCGCCGAGCCGCCGCCGCGGCTCAGCGCGAAGCGTCCCGACGTCCCGCTCGCCCTGACCGACATCGTCGCGACGGCGATGGCGAAGAAGAAGGAGGACCGCTTCGCGACCTGCGGCGACCTCGTGCGCTCGCTGCGCGCGGTCGCGCTCGGGACGTCCGGCGGTCAGTCGATCGTCGCGGCGCCGGCGACCGTGCACGCGGCCGCGCCGGCGGCCGCGGCCGGCGCGACGGTGCTCGCAGGCGCCGGTGCGCCTCCCGTCCCGCCGCCCACCACGGGCGAGACGCCGGCGGTGCCGGCCGCCACGCCCGCGCCCGAGTCGCAGCCGGCGACGCCGCCGCCGGGCCCGCCGTCCGACGGCAAGTCGGTCTCGCTCTCGGGGAAGAAGCTCGCCCTGATCGCGGCCGCGATCGCCATCCCGATCGTCGCCGTGGTCGCCGGCTTCATGCTCCTCGGCGGCGACGACGACTCCACGGCTAACCCCACGACGACCACACCCACGGTCACCGACGGCAACGAGCCGACCGGCGACACCGGCTTCGAGGGCCTCGCGCGGCAGTCGTTCCTGAACCAGTGCGAGAAGGCGACCCCGCGGGAAGGTGCGACCCGCACCATCACGTGCGAGCCGTCGGGGAGCGCCAACTTCGAGGACCTCGAGCTCTCGCTCTTCTCGAGCAGCGCGGCCCTGCGGGCGACGTACGACGAGCTCAAGGAGGAGTTCGGCATCACCGAGGAGGACTTCGGCCGCTGCGACGGTGCGGCGTGGGAGGGCGAGGCCGAGTGGCTCCACAACTCGGGCAAGGTCGGCGGGCGCCGGTTCTGTACCTTCGCCGAAGACGCTGCGACTGGAGGCCAGAAGGCGGTCATCGTCTGGACCCACGAGCGACTGGGGCAGGCGAGCCACCGCGACATGATCGGCATCGCACGGCACGAGGAGCTTGCGAGTCGCGATCTCTCCCGGTTCTTCAACTTCTGGAAGGAAGAGCTGGGCAAGTGCCCCGACGAGGGCTGCGAGGCGCCCACCGTCAACTGACGTAGAGCTCCCGGCGTCGGCCGCCAGCCGTCCTCTGTGCTGCGGCGGAGGAAGGCGGTCCGTGGGGGAACCAGGGTTCCCCCACGCCTGGGCTACGGCCCCAGCCGGTCGAGGTGCTCGCCGATCCGCTGCTCGGCGTCGGCGTTCTGGAGCTTGGTCGCGACCTCGCGCGCCCGCTTCAGCAGGTGGACCGCCTGCGTGCTCGCGTCGAGCGACACCGCCCGCCCGCCTGCGCGCTCGAGGTACTCGAGCGCCTTCTCGAGGTTGCGGCTGCGGGCGTAGTAGGAGGCGAGCACCTCCAGGTACTCGTCCTTGGAGCCCGCGTAGAGCTCCTCGAACACGGCTGCGACCCGGCCGTACAGCTGCTCGAGCCGGGCCGGCGTCAGCGTCGAGAGCGCGGCTTCCTGCAGGAGGCCGTGCTTGAAGGTGTAGACGAGCTGGGGGTAGCGCCTGAGCTCCCGGATGAACTGCGCCCGCAGCAGGGTCGACAGGTCGCGCTCGAACGTCTCGCTGCGGCTCACGCGCTCCAGCGCGTCCGCGGGGAACGTGCGACCGACCACCGCCGCGACCTGGAGCAGCCGCCGCGGGCTCTCGGGGAGATGGTCGATCCGCGAGACGAGCAGCCCTTCGAGCGCGGCCGGCACGAGCGACGCGGGCGTGACGGTGAGCGCCCACGTGCGCCGGCGCCGCTCGAGCCCGCCCTCCTCGATCAGCGAGCGCAGGAGCTCCTCCAGGTAGAGGGGGTTCCCTTCCGCGCGGGTTACGAGCTCCACGCGCGCGACCTCGTCGAGCCCTTCCGGCACGAGCATCCCGAGCAGCTCCTCGCTCGCCGCCTTCGACAGCGGCCCCAGCGGCAGCTCGACCGCCCGGTGGGAGAAATGCTCCAGCGCGTGGAGCCGGAAGCGGTACCCCTCCGACGGCATGTCCCCCCGCAGGGCCACGGTGAGCAGGAGCGGCGCGCGATCGGTGACCTCGAGCAGCTCTTCCGCGAGCTCGCGCGTCGGCGCATCCGCCCAGTGCAGGTCGTCGAGCGCGAGCACGACCGGCTCGGTCTGGGTCAGCGCCTCGAGCCACGCGGCGTAGGCGGCCCGCAGCTCCCGCGCCAGCTCCTCCGGCCCGGCCGAGCGTTCGGCCTCCTGGGGGGCGCCCTGGAGGCCCAGCAGCCGGCCCAGCGGCGTCACGAGCTCGGTCGCGTCGAGCGCCGGCAGCCCGGCGAGCTTCGCTCGCAGCTTCGTGCGCACGGACACCTCGGCCTCGCCCGACTCCACGCCGAGCCAGTGCCGCAGCACGTCGACGAACGGCCCGTACAGCAGCTCGGTGCCGTAGGAGTGGCAGTGGCCCTCGAGCCAGACCGCCCTCCCCTCGGCGATCGTGCGCAGCTCGCTCACCATCCGCGTCTTGCCGATGCCCGCGTCGCCGACGAGGAGCAGCACCTGGCCGCGGCCCTCGACGACCTCCTCGACGGCCGCCCGGAGCCGTGCCGCCTCGGCCTCGCGGCCGACGAGCGGGGTCGGCGCCGGCGCCCGGGTCCCCTCCTGCAGGCGCACAAGCCGCCAGGCGGCGACCGGCTGCGCGCGCCCCTTGACGCTGATCTCGCCGAGCGACTCCAGGACGAAGCGGTGCGCCAGCCGGCGCGCCGTCGAGCCGCCCACGACGATCGTGCCCGGCGCGGCGCTCGACTGGAGGCGCGCGGCGACGTTCGTGGTGTCGCCGAGCGCGACCACCTGCTGCTCGGCGCCGCCGACCAGGCCGACCGCGGTCTGGCCGCTGTTGATGCCGACGCGCACGTTGAAGTCCTCGACGCCCCAGGCGGCCGAGACGTCGCGCGCGTACTCGGCGACGACGCCCAGGATCCGCAGCGCCGCGTGCGCGGCCCGCTCGGGGTCGTCCTCGTGTGCCGCCGGCATCCCGAAGAACGCCGCAATCCCGTCGCCCATGTACGCGTCGATCGAGCCGCCGTACTGCTCCACGGCGCGCGCCATCCGGTTGACGCACTCCCCGATCAGCGCCTTCACCTCGTGCGGGGCGAGCCGCTCGCCCAGCGCCGTCGAGCCGACGACGTCGGCGAACAGCGCCGTCACGGGCCGGAGCTCGTCGTCCGCGCTCGCCTCCGGGGGCACGCCCGGCCTGCTCGGCGACGGGGCCGGCGCCGGCGGGGCCGGCTCCTGGGTGTCGACGGCGACGCCGCAGTAGGCGCAGAAGCGGGCCTGGCTCGGGACCTCGGCGCCGCACTCGGGGCAGCGGCCGGCCTCGATCGAGACGACCGCGGCGACGCGGTCCGGCGCCACGTCGAGCTCCTCGAGCGCGGCCTCGTCCGGGTCGACCGTCGCTGGCCAGGGCTCCTCAGGCTCTGGCTCCGCGGGCTCCGGCTCCGCAGGCTCCGGCTCGAGCACCGGCGGCTCGGTGGTCAGCTCCGGGTCGGTGGTGGCCGCGGTGTCGTCGGCCTCCACCTCCATCGTCGTCTTGCCGAGGCGGATCACGTCGCCGGGCTCGAGCCGGGCCGGGGACTTGATGCGCTGCCCGTTCACCCAGGTGCCGTTCAGCGAGTCGAGGTCCTCGATCTCGACGGCGCCGTTGCGCTCCCGGATCAGCGCATGCCGCCTCGAGATCTCGGGATCCTCGATGACGACGTCCGCGTCGCCCCGGCCCAGCACCAGCTGGGTCTCGACGTGCAGCCGGCGGCCGAGAAGCGGCCCCCCTTTGACGAGCAACGAGGGCACGACGCAATCGTACTGTCGGGTGCCGGCGACACGGCGGTCGGGCGATCGCGACTTGGCTCCGCGTCGCCGACGGGGTAGCGTTCGTCCGGCCAGCGCGAAGGAGGTGGAGATCCGATGCAAGCCGCACCTGCGCGGGTGTCTCCGCCGCGTGCGACGTGCCGTCCGAGGCGCCCATGACGAGACCATGCGGCTCGCGCTGATCGCGGACATCCACGGCAACCTGCCGGCGCTCGACGCCGTCCTCGCCGAGATCGATCGCGAGGGCGTCGACCGGCTGGTCTGCCTGGGCGACATCTCGGTCGGCCCGCAGCCGGTGGAGACGCTCGAGCGCGTGCGCTCGCTCGGCTGCCCGGTGATCCTGGGCAACTGGGACGCCTGGTTCGTGGAGGGGGCGCCGCACCTGAACGGCAAGCTCGCGAGCGTGCTGCTCGAGCTGCACGCCTGGTCGGCCGGGCAGTTCTCGCGCGAGCAGCGGGAGTATCTCGGCGGCTTCGAGCCGCTGCTCGAGGTGCCGCTGACGGCGGGCGAGTCGCTGCTCGCCTTCCACGGGTCGCCTCAATCGTACGAGGACATGATCCTCGCCACCACGCCGGACCAGGAGCTCGAGCGCATGTTCGCCGGCCGCTCGGCGCTCGTCCTCGCCGGCGGCCACACGCACTTCCAGCTCTGCCGCCGCTTCGGCGAGTCGCTGCTCGTGAACCCGGGCAGCGTCGGGCTGCCGTTCCGGCGCCGCCGCGAGGGCGTGATGGGCATCGCCCCGTGGGCCGAGTACGGCCTCGTCGACCACGACGGCGGCCGCCTCTCCGTCGACCTCCGCCGCACGACGTTCGACGTCGAGGGCTTCCTCGAGACGATGCGCTCCACCGGCATGCCCCACGCCGACTGGTGGGCGAGCCTCTGGACCGAGGAGCACGCCGCGCTGTAGCTCGCGGCTGGCGGCGCTCGGCTCGTAGCGGCCGCGGCGACCTCGTAGACTCCCGCCGTGGGCGAGCTCGGGTTCCTCTACCCTGGACAGGGGTCGCAGAAGATCGGCATGGGCGCCGAGCTGCTCGAGTCAGAGCCGGAGCTGCTGACGCAGTACCTCGCGCAGGCGGAGGACGCGGCGGGGCTGCCGATCCGGCAATACGCGCTCGAAGGGCCCATGGAGGCGCTGACGCGGACGGATGTCGCGCAGCCTGCGCTCTTCTCCGTCTCGCTGGCGCTCACCGACGCCGCCCGTGCGCGCGGGCTACGGGCGTCTTTCGTCGCGGGCCACAGCCTGGGCGAGTACACCGCCGCGACAGCGGCGGCGGCGCTGACGGTCGAGGACGGCATCAGGCTCGTCGCGCTGCGCGGGAAGCTGATGGCCGAGATCCAGTCCGAGCGGCCCGGCGCGATGGTCGCCGTGATCGGGCTCGACCCGGAACGGCTGCGGGAGCTCTGCGCCGAGGCGTCCGCGGACGGCGTCGTCGGCCTCGCGAACCTCAACTCGCCGACGCAGATCGTCGTCTCCGGCGAGGAGGCGGC
>DATBMD010000131.1:0-7686 GCA_036555085.1 Gaiellaceae bacterium
GAGCCGGCGCAGCGCCGGCGGCACCGTGCGCCGGCTGCGGCCGGCGCTGAGCGGCAACCCATCCCGTTCGACCTGCGTGACGACTTCGGCGTCGCAGCCCAGGCGGCGCGCCGTCTCGGGGGAGATGACGGGGCCGGCCTCGAGCTCGCAGCGGCCCTCACCGGCGCCGGTGAGCGCGGCGGCGTCGACGTGCACGACCAACCTGGCGCGCTCGCCACGGCTTTCGTCCGACGCGGCGAGTGAGGTCTCGGCCAGCTGCAGCAGCGCCTCCACGCTCGCCGAACGCGCAGGCTCGACGATCGTTGTCGTGTCCACGCTGTTCGTCTGCTCGCCGCCCCTCGCGGCCCGCTCCGCGCGCCGGCGCTCGTACACGCGCTCGCGCGCAGCCTCCAAAGCCTTGACCAGCAGCGTGCCGTCCTCGGCCGGCAGCCGTGCGCGCAGATAGAGCGAGCCGTCCTCGCCGAAGTGCCAGCTCACATACTCCAGCTCCTGTGCCCGCCGCGCATCCCCGGTCGCCAAACGGTGGAAGGCGCGCAGCGCTCGCTCCAGCTGCGAGGCCGTCAGCATCCCCGCCAGCCCCAGCAGGCTCTCCTCGCAGGAGGGCGTCGCGACCCGCGTCAAAGCGCGCACCTTCGAATAGGTGAGCTCACCTCGGGAGAATGCCGCCCGGATCAGCGGCAGCTCCCGCAAAGCCTCGGCGACCCGCAGGTACTCGCGCGCCTCCCGCACCGTGATGCCGCAGCGAAAAGCCAGATAGCGCCCCGGATCGTCGACCTCACCCTGCTCGCGCAGCTCCCAGGCCAGCTCCAACCAGCGCGCGGTCGCCGCGTTCAGGTGCGCCGACAGCGCCGCCAGCTCCCCGTCGCGGCGCTCCGACTCCCGCCAGCGCTCCTCCACCAGCTCCCTCGTCATCTCTACCGTCGTCTTCATTGACAACAAGCGTAGCGAGCCCACCGGACGGACAAGCCCGCCGGCGGCGAGACCTAACCGACCGCCACCTTACGGGCGGTCGCGATCGGCACCAGGCCCAGGTTCCGCTCGGCGAGCCACTGCCTGACGAACCTCACGCTTCCCAGACGACCTCGATCCGCCGATCGACTCCCGGGAGCGGCAGGGCGCTCGCCTCGGCCTCGATCGCGTCGCGTGCCCGACGGGAGAGGCGTGACCAGGCGTCGATTCGCACGGTGTGCTGCGCGCGTCTCCAGGTCCCTCGGATCTCGCCGTCGAAGAGGAGCGCGCCCGGCCACACGCGCGGTGTCCACAGCCGTTGCCGCTGGTCTGACTGCGGGACGAGGAGCTCTCGCTCGGCCCCGTCGAGCAAGAAGTAGGCATCGCCGCTCGGCAGCAGGCGCGCGGGTGCCACAGCGGTCTCCGGGGCGCGCATGGCCTGCTCGTCGTCCGCGAGCAGCACCTCGTCGCCGAGCGGCGAGGAGACCGGCACCAGCGATGCTGCGAGCGACGCGAATGCGGCGGTCGCCGAGCGGCGCGAGATCCCCGCCCAGCGAGCGAACCCGTTGGCCGTCGCCGGCCCGAAGACGTGGAGGTAGCGCCGGGCGAGCTCGCGGCACGCGTCGGCCGGGTCGATCTCGGGCGCGGCGACCGTCCAGACGGTCGGCGAGCGCGCACCGTCCCAGCGGATGGCGACCGTGCCCGTCGGCGCGGCGTACCTGAACGCGTTCGGGTTGACCCCGAGGGCGAGCCCGGCCTCGCGGTCCAGCATGCGCGCGCCGTCGAGATGGGCGTGCAGCCGCTCGGCGATGTGCTCGGCCCGCGCGCGGCTCTTCGCGTTGTCGGGCAGCCGACCGAGCGAGAAGAGCGCGAAGTCGCGCTTGGCGACGACGTAGGTGTGGTAGCGAGGGCCCCACAGCTGGGCGAGCGAGGGGTCCTCCCACGTCGACGGCTCGACTCCGGCGACGCGCGCGTGCAAAGAGAGCAACGCGGCTCGCGGCATGCTGTCCTGCAGGCCGGCCCACGCCGCCCGCCGCAGCGATTCCGAGCCCTCCGGCAGTCGCTCGTCGAGCGCCCCGACCCGTCGCCGGAACGCCAGGATCTGCTGTCGTGTGAGCCGGAGTCGCGGCTGCATCGAACCCTCCAACGCCGGAAAACGAGCCTGCTGAACCGTAGCCGCCGCGCCCCGCGCCCCTCCTGTTCGCCGGGCCCAAGCGGGAAGACGTGCTCCGCAGTCGAAGATTGGGCAGATGGAGGCTGCGGAGAAGCCGAGCGCCAGCCCGCTGATGGGCATCTTCCTGGCGGCGGCGATGTTCGTGTTCGTCATCGACACGTCGTTCATGAACGTGTCGATCTCGGCGGTCGTGCAGGACCTCGACACGACGGTGAGCGGCGTCCAGTCGGCCGTGGCGATCGAGGCGCTCGTCTCCGCCGCGTTCATCCTGATCAGCAGCAAGCTCGGCGACCTGTTCGGCCGCAAGCGCGCCTACATGGTCGGCCTGGTGTTCTACGCGGTCGGCGCGCTGGCGATGGTCTTCGCGCAGGGCCTGGCCGCGATCATCGTCTTCTGGGCAGTGGTCGGAGGGCTCGGCGCCTCGCTCTACCTGCCCGCGATGCAGTCGCTGATCCACGGCAACTTCGAAGGGAAGGCACGGGCGAGGGTCTTCGCGCTGGTCGGGGCTTCGGGCGCGATCGCCGCCGCGATCGGGCCGCTGATCGGCGGCTTCGTGACGACGGTCCTGTCGTGGCGCGTCGGCTTCCTGATCGAAGCGCTGATCATCGCGGCCGTCCTCGTCGGCAGCAGGCGCATCCGCGACGTGCCGTACACGGGCGATCGCTCGGTCGACGGCGTCGGCGCGTTCCTCTCGGTGATCGGCATGGGCGGGCTGATCGTGGGCGTGCTCGTCTGGCAGGAGGGCGGCGAGTCCGTCGCGGCTCTGCTCGCGATCGGGATCGCGGCGATGGCGGCCCTGGTCTACTGGCTCCGCCGCCGCAAGCGCGAGGGCAAGGCCGTCCTGCTCGATCCGACGCTGTTCGCGTCCAGGCCGTACAGCCTCGGCGTCTCCCAGATCTTCCTCCAGCAGGTCGCTCTGGGCGGGTTGCTGATCGTGCTGCCGATCTACCTGCAGCTCGTCTGGGGCTACAACGCGCTCGAAGCCGGCATCACGCTCGCGCCCCTGTCGCTCACCATGTTCGGCGTCGCGCTGCTCGCCGGGAGGAGAGCGGGCAGGCGGCGGCCGGCCGGCATCGTCCGGGCGGGCTTCGTCCTGCTCGCGGCGTCGATCGTGATCCTGATCCCACTCATCCCGGCGGCGGGCTCCGGCTGGGCCCTGGCGATCCCGCTGGCGCTCGCGGGAGCGGGACTCGGCCTGCTGGCGTCCCAGCTCAACAACTACGCGCTCTCCCCCATCTCGGAGGAGCGGGTCGGGGAGGCCGCCGGCGTCACGTCGGCGACCGGCTCGTTCGGCCTGTCGTTCGGCCTCGCCTTCGCGGGCGCCATCATGCTCGCGACGCTGTCGATCGCCTTCACCAACATGGCGGAGTCGAGCAGCGTCCTCCCTCCGGCCGACCAGGAGCGCGTCGCCGAGGTGCTGGAGGACGACGCCCAGGTGATGAGCGACGCGCAGCTGGAGGAGCTCCTCGCCGGACAGCCGGAGGAGATCCAGGACGAGATCCTCAGCATCAACGACGACGCCCGGGACGTCGCGCTTCAGGTCGCCCTGCTCGTCACCCTCCTCGCGGCGCTCCTCGGAGTCGCGATCGCGTTCCGCATGCTGCGCCTACCCGACCCCGAGCCGTCGGCCGCCGTCGAGGGCGCGGTCCTCGGCTGACGTCGCTAGAGCTCGTCGAGCTCGAGCCTCTCCGTCAGCCACGCGAGCTGCCGCGCGCGCTCGGCGTCCCAGCCGTCGCCGAACGCGTCGGGCCGTCCGGCGGCGTCGGCCGCAACGGTACCCGCTGCGGACGCGACGACAAGCCCGATGTTGGCGGCGATCGCGCCCGGCGTCGCTGCGGCGCCCGATCCGGGCTGGTCGACATAGGTCTCGAACCAGCCGCCACGCGAGACCTGAACGGCGTCCGCGAGGAAGACGAGCGCGTCGGCCGCAGCGCCGGTCACGCTCGCGGCCGCGTCCGCGGCCAGCGTCTGCAGCGAGCCGGAGCCCTCTGCCGCTAGGAGCACGACGCGCTCGCGACCGAGGCCGGCCCGCTCGAGTGACTCCGCAGCAAGGTCGCGCGCCCGCCAGATGCAGCTCTCGCCGAACTCGCGCGCCGCATCCTCGTCCCAGGCCCGGATCCTCCGGACCAAGCGTCCGCGTCGAGCGACGAGCATGTCGTCGATCTCCTCGATGTCGTCCGCGAGCTCGACGAGCCAGAGCTCGTCGTCGATCCAGTCCACGAGCTGGCGCCGGCGCAACGCGTGCACGCCGTTCGAGCCGGGCTCGAGCGTGCCCAGCACCTCGACCCAGTGGCCGGGATCGCCGTTCCGCGGCGCCGGCCAGCGGAAGCCGCTGTAGAGGCCGCGCGCGCCTGGCCCGAGGAACTTGTACGCGTTCAGCCGTCGCTCCAGCCGGAGAACGCATCGAGGAGAGCGTCACGCGCGGCCGGCGAGATCGATTCCTCCGTGAGCGCGCCCGCTGCACGGATCGTCGTGCGCATCTGCTCGAGGTGCGCGCGACACGGCGGGCAAACGGCGACGTGACGCTCGAAACGGATCCGCTCGGGGCGAGGCATCGAGCCGTCGAGATACTCGGTCACCAGCGCCACGAGCTCGCGGCAGGACATGGTCGGCCGGGTGCTCACTGCTCCTCGCCCCCCTCCAGGTAGTCCTCGAGAACGGCGCGGATCGTGTGCCGGGCCCGGTGCAGGAGCACTCTTTGATTCGAGCCGCTGATCCCGAGAGCGCTGCAGACGTCCTCGGACCTCCAGCCCTCGACGTCGCGAAGCAGGAAGACAGCTCGCTGGCCGGCTGGAAGCCGTGCGGTCGCCGACTCGATCCGCACCGAGACCTCGGAGGCGAGCAGCCGCTGTTCCGGCAGTCCCTCCCAGCCGGGCGAGAACGTCGTCCAGCCGCCGGGCCACCGCGGATGCGAGTCGTCGAAGAAGCGGTGCTCGAGCGGGTCCGGCTCGATGCGTTCCGCCTCGCGCCGCGCCAGCTCCGAGAAGGGCACGCTGCGCGCGTCGCGTTCTGCCCGTCGCCTGGCGCAGTTGGTGACGATCACGAACAGCCAGCTCTTGAGCGCCGAACGCTCCTCGAAGCCCTCGAGACCCCGGAGGCAGCGCAGCCAGGCCTCCTGGACGGCATCTTCGGCGCTCGCACGGGACGAGACGTGGGACAGGGCGATCCGCATCATCCAGGGGGTGTTTGCGTCGACCAGGGTCGCGAAGGCGTCGCGGTCCCCCCGCCGCAGCGCCGCGAGCAGCGCCGTCTCGTCGACCGTACTGCGCTCACCGACCGCCGCGTGCCTCTCCATACAGGCCCTCCGAACGCCCAGACGATACTCCTTCTCCGTCGTCCAGCAGCGAGCGCAGGCGGGAAAGCGCCTTGAACGTGCGGCTCTTGATCGTGCCGAGCGGCAGGTCGAGCTCGACGGCTATCTCCGACTGAGTCCGGCCGCCGTAGTAGGCGAGCTCGAGCAGCCGCCGCTGCTCGAGGTCGAGTTGCGCGAGCGCCCGCCGGACGCGTGCGCCCTCGGCCCGGGCGAGGCCCGTCTCGGCCGTCGCGTCGCCGATCGCCTGCTCGTAGGCCTCGATCGGGTCGGTGCGCCGGCGCTGCTCTCGGCGCACGATGTCGACGGCGCGGCGGTGCACGATCGTCAGGATCCAGGTGCCCGGGGCTCCGCGCTCGGGGCGGTAGCGCGCCGCGCTGCGCCAGACGGTGAGGAAGGCGTCCTGCACGGCGTTCTCGGCCAGCGTCTCGTCACGCAGGACTCGCAGCGCGAGACCGTAGGCACGCCGTCCGTAGAGGTCGTAGAGGCCGGCGAGCCCCTGCTCGCGACCGGCGGCGACGTCAGCGACCAGCGCTTCCGCCTCGGCCTCCCGCACACCGGCGGCCTCTTTGTCGCGCAGCGTGATCGACATACTGAGGTGTGATCCGAGCGGGCGGCGGATCGTTACGGTGAGCTAGCGGCCGATCAGCTCCAGGTAGCCGGGCTCGTCGCGAATCGGGTCGAAGTCGGAGTCCCCGTGCGCCATCTCGCGACAGCCCTCCCACAGCTCGACCGCCCGGCCGAGGTGCTCGAGCGCGTCCGCCGTCCGGCCGGCGAGGCTCTCGCAGCACGCGAGGTTGAACAGCAGGTGCGCCTGGTCGGGGTGGGCCTCGACCAGCTCGCGCCCCCTGTCTGCTGCCTCCGCGTAGCTGCCGGCCTCGTAGAGCGGTCGCACCGAGTCCCACAGCTCGGGCGCCTGCTGCTGGATCGATTCGGGCAGCACCACCCAGGGATGCCGCCGCGAGTCGTAGCCCGACTCCGTCGGCGGCGGGAACGTCGGGTCGGCGAACGAGCCCACCGAGACGACCACCAGGTCCGGCTCGGTCGGCTCCGTGTAGAAGACCTGGGAGCCGCAGTCGGGGCAGAAGTGGAAGACGTGCTCCTTCCTGTCCGCCTCGTCCGAGATGCGGGAGTAGTCGCGGAAGCGGCCGGTCACCTGAACCTGATCGGCCTCGAAGCCCGCCTGCATCCCGAAGGCACTGCCGGTGCGGCGCTGGCAGGCGAGGCAGTTGCAGATCGAGACCGCAAACGGGTCGCCCGAGACCTCCAGACGGAGTTGCCCGCAATGACAGGCGGCCTCGCGAGTCGCCACTACGGCTCGACGATCTTCCAGTAGGAGTCCTTGCGGACGATCTTGCCGTCGCCGAACTCGAACAGGTCGCAGCCGCGCACCTCGATCGTCTCGCCGGCCACGCTCGTGCCCGTCAAGAGCCACTCGGAACAGCCGCGATCGCCGGCGACCCAGTGGCGGTCGTCGCCGTAGTGGACGTCGGGGATGCCCGCGAAGCGGGACGCGAGCCCTTCACGCACGCGCTCCCGCCCCTCCAGCCTGCGCCCCCAGGGATCGGGGCCGCGCGGCATCTCGAGGACGCAGTCGGCGCCGAAGAAGCTCATCACCCCGTCGAGGTCGTGCCGGTTGAAGGCGTCCAGCACCTGCTCGAGCGTCTCGACCGTTACCCGGCTGGTTTCCGTGGCCATCGACTCACCCCCATCGTTGCGTGGTCCGCAGCGAGAACTCCCGTGGATCCGCGGTTGCGGCCGGAGGCCGGCTTTGCCGGCCGGGAGGCCAGCTACGAGTCGTCCTCCGCGCTGCGGCGAAGGAGGGGGCTCGTGGGGGAACCATGGGTTCCCCCACGCTAGTAGATATGCAGCTTCTCCAGGAGCGCGAACGGATCGTCGAGCGACTCGAACAGATCCTTGTTGTGCTTGATCATCTTGCTGCGCATGTAGACGCGGAGCCACTGCTTGTAGCTGTACAGCTCGTAGCGATCGAGCATCTCGTCGAGCGGTAGGTCACGCTGCGCGACGAGCCCGGCCAGGTACATCGCACACTCGAAACCGAGCGAGATCGACTGAAAGTACGGCGAGCCGATGGCCGCATCGCCGGCGAGGAACACCGGCGAGGCGGCGAAGGGGTGGTCGCTCGGGCCCTCCGCGCGCCACTGCCGGCTGGTCACGTTGCGAGCCCGGTACAGATCGAGAGGGATCCGGACGATCTCGAGGTCGCCGAGGATCTCGCCGTGCGTTTCCTGCT
>DATBMD010000304.1:0-2766 GCA_036555085.1 Gaiellaceae bacterium
GCGCCGGGCACCCGGCGGAACCGCGGCCCGGACCAGCCCGAAGAACGCCTCGCCGCCGAGCGGCTCGACCGGCTCGTCGTCGCGGGCGTTGCCCGGTCCGCCCGAGCCGTCGCACGGCGCCTGTTCGGCGCCGGCCCGCGCACGGTCGACCGCCGCTTCGAGCCGACCCGCGGGACGCTGCCGGTCGAACGCCTCGGTCGCGGCCACGCTCAGCCGCGCGTACCGGCGCAGCTCCGCGCACCCCGGCTGCCGCCGACGCAGCGCCTCGACGAGGTCTCGGGCCGCGTCGTAGCGGGCCTGGACGAGCTCGGGGTCGCCGCTGCGCCCGCCCGGCGTCGCCCGATCGAGCGCGGTCAGGAGCGCGGCGACGCGCGGCTCGAGGCCGGCGGCGGGAGCCGAGGCGGCGACGAGCGCCGTCAGGAGGGAGACGGCGAGCGCGAGGGCGGCGAGGCGCACCTCGCCATGGTGCCGCCGGCGGCGGTCAGGCGCGAACCGCGAGGCGAACCGTGAACCGGAACCGCTCGGTGTTGTCGCCGCTGTTCGTCAGCGTCGCGTAGCAGGCGTCGGCTGGGCCGAGCGCCGGGAAGTCGATCTTCGCGGAGCGCGTCGGCGCCATGAAGATCCGGGTCTGCAGCGTCCGCCCGTCGCAGACGAGCGCGAGCCGTGCGAACGTGCCGTCCCCGGCGCCGCCGACGAGCGCGGCGCTCAGCGTGACGTGGCGGTCGGGGCCGAGCAGGCCGAACGTGGAGCTCGTCCGCTCACCGGGCGCGAGGATCTCGGTGCGATCGATCAGGACGGGCTTGAGCCCGGAGTTCTGCTTCGCGCCGGCCGGAGGCGCGGGCGCCAGGCCGAGGTCGGCCCGGATGGCCTGCCGCGTCACTCGATTGGGCGGGTCGAGCCAGCCGATCTTGTACGGGCCGCCGACGTTCATGAACGCGTAGTCCTCGGCGAAGATCTCCGCGATCGATCTGCTCCAGCCCTCGCGGTACGAGCGCCTGACGCTCTGGTGCTCGACCAGCCGCGCCAGCCCGCGCACGCGCCACCAGTGACGCGTCCCGTTGGGCTCGCGAAGGCCGCGGTGCTGGTGGCTGGCGTCGATGTGGTGGCCGTACTCGTGGACGAGCGTGTGCGCAGCCTCGCGGCTCTCGCCCGCGGGCACGACGACGAGCCCCCGTCCGCCTTCGCGCTCGAAGCAGCCGGCGGCGCCGCGACCGCACGTGCTGCGCAGCTCGTCCCAGTCGACGATCCGGATGGTGACGTTCTCGATCTCGTCCGCGTGGTCGGCGTTCCGCAGCAGGCGCGTGTACCAGCCGACGTCGACGCCGGCGGCGCGCACGTCGAAGTGGATCGCCCGGCCGGCACCGTCGCGCGCCACGACCTCTTGCGCCGCCGCTGCCCCGGCGAGCGCAAGCGCGGCGAGCGCGGTCAGGACGGCGATGACGACGCGGAAGCCGATGCTCCGATGGTACGGGAGCACCCGCTCCGGGCGGCATGAAGGGCGGGTTAAGCAGCGGCTACACTTGGCCCGGCCCCGCCGACGTAGCTCAGCTGGTAGAGCACTTCACTCGTAATGAAGGGGTCCCCGGTTCGAGTCCGGGCGTCGGCTCTTTCGCTCGGTGGCTTGCCTTTCGCTCGGTGCGATGGATGCTGGGCCGATGGACTTGCGCGCGGTGGCCAGGCGCACGACGTCATCCTCTTCGAGGTCGCGTTCTGAAGGCCCACGGAGGCTGGGACAGTCGCGGCCCCCGCCACACCATCCGCGGCTGACGGCAGCATCGCGTATGTGCCGACTATCAGCCGCTTCTTCGGGGTCGCGATCGCGATGTTCTTCGACGACCATGCGCCTCCTCACTTCCATGCTCGCCACGCGCAGGGCGCCGCGAAGATCCGGATCGACACGCTCGACGTGATCGAGAGCACGCTGGGACGCCGTCAGCTGCGCTTCGTGCTCGCGTGGGCCGAGCTGCATCAAGATGAGCTGACCGAGAACTGGCGACGCGCCCGGGCGGGTGAGAGACTTCAGCAGATCGAACCACTCCGATGATTGGCCTGACGCCCGATATCGCTGCTGTCTCGGTCGTTCGACACGGCGTTCTTCGCCTCACCTTCGCAGATGGGCTGAGCGGCGAGGTCGATGTGCTCGAGAGGATGCGCGGGCCCGTCTTCGACGATGCCCGGACGCCTGATGGTTTCGCGGAGATCGCACTTGACCAGGAGACGGGTACGGTTACCTGGCCCGGCGGGGCGGATCTGGCGCCGGACACGCTCTATGAGCGCGTCCGCACCGGCTACTGGCCCGAGCACGACGTAGCGGCCTGAGGCATCGAACGCCAGGAGAGCTAACGAGGGGACCGGGCGTGCGAGCAGGTACGTCCCACTCTGTGGGCTGTTTGGCGCCGGATGGCGCGGGTCTACGCGGGGTCTACGCGGTAGGACACGCCCGGGGCGGGTGTCAGCCGGGCCGGATGTTCTTGTTGTGGTGGAAGACGTTCTCGGGGTCGTACGTGGCCTTGATTTCGGCGAGTCGCCGGTAGTGATCGCCGTAGGCCTCGCGGACCCGGGTGGAGTCGTCGTCGGAATCGAGGAAGTTGACGTAGACGCCGCCGGCGCGGTGCGGTTGGAGAGCCTGGAGGAACCGTCGCGCCCACGCGGTCTCGGCCGCGGCGTGCTCGCCGGCCTCGTCCGGGAGCCACACGGCGTCGATGATCACGTTGTGGGCCACGTCGCGACCGGCGTAGGCGGTGGCGTCGTGAGGGGCTCGGGCGA
>DATBMD010000242.1:0-3902 GCA_036555085.1 Gaiellaceae bacterium
GTCAGGCGGCGTCGGCGCCGCCGAGCGCCTCGAGCTCCCGCAGGTAGCGGGCGAGCTTCTCGCGCTCCGCCTCGACGACGTGCGCCGGCGCGTTCGCGACGAACCCCTCGTTGTCGAGCATCCGCCGCGCGCGGGCCACCTCGCCGCGCAGCCGCTCGAGCTCCGCCTCGACGTTGCCGTTCGCCTTCGTTCGCTCCGGCCGAACGACGGCGTCGAAGATCCTGCGCTCGTCCCCCTCGAGCTCGACGCGGACGCCGCTGCGGCGGAAGATCTGCGCCGCCTCCTGCGCCCGCACGAGCGCCTCGGAATCGGCGGCGAACCGGTCGTCGGGCTCGAGCCAGGGCGAGACGATGAGGCGGTCGCGCCGGTTGGGCAGGTGCGACCAGATCTCCTCCGTGACGTGCGGCAGGACCGGGTGGAGGAGCGTGATCAGCCGCTCGAGGGCCGCGAGCGCCGTCGCGACGGCATCCACGTCGCGGTCGTAGAGGCGCGGCTTGATCGCCTCCGCGTACCAGTCGCAGAAGTCGTCGAACGTCACGTGGTAGAGGACGCTCGTCGCGGCCGCGAAGTCGAACCGGCCCCAGCACTCCTCCGCCTCCCCGCGGGCGGCGTCGATCCGGGCGAGGATCCAGCGCTCCTCGAGCCGGCGCGGCGAGACGGCCGGGGTGACGCGCTCCGCGTTCTGGAGGATCAGCCGGGCGACGTTCCAGAGCTTGTTCGCGAGCTTGCGCCCCTCCTCGATCGCCCCGATCGAGAAGCGGACGTCCTGCGTGGACGAGATCTTCAGCAGGCCGTAGCGGGTCGCGTCGGCGCCGTGCTGCTCGATCGGCTCCATCGGGTCGATGCCCGTGCCGAGGCTCTTCGACATGCGCCGGCCGTCCGGCGCGAGCACGGTCGAGTGGATGATCACGTCCGTGAACGGCACGTCGCCGAGCAGCTCCAGCCCGCTCCAGATCATGCGGTTCTCCCACAGCCGGATGATCTCGCGGGCGGTCGAGTTGACGTTTCCGGGGTAGTAGCGGGCCACCTCCGGCGCGTCCGCCGGCCACCCCAGCGTGGCGAACGGCCAGAGGGCGGAGGAGAACCACGTGTCCAGCACGTCGGGATCGCGGGTCAGCTCCACGCCCGCCCCGGCCTGCGCCTGCGCCTCCGCTTCGGTCAGCGCGCAGACCGGCTCGCCGTCCGGCGTGTACCAGATCGGCAACTGGTGGCCCCACCAGAGCTGGCGGGAGATGCACCAGTCCGGCGCCTCCTCGAGCGACTGGATCGCGAATCGGTGCTGCGACTCCGGGTGGTAGCGGACGCGCCGCTCCCGCAACGCGGCGATCGCCGGACGCGCCGGCCCTTCCATCCGGCACCACCACTGCAGGGAGATCAGCGGCTCGATGCGCGAATGACAGCGTTCGCAGGTGCCCACTGAGTGGCGATACGGCTCGCGCGCCTCCAGCTGGTCGCGCTCGCGCAGCCAGGCCAGCACGCGCTCGCCGGCCTCGTCCTGCGACAGGCCCTCCAGGTCGCCGGCGTTCTCGTTCATCCGCCCGTCGGGGCCGATCGCCATCGGCTCCGGCAGCCCGTGTGCCCGCCCGATCTCGAAGTCGGTCGGGTCGTGCCCGGGCGTGATCTTGAGCGCGCCGGTGCCGAACGAGGGGTCGACACGCTCGTCCGCGATCACCGGCACGTGCCGCTCGACGTAGGGGACGACGACCTCCCGCCCGATCGCCTCGCGATAGCGCTCGTCCTCGGGATGCACCGCCACCGCGACGTCGGCGAGGATCGTGGCCGGCCGCACCGTCGCCACCGCAATCGCCCCGTCGCCGTCCGCGAACGGATAGCGGACGCGGTAGAGCGTGTCGTCCATCTCCTCGTGGACGACCTCGAGGTCCGAGATCGCGGTCTGGTGGAAGGGGCACCAGTTGACGATGCGGTTGTCGCGGTAGATCCAGCCGTGCTCCCAGAGCCGGACGAAGAACGTCATCACGGCCCGCACGTACTCCGGGTCCATCGTGAAGCGCTCGCGCGAGTAGTCGAGTGAGGCGCCCAGCCGGCGGAACTGCCCGAGGATCGTCCGGCCGGTCTGCTCGAGCCACTCCCAGGTCCGCTCCACGAAGCGCTCGCGCCCGATCTCGTGACGCGAGAGCCCCTCGACGGCCAGCTGCTTCTCGACGACGTTCTGCGTCGCGATCCCGGCATGGTCGTAGCCCGGCTGCCAGAGCGTGTCGAACCCCTGCATGCGATGCCAGCGGATCAGGACGTCCTGGATGGCGCCGTTGAGCGCGTGGCCCATGTGGAGCTCACCGGTGACGTTCGGGGGCGGCACGGCGATCACGTAGGTCTCGCCGCGGCGACGGCCTGCGCCGGCGGCGTAGAGGCCCTCCTCCTCCCAGGTTCGCTGCCAGCGCTGCTCGACGCCGGCCGGCTGATAGAGCGACTCCATGGCGGCGAAGTCTAGGCTCAGCGATCGATCAGAATCGTCGACAGCGCGTGGGCGCAGAGGCGCCCGGCGCCGTCGTGGAGCTGCGCCTGCGTCGTCGCGACCCGCCGCCCGCCGTGGACGACGGTCCCGGTGCAGCGCACCGTTCCGCTCGCGACCGTCAGCGCGCGCGTGAAGTTCGCCTTCAGCTCGAGCGTCGTCCACGGCGTCCCGGCCGGGAGGGTCGTCGCGAGCGCGCACCCCATCGCGGAGTCGAGCAGCGTCGTCGAGAAGCCGGCGTGGACGGTGCCGATCGGGTTGTAGAGGTGCTCGCCGGGCTCGCTCTCGAAGACGGCGCGGCCGTCGTCGGCCTCCACGAGCCGGAAGCCGAGGGTCGCCGAGATGGGCGCCTGCGGCAGCTCGCCGGCGACGATCGCGCGCATCAGCTCGAGCCCGGTGCGTCCGGCGGCCGCCTCGACGAAGATCGCCGGGTCGACCCACTCGTAGGCCCGCGACCGATCCGACATCGCGAACCGCGGAGCCGCCGGCTTACGCGCTCTCTTCGGCCAGCTCGTCGAGGTCGGCGAGCGCCGCCCCCGCGCCGCTGGTGACCAGCGTCGGCTTGAGGCCCTTGGCGATCGTCTCCTTCGTGATCACGCACTTGGAGACGTCCTTGCGCGAGGGCAGCTCGAACATCACGTCCAGCAGCGCGCCCTCGATGATCGAGCGAAGCCCGCGCGCTCCGGTCTCGCGCTCGAGCGCCCGGTCGGCGATCTCCCAGAGCGCGTCCTCGGTGAAGACCAGCTCGATCGAGTCGTAGCCGAAGAAGCGCTGGTACTGCTTGACGAGCGCGTTCTTCGGCTCGGTCAGGATCTGCACGAGATCCTCGCGGCGCAGCTGGTGGACGGCCGACACCACCGGCAGCCTGCCGATGAACTCGGGGATCAGGCCGAAGTTCATCAGGTCCTCCGGCATCACCTGCGACAGGAGCTCGGCGCTCTCCTCGGAGTGCTTCGAGCGGACGTTCGCGCCGAAGCCGACCGCGTTCTGCCCGATCCGCCGCTCGATGATCCGGTCGAGGCCCGCGAACGCGCCGCCGCAGATGAAGAGCACGTTCGTGGTGTCGATCGACAGGAACTCCTGGTGCGGGTGCTTGCGCCCGCCCTGCGGCGGCACCGACGCGACGGTCCCCTCGAGGATCTTCAGGAGCGCCTGCTGCACGCCCTCGCCCGAGACGTCGCGGGTGATCGACGGGTTGTCGGCCTTCCGCGCGATCTTGTCGACCTCGTCGATGTAGATGATCCCCGTCTCCGCCTTCTTGATGTCGAAGTCGGCGGCCTGGATCAGCTTCAGCAGGATGTTCTCGACGTCCTCGCCCACGTAGCCCGCCTCGGTCAGGGCGGTCGCGTCGGCGATCGCGAACGGGACGTTCAGGATGCGGGCGAGCGTCTGGGCGAGCAGCGTCTTGCCGCAGCCCGTCGGGCCGAGCAGG
>DATBMD010000252.1:0-25217 GCA_036555085.1 Gaiellaceae bacterium
CGGCTCGTCGTCGTCGGCGGAGAGCCGGGGATCGGCAAGAGCCGCCTCGCAGAGGAGCTCGCAGCCCGCGCCTCGGCACTCGGGGCGGAGATCCACTGGGGGCGCTGCTGGGAGGAGGGCGGGGCGCCGCCCTACTGGCCGTGGGTGCAGGTGCTCCGCGCCTGCGTGCAGGAGCGCAGCGGGGAGCAGCTGGAGGTGGAGCTCGGCGCGGGCGCCCCCGAGGTGGCCGAGCTGGTGCCTGACGTGGGCGCGGTGCTGCCCGGCCTTGCAGCCCCGGTTTCGCCGGATGCCCAGCAGGCCCGCTTCCGGCTCTTCGACGCGATCGCAGGCTTCCTGCGGCGGGCAAGCCGTTCGCGGCCGCTCGTCTTCCTCGTCGACGATCTCAACTGGGCGGACGAGGGATCGCTGCGGCTGCTCGAGTTCGTCGCCCGCGAGCTCGCCGACGCGCACGTCCTGCTCGTGGGCACCTACCGCGACATCGGGCTGTCGCGCCGCCACCCGCTCGCGCTCGCCCTCGGCGAGCTCTCCCGCGAGCGTCCGTTCGAGCGCGTCTTCCTGCGCGGCCTCTCCGACGTGGACGTCGAGCGGTTCGTCGCGGCCGCCTGCGGCTTCCAGCCCGACGGGGGGCTTGTTCGCGCGATTCACGCGCAGACCGAGGGGAACCCGTTCTTCGTGGGCGAGGTCGTGAGGCTGCTGCGGGACGAGGGCGCCCTGACGCCCGCTGCGGCGGCGACGCCGGACCGCTGGAGCGCGCGCATTCCCGACGGCGTGCGCGAGGCGATCGGTCGCCGGCTCGACCGCCTCTCGCGCGCGTGCGTCTCGACGCTGACGGTCGCCTCCGCGATCGGACGGGAGTTCGCGCTCGACCAGCTCGAGCTGCTGATCGACGATCTCGACGAGGATGCGCTCCTGGAGGTGCTGGAGGAGGCTCTCGACGCCCGCGTCGTCGAGGAGCTGCCCGGCGCCTCTCGGTACCAGTTCACGCACGCGCTGATCCAGGCGACGCTCGCCGACGACCTGTCCCGCACGCGGCGGGCCCGACTCCACGCCCGGATCGCACAGGCGCTGGAGGCGCACTACGGCGACCGGGTCGTCGACCACGCCGCCGAGCTCGCCCACCACTTCGGCGAGGCCGAGGCCGTGCTCGGCGCCGAGGGGCTGATCCACCACTCTGCGCTCGCCGGTGAGGCCGCCCTCGCGACGCACGCGCCCGAGCAGGCGCTCGTTCACTTCGAGCGTGCGCTCGCGGCCAGGGGGGACGCTCCCGACGACGACCAGGCTGCAGAGCTCCTGTTCGGTCGCGGGCGCGCGCAGCTGGCCGTGCTGGGCCATAGCGAGCTGGGCCTCGCCGTGGCGAGCTTTCGCCGCGCGTTCGAGCACTACGTGGCGGCCGGGGAGATCGGCCGCGCGCTCGCGGTCGCGGCATATCCCCTCCCGCTCTCGCTTCGCTTCGGGCAGACGGACATCGCCGAGCTGATCGCCCGTGCTCTGGCCCTCGTCTCCCCCAGCATGCACGAGGCGGGTGCGCTGATCGCCATGCGAGGCTGGTTCCTGGGGTTCATCGATGCCGACTACGAGGGGGCGCAACGCGACTTCGGACAAGCGCTCGCGATCGCGGAGCGAGAGGCCGACGCCGCTCTCGAGCGCAGGACGCTCGCGAACGCCGCCTTCGTCGACGCGTTCCATCTCCGCTGGCGCGACTGCCTGGACAGGGGCGCGCGCGCGATCGAGCTGGCCCGGGACGCCGGCGATCGGAGCACGGAGATTCCTGCCCGCCGGGCCGTCGTCTTCGCGCTGATCGCGACGGGAGAGCTCGTGCAGGGACGGGCACACGTGGCGGCAGCGCTCGCCCACGCGGAGCAGCTCCGTGAGCACTGGTGGCTCACCTCGACGAGCTTCAACGGCCTGGTGCTCAGTCTCTACGAGGGCGATTGGGGAGGCGCGCGCGAGCTGACCGAGCTCGGGCTCGCTGCCGACCCGCGGGACCCGCGCCACCTGGCGCTGCGCGCCGTGCTCGCACGCGAGCTCGGAGACGACGACGAGGCCGAGGCGCAGATCGCGCTGCTCGCGGAGGTGGCCAAGCGCTCGCCGCCTCCAGGTTCGATCGCCGACCATGTCTTCCTGGCGCTGTCGATCGCGCTCGGAGGCCGCATTGCGGGCGGCGACCCGAGCCTGCAGGCGGTCGCGCTGAAGGCGGCCGAGGGCGTGCTCTCGCTACCCGCGGTCAGCCCCGCCCTCGCGACGTACTCGCGATCCGCGCTGGCGCTGATCGCCGCCCGGCGTGGTGATGTCGAAGAGGCCCGGCGCCTGTACGAGACGCTCGTGGGCCAGCGAGGCACCGCGAGCTTCTTCGCTCCGCTGACCTTCGATCGGCTGCTCGGGCAGCTGGCGGTCGCAGCCGGCCAGATCGACGCCGCCCTCGCCCACTTCGCCGAGGGTCTCGCGTTCTGCGATCGGGCGGGCTACCGTCCCGAGTACGCGTGGACCGCAGTGGAGTACGCCGCCGCTCTGCTCCACCGGGCTCAGGACGACGACCGCACGAGGGCCGCAGCGCTCCGTGACGAGGCACTCGTGGTCGCGCACGAGCTCGGCATGCAACCGCTCGCAGATCGCCTGCTCGCCTAGCCTGCCTCGGCAGCGAGCACGTCGGCAGGATCGAGGCTCGCGCCGAGCGCGACCTGGAGCAGCACGCGCGCCTTCGGGCCGGCGAGGTCGCCCGCGAAGAGCGCTCCCGCCTCGGCCAGGTCGCGGCCGCCGCCGCGGCCGTAGACCGGCTCGACCCGCCCCTCGGCGCAGCGCGAGCAGATCGCGACGACGACGCCCGTCGCGACCGCCTCGCGGACGCCCGCCACGACCTGGTCGTTCGCATTGCCGCGGCCGGTGCCCTCGAGCACGATCGCCCGCGCGCCGCTCTCCACCGACGCGCGCAGGAAGCGTGCGTCGCTGCCGGCATGGAGCCGGATCAGGTCGACCGGGGCGAGGTGCTCGGGGAACGGCAGCGAGGCAAGCCGCTCGGGCCGCCGGCGGAACCGGACGGTGCCGGCGTCGACGTGGCCGAGGGGGCCGTAGCCGGGGGAGGCGAAGGCGCGCAGCGCGCTCGTGTGTGTCTTCCGGGCCTCCCGAGCCGCATGGACCTCACCCGCGAAGACGACCAGGGCGCCGCGGCCGGCGGCCTCCGCCGCAGCCGCCACCGTGATCGCGTCGCGCAGGTTGCGGGGCCCGTCTGCGTCGCGGTCCTCCGCGCCTCGCTGCGCGCCGGTGAAGACGACCGGCGCCGACTCCTCGGGCAGCAGCAGCTCGACCAGGTACGCCGACTCCTCCATCGTGTCGGTGCCGTGCGTGACGACCGTCGGGGCGCCGCCGGCGGCGTGCTCCCGCACCCGCCGGGCCAGCGAGAGCGCCACCTCGCCGTGGACGTCGAAGCTGGGGACGCGCGCGAAGTCGTCGAGCTCGAGCGGCGGCGCCTCGGGCCACGCGAGCATCTCCACGAGCTCGTCGCCGGAGACGGCCGGGACGAGCTTCCCGGTCGCCGGGTCGGGTCGCATCGCGATCGTGCCGCCCGTGGAGACGACCACGACCCTCGGCACGACCGGCTACTGCGAGCGGTCGGCGACGTGCGCTGCGTCGATGCTCTGGCCGACCCCCTCGCCGAACTCCTCTTCGGGCCGATGCACCGGAGCGCCGCGGAAGCGAAGTCCGACCGTGACGGCGATCAGCACCACGAAGATCAGGAACAGCGTCACCGCGGTCGTCCCGGCCCCGAGCGCGTACAGATTGGGCAGGATCGGCCGGCTGGAAGGCCAGGTGCCGATCAGGATCGGCAGCGGCTGCGCCTGGTAGCCGTTCTGGAGCAGGATCGTCCGGTCGAAGTCGTTCCAGGCCAGCGTGAAGCCGAACAGGAAGCTGCCGAAGATGCCCGTCCACACGAGCGGCAGCGTCACCTCCCGGAACGTGGTGGCGGAGTTTGCTCCGAGGTCTCGCGCCGCCTCCTCGATGTGGCGGTCGTAGCGGTTCCAGACGGCGAGCATGACGAGGAACGAGAACGGGATCCCCCAGATCACGTTCGCGCCCAGGGCCGTGTACCAGAGGCTCGGCGTCTCGCCCATGTACCTCCACAGGAGCTGGTTGCCGAGCCCGACGAGGAAGGCCGGCGTCATCAGGGCGAGCATCAGGATGAAGAAGACGATCACGTCGGTCTTGAGCCGCCAGCGCCGGCGGAAGGCCATCGACAGCGAGAACCCGAACAGCGCCACGAGAGCGCCCGCCGCAAGGCTGAGCCACAGCGACTGCCGCCCCGACGCGCTCACGTCGTCGGCGATCGTGTTGAAGACGCTGGAGTCGAACAGCGTGTTCCACCAGTCCAGGCTGAACGGGCCGCGGAACGGGAACGTCAGCTGGCCCGTCGGTCCCTGGAAGGACAGGATCGCCATCAGGATCATCGGGATGTAGAGGAAGAACAGGAAGAGGACGAAGTAGACGCCCAGCCCCCACTTCGCCCAGTCGCGGCGCTGCTTGACGTCACGCCGCACGACCGTGTCCTGCGGCCTCGCGACCGCCTCGGCCGCCTGGGCCATCGTCTCGATCACAGCTCCTCCCGTAGGTTGGAGAAGCGCGTGATCACCCAGACGCCGATCATCAGGACGATCACCAGCAGCACGGCCGACGCGGCCCCCTGCGGATACTGCACCGCGCCGATCTTGGAGTAGATGAGCGTCCCGACGGACGTGATGTTGCCGCCTCCGACGGTCGCGACGGTGCCGTAGTCGCCCATCGTCAGCACGAAGATGAAGATCGAGCCGATCACGATGCCGGGCATCGTCTGGGGCAGGATCACCTCTCGGAACGTCTGCCACCAGTTGCCGCCGAGGTCGCGCGCGGCCTCGATCGCGGAGCGGTCGACCTGCGCCAGCGAGAAGAAGAGCGGCGTGACCATGAACAGGATGTACAGCTGGATCATCGCGAGCCGCACCGAGAGGGTCGAGAAGCCGAACTCCGAGACCGGCTCCGAGACGATGTTCAGCTTCAGGAGCAGCTGGTTGAGGGCCCCCTCGCGTCCCATCAGCGGGAACGTCCAGGCGATCGCGCGGGTGAGGAAGCTCGTCCAGAACGGCGCCAGCGCGATGATGAAGAGGGCGATCTGGATGCGCAGGCTCTGGACCTTGAGCGCGAGGAAGTACGCGACCGGGAATCCGAGGACGAGGCATGCCACGACCGCGATCGCGGACGTCACGAAGGTCGAGAGCATGTTGTCCCAGTAGGTCGAGTCGTGGAAGAGCTCGCTGTAGTTCTCGAGCGTCCAGGTCCGCTCGAAACCCGCGTCCGACCAGGTCCAGAAGCTGACCAGGACGATGATCACCAGCGGGGCCACCAGGTAGAAGCCGATCCAGGCGAGCCCCGGCAGGGCCAGCGCGGCCGTCACCCACCCGCCCTTGTCGCCGCCCCGGTGGCCCTCGCCGAGCTCGCGCTCCGCCGTCGGCGGCCGCTGCTCGAGGACGGCCTCCGCCTCCTCGACCTCGCTGATCGCCAGGCGCGTCGCTTCCGCGCCCGAGGGCTCAGGCGTCGAGGAGCTGGACATCGTCCTCCTCCCACGAGATCCAAATCCGCTGGCCTTCGCGGCCGCGCAGAGCAGGGTACTGCTCCGCGCCGACCTTGGCGAGCATGCGCTCGCCGCCCGTGACCAGATGCAGCTTCACGAGGTCGCCGAGGAACTCGACGAAGACGATCCCGCATTCGGCCGAGTTGAGCCCGACGGGCGCCGAGCCGCCCGTGTGGACCGACACCGCCGCCGCGCGAATGGAGATCATGGCCGGATCGCCCACGACCTTCGAGGACTCGGGAGCGAGCACGCTCGCGCGTACGTGCTCGGCGTCCTCGACCGTCAGCCGATCGCCCTCCCGCTGGGTGACGGTGCCGCGGACGATGTTGTTGTCCCCCATGAACCGCGCCACCAGCTCGGTGGCGGGCTTGGTCGCGATCGTGAGCGGGTCCGCGACCTGCTGGATGCGGGCGTCGTTCATGACCACGATCCGGTCGGCCATCGAGAGCGCCTCCTCCTGGTTGTGCGTGACGTGGACGAACATCAGGCCGAGCTGGCGCTGGAGGTTGCGCAGCTCGACGCGCATCCGGAGCTGGAGCAGGCGGTCGAGGTCGCCGAGCGGCTCGTCGAGGAGCAGCGCCTTCGGCTTCGTGACGAGGACGCGGGCGAGCGCGACGCGCTGCTGCTGCCCGCCGGAGAGCGCTCGCGGCTTGCGGTCGGCCAGCGGCGTCAGACCGACCATGTCGAGCGCCTCGAGCGCCCGCTTCCGCCGGTCGCCCTTTCCGACGCCGTGCATCTTGAGGCCGAACTCGACGTTCGAGAGCACCGTCCGGTGCGGGAAGAGCGCGAAATGCTGGAAGACGGTGGTCGTGGGTCGCTTGTGCGGGGGCACGCCGACGAGCGACTGGCCGTCGAGGACGATGTCGCCCTCGCTGGGGAACTCGTGGCCGCCGATCATCCTCAGCGTCGTCGTCTTGCCGCAGCCGGACGGCCCGAGGAGCACGACGTACTCGCCGTGGTCGACGTGCAGGTTGACGTCGTCGACCGCGACCGTGCCGCCCGGGAACACCTTGGTCAACCCGATCAGGTCGAGCCCGGGCCCGTTCGATGGAGAGGGGGCGGCGGCTGCCGCCCCCTCCATGTGCGAGACCGCCTGTTCCGCCATGCGGTCCGCTACGCGGACAGGAAGTCGTTCACCGTCTTGGTGAGGTAGACGCTCTCGCGCGGATACGAGTTCCAGGAGACGTACTTGCAGATGCGCTGGGGGAACGACCCGCCTTCCCGGCGCTCGCCCTTCTTGATGTCGCCGACCTTGCCGCTGATGCCGGGGAGGTCCCTCGGGGCCGCCTTGCCGCGCCACCAGTAGTCGTACTCGGCCGGGGTGAAGCCGGCCGCCTTGCCGGCGGACGACCTGATCCACGGGAGCAGCTTCTCGCCGTTGGCGATGTAGTAGCCCTGCCGCATGATCACGGCGCCCAGGTACCCGTTGTAGTTCCAGTTGATGTAGTCGTAGCAGGCCTGCAGCTTCGCCGGGTCGGTGACCTCCGACGAGATGCCCTCGGCGCTGCACCAGCCGCGGAAGCCCTCGGGCGGCGCCGCATAGAGGATGTTGACGCCGGCGGCCTTGACGAGCGCCACTGCCGGCGACCACATCGACTCGATCACGACCTCCTTCGAGACCATGAAGTTCACCGAGTCGGTGAACGCCGACCAGAAGGCACGGAACTGGCCGGCCTTCTTGTAGGTGGTCATGATCTTGAACAGCCGGTCGATCTCGGCCCTCGTGGGGTTGCCGAAGTCCTTGAACTTCATCAACCCGAGTGACGACACGGCGAACGCCGCGTCCTGCGCCATGATCCCCGGGTCGCGGAGGAGCGACACGCGCCCCTTCCAGCTCTTGTTCAGGAGCTCCGCCCAGGAGACCTTGTTCGGCGCCTTCTTGATCACGTCCGCGTTGTAGCCCATCGAGTCGGCGTTGAAGTGCGCCGCGGGGCCGACGATGTAGCGGGGCTGCGGCTTGCCGCCGATCGGCTTGCCGTTCTCGCCGATCCAGCGAACGATCTGCCTGTTGTTCGCCGGCCCACTGGCGAAGGGGGGCAGGCCGGTGGAGCCGTCCGGGTCGACGAACGTCGTCCGGAACGGCGCATTGCCGTCGCCGTACGTGCACCTGGTCGACGCGGGGTTGAGCTTCCCGTGCGTGAAGAGCTTGTACTGCGACTTCCAGCTCGAGAGCTTCCTCGTGTCGAGGGGCTGCAGGCCGCCGGACGGCCAGACGAGCAGCGACTGGTAGTTGTAGCCGCCGAAGACGTCGAACGTGTCCGGGGACGTGATCGCGATCTGCGGCTGCTTCTCCGAGGGGGCCAGGATCGGCTTCACGGTGAAGCCGAGGTCCTTGGAGGCCTGCTTCGCGATGTCCGGGATCGGGAACTCGACCCCGAGACTGAGCACCCGCAGCGTGCCGGTGAACTTGCCCTGCGCGTTGACCTCGCTGGCGCCCGAGCTGGCCGCGGCAGGGCCGGCAAGGGCACCTAGACCGGCGGCTGCGGCTGCGGCTGTCCCACCTCTTGCCAGGAGCTCTCGGCGGGTCAAGCCCCCACGATCGTCGCTCGAGAGGTCACTGCGGCCGAGGTCCTCGCCGGCCGCCAGCTCCTTGGCGTACTCGTGGGGGTCGTACTCCCACTCCTGACTCATCTACTCGACTCCTTTCCCCTCGCCGCCTCTTCGAGGACTCGACATTTCGGATCCAGACTTTGGGCGTTGCGGACGGCATCAGGGATGCCGCGGCCGCAGGAACCACGGGGTGTACCCAGCCCTGGAATGAGTCTTGTATACAACCGCGTCAGCCCGGAGTCAAACGCTGTGGATCCGTGGTTCGGGCGCGGGGCCGGCTGCGGGTCGTCCTCTGCGCCGCGGCGAAGCAGGGGGCCCGTGGGGGAACCATGGGTTCCCCCCGCTTAACACGGGGGGTGCGGGATCCCGATCGCGCTCCCGAGACGCGCCGTCGCGGGGCCGGCGAGGATGAAGTCGACGTACGCGATGCTGAGGGCGCGGAAATCCTGGCGCCCGGCTGCGCGAAGCGCCTTCTCGAGCAGGCTGCGCCGCCGGTCCTGGAGGCGGAACCAGCGCGCGAGCCGGTCGCGCAGCGATGCGGGCGCCTCGAGCGCCCGGACCCGTCGCTCCTGCGCCTTGATCAGCGGGAGGGCAGCGGTGATGGCGGCGATCACGTTGGCCGGCTCGGCCACGTCGGGTGGCCGGATCCGGTCGAGCCGCGGCCCGTAGACCCGGCAGATCGCGGCCACGCGCTTCAGGTACTGCGCTCGCGTCGGCTCGGCCCTGGAGCTCGAGCTGAAGGCCAGGACCACCGTCGCGGCGACCGCCACCACGACGGCGGCACAGGCGGCGCCCACGACTGGACGACGGCCTCTCAGCACCTGCATACACCGTATCTTCGTCGAAACGCCGCGCTCGGATCGCGAGCGCCCGGCGGTCGTGCCTTCGGTCAGCGCTGCTTCGTGGCCTCCGAGGTCGGCGCTGCGACAGCGGCCGGCCCGACGATTCGCAGCCCGACCTCGCGGGCGGCGAGATAGCCGAGCGCCGCGATCGCGATGCCCCACAGGATCTTCACGGCCCCGTCCGGCACGGCGTAGTACGCCGCCACGCCGACCCCGACCCCGAGCACGGCGGCGAGGTTGACGCCACCCTGGTAGCGGTAGGGGCCGTTCGAGTCGAACAGCGCGGAGACGTCGAGGCGTCCCCGCTGGACGACGAGGTAGTCGGCCAGCACGACGCCCGTCAGCGGCGCGCCGACGTTCCCGAGGTGCGTGATCCAGGACTGGGCCTCCTCGATGAACGACGGGAAGCCCGAGAGCACGACCGCCGCCGCGCCCGCGACGATCGTGGCCCAGAGGCGGCCGAGCCGCGGCAGCGAGTTCACGAGCGAAAGCCCGGCCGTGTAGACGTTCGTCAGGTTGGCCGCGATCGTCTGCACGACGATCGCCACGAGCAGCCCGGCGAGGACGAGGTCGCTCGAGGTCAGCCCCGCCGCGGCGACGAAGGGGTTGGTGTCGCCGCTCGCCGCCGCCGCGTAGCCGCCGACGAACGTCGTCGCTGCTGCGGTCAGGAGCGCCGAGGAGACGAGCCCGATCCGCATGTCCCGCCTCGTGGGGGTGTAGCGGCAGATGTCGGCGATGTTCGTGACGAAGGTCAGCGACGAGCCGCACATCACCGTCACGAACGTGGCGAAGCCGACCCACGTCAGCCCCTGGTCGGGCGAGTCGAGCACGCGGCCGGGAGCGAAGCGGGGGTCGTCGGCCGTGACGAAGAGCGTCACGAGCACGGCCGCGGCGGCGACGGAGAGCGGCAGCACGAGCCTGAGCAGCCAGCGCATCACGTCGAAGCCGAGCACGGCGAGGACCGCGTAGAAGACGGCCAGGCCGAGCGCTGTGGGCACGAGCGGGAGGCGATGCCCCGACATCGCGTCGACGATCGCCTGGAAGCCCAGCGCGCCGGTCAGCGCCTGGGCAGCGAACCAGTACGTCGCCGCGATCATCCGGTAGGGCGACGTCAGCAGGCGCGCGCCGAGGAGGCCGAAGTGCGCCCGCATCGCGACCTGGCCGGGCAGCCCGTCGTCGACACCCGGTTGCGCCACGACGACGAGCAGCGCGAAGGCGAGCGCCTGGCCGGCCACCATCGCCGCGATCGCCCACGGCAGCGGCAGCCCGCCCTCGAGCACGGCGAGCGCCCCCAGCACGTACATGACCGGATTCAGGAAGAACGTGAAGTTGATCGCGAACAGGTCGCGCCAGCGGGTCGTGCGCAGCTCGGCCGGGATCGGCTCGATCCCGTACGACTCGACCGCCGGCACGACGGTTCGGGCCTAGGCCGCCACGGCCGCGCGGGCGTGCCGGGCGAAGAACTCGGCGACGACCCGGGCGTGCTCGGCGGTGTTGTCGAAGATCGTGGAGTGGTTCGAGCCCTCGATGACGTGCTTCTCGGCGCCGGCGATGCCGTCGACGATCGCCTGCTGGCCGGCCCCCCCGGGCCCCTGGTCCCACGGCGTCATCACGTCCTCGTCGCCGCCGAGGACGAGCGCGGGTGAGGTGATGCGCCCGAGCCACGGGCGCAGGTCCATGTCGCACATCGCCTGGCAGGCCGCGGTGAAGACCTCGAGGTCGTTCGAGTCGCGGAGGATCGTCTGGATGGTCGTCGTGAGCGCCTCGGCGTCCTCCTCCTCGAGGAAGCGCTTCGAGAGCGCCTGCCAGGTGATCAGCTCGGCGAGCAGGCGGCTGCCCGGGCCGTCGGGGTCGAGGCGGGCGATGTCGATCCAGTTCTTGAAGATCAGTCGGCCGGTCATCCCCAGCTTCGCCGCCGCGCAGTTGATCACCACCGAAGTGGTGCGCTCCGGGTGCTTGCCCGCGACGACGATGGCGATCATGCCGCCCATCGACGTCCCGTGGACGTGCGCAGCGTCGATGTCGAGGGCGTCCAGCAGCCCGACCACGTCGTCGGCCCAGACCTCCATGTCGTAGGCCTGGTGCGGTCGGTCGGACTGGCCGTAGCCGCGCATGTCGTAGTCGATCACCCGGAACCCGGTCGCGAGCTCGGGCGTGACCGGGTCGAAGTTGAAGTGGCCGAAGCCGGCGCCGTGGATCTGGACGACCGGCTCGCCGTCGCCCGTGATGCGGTGCCAGAGCCGGACCCCGTTGACCTCGACGTACCCCTCCATCGTGCCTCCTAGACCTAGACGGGCTCGACCACGACCTCCACGCGCTCCGGCGCGAAGCTCGCGAACTCGCGGCGAAACGCCTGCTGCGTCCATCTCTGCCTGGGCACGAGACGGCGGACGAGGCTCAGCGTCCCCGTCCCCGGCCGCAGCGGGTACGGGTCGACCGCGATCCGCCAGGCGCCGCGCGGCTCGACCCGGAACGGGCCGAGGTTGAACGGCTCGCTGCGTTCCAGGTCGCGCATGCAGAAGACGAGCGAGAGCCGGTCGTAGGACTGCAGGCGCCGGTAGTCGGCCCAGCGCAGCTCGTCCTCGGCGGCGATCGCCTGCATCCGGCGCGAGAAGCCCGTCTCCTGTTCCAGGACGAACGCGTCGACGAGCTTCGCCTCGTCTGCGGCGTGGGTCAGGCGGAGCCCCGGGTCCTCCCCGAACCGCTGCCGGTAGATGCCGGCCCCGTGCATCGAGACGAGCAGGCCCGCGTAGGGATCCTCGTCCGTGACGGCGGCGATCATCGCCCGGTAGAAGGCGAGATGGGCGGGCACCTCGACGTCGAGGAAGTTCACCGGCTTCCCGTCCTCGTCGACCTGGGGGGACTGTTCCCAGACGGCCCAGCCGTCGTCGTGCCGGTCGGCTGCCAGCTCGACGGACGCATGTCGCGGGCCGGTCTCCGCCCAGGCCCGGGCGAGGGCGCCGGCAAGCTCGGCGTGGTCGGTCTGGAGCACGACCTGCCAGCCGTCGCCTGCCTCGCGGACGATCACACCACGATCATGCCCAAACTATGATCGGGCCGTGCCGGAGGAGCGCCTCACCTGGCTGCGCGCCCCCGCGCCGGACGACGTGCCGCCCGAGGTGCTCGCGCTCTGGGAGCCGTCGCAGGAGAAGCTGGGGTTCGTGCCGAACGTGTTGCGCCTGTACGCGCTGCGGCCCACCCACCTGCTGGCCTGGAACGCCTGGTACGACGAGCTGATGAAGGGCGAGTCGGGCCTCTCGAAGGCGGAGCGGGAGATGATCGCCGTCGTCGTGTCGGTCACGAACGACTGCGACTACTGCATCGCCGCCCATTCCGCCGCGCTCCGCAAGCTGACGAAGGACCCCGCGCTGGCCGACCGGATCGCGGCCGACCACCGCAGCGCAGCGATCCCCGAGCGGATGCGGGCGGCGCTCGATTTCGCGGTGAAGCTCACGACCGCTCCGGCCGCGATGGCCGAGGCCGACGTCGAGGCGCTGCGCGCCGCCGGCTGGACGGACGAGGACGTGCTCGACATCGCCGAGGTGACGGGGCTGTTCAACATGTCGAACCGGATGGCCTCCGGGCTCGGCTGGGCGCCGAATCCCGAGTACGAGTCGCTCGGGCGCTAGCCGATGCGCGGAGCGCGGCCGGTGACGGTGCTGTGCGCGGTCCTGCTCGCGACGATCGTCGCCGGCGGGGAGGCGGCCGGCGGCGGGTCGTCCCCGAGCGCGGCGGTGGCGGCGCCCATGTCGTCGCTCGAGCCGAGGGCGACGGCGCTCGCCTGGCGCCGGCTCGTGCGCGGCCGGACGCGCTCGACCGCGCAGGTGGCCGGCTGCCGGCCTCTGCGCGCGGTGTTCTACGCGGCGACCGACTGGCTGCGCCTCGCGACGCGCCTCGCCGCGAGCCCGTCGCCCTGCGCCGACTACGCGATCTCGATCCCGCCGCTCGTCTCCGACAAGACTCGCCCGCGCGCGGACCAGGCCTGGCGGATCCGGGCGCTCGGGCCGTCGTTCCATGCCCTCGCGGAGATCAGCTGGAACGCCTGGAGCGCGTGGGTGGCCGCCGGCTCGGGCTCGTGGTACCAGGCCGGCGTCGAGGCGAGGCGGCGCATGGCGGACGCGGGCTACGACGTCGCGCTCGGCGACGGCTGGGTCCTGAACGAGCTCTCCTCGGCCGTTCGGCGCGGCGACGGGGTCGCGCGGGCCAACGCCCGCGAGCTCCTGCGCGGCCTCTTCGAGGGCGACGGCACGGTGCCGCAGGCACGCGGAGCCGTGTTCATGGTGGGGATCAGCCAGGCGACGGCAGAGCTCTCGACCTACAAGGCGCACCTCCAGAACTGGTTGCAGGACGCCTCGTTCTGGGCCGACATGGCGGCGTACGTCCGCGACTGGTCGCAGGAGTCGTACGGCGACGTGCGCGCCTACGCGGTTCCCGGCGCGCCGCTCGCCGCGCGTCGCGACACGCTGCGCGCGTACCTCGGCCACGGCCTCGCGCTCGCCCGCGCCGGCGCCGAGCCCGTCGCGGCCGCGCGGGCGTTCCTCGACGCCGCCTACAACCCGCTCGCGAACGCCGCGTGGGAGTGGGGGGACTCCTTCGGCTGGACAGCGGCGCCCCTGCCGGAGATGCAGGACTTCGTCTCCGCCCAGGCGTACGCGCTGCGCAACGTCGATCCGCGCGCGGCGACGGATCGCTGGGGCTTCGCCTGGCATCCGCGGAACGAGAGCGGCGTCCCCGCCGGCGACTTCACCACGCAGACGCGCGAGCTGCTCGATCGGCTCGCGGCTGCGATCCGGGACTCGGCCGACACCGCCGACCCCGGCGACCCGGGGCTGCGGGCGTGCGCACCGGCGGGCGTCAACGTCTGGTGCGTGGCGGAGCGCCCCGGCAGCGCGTTCAACGAGGGCTGGAGCGGCTTCTCCGGCTGGACGCAGCCGGGCGTGCGGTTCACGACGCCGGCGCACGTCGTGGCGCCCGGGGTCGCTTCGGAGGAGATCACGGTGCAGCTCCAGCTGGGCGGCGTCCCGCAGCTCGCTCCCTCCCCCGCCGCGGTCGAGGTCACGTCCTCGTCCTCGACGGGCGCCTTTTCGGCCGGTCCGGACGGGCCGTGGACGCCGACGCTCGCCGCCGTCGTCCCCGCCGGCGCGACCAGCGTCAGCTTCCGGTACCTGGACGCCGCGCCCGGGACGCCGACCCTGACCGCGCGCTCCGCCGGGGGCAGCGCCGTCCAGGCGCAGACCGTCGCGTCCGGGTCGACCGGCGGCGGCAGCGCCGGCTCCGTCGCGGTGGACCTGGCCCTCTCCGGCTCGGTGGAACCGGCCGAGGCGCCGCTCGGCGCGACCGTCACCTGGCGGCTGCGGGTCGACGACCGGACGCTCCAGCCCGCCTTCGGAATCGTCCTCGACGTCGAGCTGCCGCCGGGCCAGGTCGTGACGGGGAGCGCGGCGGACCGCGGGTCGGGCTGCGTGCCGACGGCCTCCACACGGCTCCGCTGCAACCTCGACTTCCTGCTCGCCGTCGCGCCGGCGGCGAACGTCGTGCTCACCACCGCCGTCCAGGCGCCCGGAACGCATGTCCTGTCGGCGACGGTGGGGTTCACGGGCGTGGATCCGAACCCCGCCGACAACGCGCTCGCCCTGCAGATGCTCGCGCAGGCGTCGCCGCCGCCGCCCGCTCCCGTCGCGCGTCGCGGCGGGCCCGGCGCAGACGTGCTGGTCGGCGGCGCCGGCCCCGACGTGCTGCTGGGCCGTCGCGGCGACGACGTCCTGCGCGGGCTCGGCGGGAACGACCGGCTCGTCGGCGGGCCGGGCACCGACTTGCTCGTGGGCGGCGCGGGCCGCGATCGGCTCGTGGGCGGCGCCGGCGACGACGTCGTCCGCGCGCGAGACGCCGGCCGCGACGTGATCGCGTGCGGCCCCGGTCGCGACCGGGTCGTCGCCGATCGCACCGATCGGGTCGAACGTAGCTGCGAGCGCGTCGCGCGCACCGGCGTGTAGGCGGGAGCGGCGACCCGTCAGCCGGCGGACGTGACCGCCGCGCCCACCGCGGCGAGCACCTCGTCGACCGGGACGACGTCGCCGTACTTCGCGTCGATGTCGTAGAGGTTCGCCTCGTGCGCGTCCGGGTTGCGGTCGCCCACCGCCTCGCGCGGCACGGTCGGCGGGTAGCCGTGCTGGAGCGCGTCCACCACGGTCGCCCGGATGCACCCCGATGTGGACGCGCCGGTGACCACGAGCGAGTCGGCGCCGCTCGCCGCGAGGAAGCTGGCGAACGGCGTGCCGAAGAACGCCGACGCCCAGAGCTTGTTGAACACCGGCTCGTCCGGCTCGGGCGCCAGCCGTGGGTCGATCTCGACCCAGCGCGACCCCGCCTCGAGCGTGAGCAGCGCCGGGACCTTGTCGATGAACGCCGCCGCCGCGCGCTTCGCCGCCGCGTCGTAGGCGACCGTCGTGTAGGCGACCGGCAGCGACGCCGCCCGGAACGCCGCCAGCAGGCGCGCGATCGCGCCGACCACGTCGTCGAGGTCGCAGACGAGCGGGGAGGCCGGGTCGGTAAAGCCGACGTTGACGTCGACCACGACGAGGGCGGGCCTCTCGCCGAGGCCAGCCCTGCCGTGGAACCCCTGGTGCCTCAAGGGGCGGGAATGCCGTCCCCCGCCCGGACGCGCGCGAGCGCCTCGTCGCCCGGCTCGAGCGGCGACCAGCGAAGCGGGACCGCCGGCTGCGGCGGCTCGAGCCCCGTCTCCTCGGTGCAGGCGGCGATCGTCTCCTCGAGCGTGGGGCCGAAGTCGAAGTCGGGCGCGTCGCCGCGCTCCTCGCGCTGGCGCCCGCGCTCGGCCTCCGTCTGGGCCTCGTCGACGGAGCCGTCCTCCGCGAGCACGACGCCGTAGCCCTCGCGGGCGAGCTCGCGGCTGACGAGCCCGAACGAGACGTCGCGCGCGACCGCCTCGGCCGGGCGCTCCAGCCGGTCCTTCCAGCCGCCGCCGCCGGCCGTGCGGTAGACGAGCATGTCGCCGGGCTCGACGACGACGTTGTCGCACTTCGACGGCAGCGCCTCCTCGGTTCCGTCCGCGCGCCGGAGGAGCTTCGTCGACCGCGCGCCGGGCAGGCCGCCGAGGACGCCCCAGGGGCGCGTCAGCCAGCGGTCGTCGTGGATCGAGACCTCGCCCGGCTCGAGGTACACGTATCGCTTCTCGACGCCGTTGCCGCCGCGGTGGAGGCCCGGCCCGCCGGAGTCCGTGACGGTCGTGTACCCGTCGATCCGCAGCGGGTAGTAGGCCTCCAGGTACTCGGTCGGGATGTTCTCGAACAGCGGCCACCAGGAATGGCCGTCCATCCCGTCGCCGATCGGCCTGCCGGGGATGCCCCCGTAGAGGATCTCCATCGAGTAGAAGAACTCTCCCTGGCCGTCCCAGCCCGAGTAGAGCATGTACGGGCTCGTGCCGTAGCCGGCCGCCGTGTTCAGCTCGGGCGCCTGCTTGCAGAGCGCCCCGCCGAGCACGTCGAACTGCCGCGCGAGCGCGTGGGTGCGGCAACCGAGCGCCGCTGGGAAGCGCGGGTTGAGCAGGCTCCCCTCGGGCATGACGACGTGCAGCAGGGGATAGAAGCCGTCGTTGAAGAGGATCTGGGGATCGTTGACCATGATCAGGTAGATCCCGATGAACATCTTGAACATGCCCTCTGAGAGGTAGAAGTTCACCGGCCCGAGGGCCTGGGGATCGGTGCCCGACCAGTCGAAGAAAGCGTGGTCGCCCTCCCGCCAGATCGTCAGCTGCATCTTGAAGGGGCCGTTGCCCAGCCCGTCGTCGTCGACCCAGTCGACGAACGTCTGCGGCTGCTCGGGGATGGCGACGTTGATCAGCGTCCGCATCGCCTCGTAGGTGCGGTCGAGCAGCGCCTGTAGGGCGGCGAGGTAGGTCTCCTTGCCGAAGCGGTCGCAGAGGTCGATCACGCGCCGCTCGCCTGCCCGGCAGCCGGCGATGATCGCGAACAGGTCGGCGCGGTTCATCTCCGGCAGGCGGACGTTGTTGAAGATCAGCCGGAGCACGTCCTCCTGGACGACGCCGCGCTCGACGATCTTGATCGGCGGGATGATGATCCCCTCCTCGAAGATCGTGCGCGCTCCCGTCGGCAGCGAGCCCGGCAGCGGGCCGCCCGCGTCCATCTGGTGCCCGAACTGGCTCGACCAGCCGACGAGCTCGTCCTCGTAGAAGATCGGCACCAGGACGAGCCAGTCGTTGGTGTGCGAGATCGAGGCGGAGCACTTGAACGGGTCGGAGGTCAGGATCACGTCGCCCGGGTACACCCCCCGGTCCCAGTCGGCCATCATCTCGTTGATGTAGGCGCCGAACTGGCCGACGACCATGCGCCCGCGCGGGTCGGTGAGCATCGGGAACTCGTCGTGCTGCTCGCGGATGACGGGGCTCATCGCCGAGCGGAATAGCACGGCGTCCATCTCGAAGCGGGCGCTCTTGAGCGCGCCCTCGATGATTTCGAGCGTGACCGGGTCGACCTCGACGTCGGTGGGGATCTCGGCGATCCGGAGCTCGTCAGCGGTGGTTGCCATCGTCCCCTCTCAAGCGGTCGGGTTGATCAGGATGTTGTAGTTCGCGTCCACCTGCGCCGAGTACCCGGGCAGGACGACGGTCGTGGAGTCGAACTCGGTGACGATCGCGGGCCCCTCGAACCGCATTCCCGGCGCGAGCCGGGCCCGGTCGTAGATCCGCGTCGGCAGCCGGCTGCCCTCGAAGACGATCTCGTGCTCGTCGGCGACGGCGCCGGCGGCGTCCTCGGGCCCGAGCTCGGCGGCCGGCAGGTCGGGCTTCGGCACGGCGCCGAAGCCGACCGCGCGCAGGTTGACGATCTCGGAGGGCGTCCCGGACATGCGGAACCCGTACAGCTGCTCGTGGAGGCCGTTGAAGCGCTCCTCCAGCCCCTCGAGCCCGCCGTTCCGCACCTCGTCCGGGTCGATCGCGACCGGGATCTCGTAGCCCTGCCGGTGGTAGCGCATGTCGGCGGTGAAGGTGACGCCTCGCGCGTCCGGCGCGATGCCCTCGCCCTCGAGCCACTCCGTCGCGCGCCCGCCCAGCCCGTCGAGGATGGATGCCACCTCGCCGCCGTCCGCCTCGGAGAGCACGCGGATGTAGGTCTGGGCGAACTCGTCGCGGAAATCGGCCACCAGGTCGCCGATCGCGCACAGGAGCCCCGGGGCAGGCGGGACGACCACCGGGAACGAGCCCATGATCTCCGCGACCGCGTTCGCGTGCAGCGGCCCGGCGCCGCCGTAGGCGACGAGCGCGAACTCGCGCGGGTCGTGCCCGCGCTGCACGGAGACGAGCCTGAGCGCGCCCGCCATGTTCTCGTTGACGATCGCGAGGATCCCCTCCGCGGCCGCCTCGAGCGACGGCAGCCCCATCGCCTCCTGCACCTTCCCCACCGCCGCGCGCGCCGCCTCGACGTCGAGCTGCATCTCGCCGCCGAGCAGGCGCGGGGGCAGGTGGCCGAGCACGACGTTCGCGTCGGTCACGGTCGGCTCGCCGCCGCCCCTTCCGTACGCCGCCGGGCCCGGGTCGGCGCCCGCGGACTGCGGGCCGACGCGGAGGGCCTTCGTCAGCTCCGGCACGTGGGCGATCGAGCCGCCGCCCGCGCCGACCGTGTGGACGTTCACGGACGGCACCTTGACCCGGAAGTGGCTGATCGAGGTCTCCCGCCCGATCGTCGGCTGGCCGTTCTGGCAGAGCGCGACGTCCGTCGAGGTGCCGCCCATGTCGAAGGTGAGGATGTCGTCGAAGCCGGCCTTGCGCGCGACGTAGAGCGCGCCCGCGACCCCGCCCGAGGGGCCCGACAGAATCCCGTAGATCGGGTTCCGGGCCGCCTCCTTCGTGGTCATCAGCCCGGCGTCCGAGCGGAGGATGTTCACCTCCGCCTTGGCGCCGATCCCCGAGAGCTCGGACTGCAGTCGCTCCATGTACGTGGCGACCCTGGGCCGTACGTACGAGTTCATGCAGGCGGTCAGCGTCCGTTCGTACTCCCGGAACTCCGGCAGCACGTGCGCGGAGAGCGTCACCGGGAAGCCGGGGTAGAGCCGCTCCACGACCGCCCCGACCTGCTCCTCGTGGGCGGGGTTGACGTACGAGTTGATCAATCCGACGGTGAGGGACTCGACGCCGGAGTCGACGAGGTCGCGGACGATCTCCTCGACCTGCGCTTCGTCGACCGGGACGATCGTCTCGCCGCGCGGGCCCATCCGCTCGACGGCCTCGCGCGTGTCGGCGAGCGACGCGGGCGGGTCGGGCTTGATCATGATGATCCAGCCCGCGAGAGGGCCGGGTGTCTGCGACCTGGCGAGGTGGAGGATCTGCTTGAAGCCGGTCGTCGTGATCAGGCCGACGCGGGCGCCCTTCGACTCGAGCACCGCGTTTGTCGCCACCGTCGTCCCGTGCAGGATGTTGCGGAGATCGCCGACGTCGATCCCCGCTTCCTCGCAGATGCGGCTGACGCCGTTCAGGACCCCCTGTGACGGGTCGGCGGGCGTCGACGGGGTCTTGACGCGGAACTGCGCGCCCCCGTTCGAGTCGCCGACCAGGAACAGGTCGGTGAACGTGCCGCCGACGTCGACTCCGAGCCTGTATGCCATTCTCGCTTCCCTTCCGCCGTCAACCGGCGACCGGCGCGAAGACGCCGGCCTTGTAGACCATGCCCTCGAGCTCGCGCCCGAGGACGCCTTCGAGCCACGACGCGACGTCCACGAGCGCGTCCAGGTCGATCCCCGTCTCGACCCCTTCCCCGTGGAGCAGGTAGACCAGGTCCTCCGTGCAGATGTTCCCGGTCGCGCGCGGCGCGAACGGGCAGCCCCCGACGCCGCCCACGGACGCGTCGAGCACCGTCGCCCCCGCCTCGACGGCGGCGAACGCGTTCGCGATCCCGGTGTTGCGCGTGTTGTGGAGGTGCACGCCGATCGGGACGCCGAGGCTGGCTCCCTCGCCGACCAGCTCGCGCACCTGCCGCGGGACGCCGACGCCGACCGTGTCCGCGAAGACGAGCTCGTCCGCGCCGGCGGCGGCGAAGCGGCGCGCCAGCTCGAGGACGCGTCGGGGGTCGACGCGCCCCTCGAACGGGCAGCCGAAGGCCGTCCCCAGCGTGACTGTCGCGCGGAGCCCGTCCTCGTGGGCGCGCGCGAGGATCCGCTCGCCCGCCTCGACCGAGCTGTCGACCGACGAGCCGGCGTTCCGCCGGTTGAACTCCTCGCTGACGGCCAGGGCGAAGTGCACCTCGTCGAGCGTGGTCTCCCGAAGGCGGTCGTAGCCCCGGTCGTTCAGCGCCAGCCCCGCGTAGACGACGCCGTCGCGGCGGTCGATGCCCTCGACGACGGCCTCGGCGTCGGCCATCTGCGGCACCCGGGCAGGGTTGACGAAGCTGACGGCCTCGATCCGGGGGACGCCGGCGGCGGCGAGCCGGTTGACGAGCTCGGCGCGGGTCGCCGCGTCGAGCGTCTTCGGGTCGTTCTGGAGGCCGTCGCGGGGCGCGACGTCGCAGATCGTGATGCTCACAGGACCCCCTCTGCCTGCAGCCGCTCGAGCTCGTCGTCGGACAGCCCGAGCAGGCCGCAGTAGACCTCGTGATTGTGGCTGCCCTCCTCCCACGTCGCCGACCAGCGGACGGCGCCCGGCGTGCGCGAGAGCTTCGGGACGATGCCCGGCCCGACGTACTCGCCGAACTCCGGGTCGACGTGGGGGAGCAGCATGTCGCGCGCCCGGAACTGGGGGTCCTCGAAGATGTCGGCGATCGTGTAGATCGGCCCGCAGATGACGCCGGCCTCGTTGAGCATCGCGTCGATCTCCCTGGCCGTGTGCCGCGACGCCCACTCGGCGACGATGCCCTCGATCTCGTCCTGGTTGTCGCCCCGCGCGAGATGGGTCGCGAAGCGCGGGTCGTCCGCCAGCTCGGGCCGGCCGATCGCCTCGCAGAGGCGGCGGAAGACGTTGTCCGCGTTCGCCGCGATGACCATCCACTTCTCGTCGGAGGAGCGGAAGATGTTCGAGGGCGCAATCCCCTTCAGGTTCGTCCCCTGCGGGCCGCGGACGATCCCCAGCCGGTCGTACTCCGGCACGGCGCTCTCGAGCATCGCGAAGGACGCCTCCATCAGCGAGACGTCGACGACCTGGCCCTGCCCGCCGCCGAGCGCGTCGCGCCAGTACAGCGCCGCGAGGATCCCCTGCGCCGCGAACATCCCCGCGAGCGAGTCCCCGAGCGAGATGTGCATGCGCGGCGGCGGCTGGTCGGGGAAGCCGTTGATGTGGCGGATGCCTCCCATCGCCTCCGACACGGAGGCGAAGCCGGCGCGCTTCGCGTAGGGGCCCGTCTGCCCGTAGCCGGAGACCCGGGCGAGGATGAGCCCGGGGTTCACCTCGCTGAGCCGGTCGTAGCCGAGGCTCCACTTCTCCAGCGTCCCGGGGCGGAAGTTCTCGACGAGGACGTCCGAGCGCTCCACGAGCCGCAGCAACAGCCGCTGGCCTTCCTCGTGACGGAGGTTGAGCGTCACGCACTTCTTGTTCCGGGACTGCACGGGCCACCAGAGCGAGCGCCCCTGGTAGCGCGCCTTGCCCCAGTCGCGGATCGGGTCGGGCTGTCCCGGGGCCTCGACCTTGATGATCTCGGCGCCGAGGTCGCCGAGCAGCCGCCCGGTGAACGGGCCGGCGAGCAGCTGGCCGAGCTCGACGACGCGCACGCCCGCCAGCGGCCCGCCGTTGTCGGCAGCCTGGGCGGGCGCGCGCTCGCGGGCGGTCTCCGTCACGCGCTCCGCGCTTTCGCCGGCGCCGGGGGGCGCTCCGCCCCGATGTGGGCGATCAGCACGTCGCGGGCCTCCAGCACGTGCTCCTTCATCACGAGCTCCGCCCGCTCGGCGTCCCGGAGCTCCAGCGCGCGCGTGATCTGCCGGTGGTAGTGCTGCGAGATCCGCGTCTGCTCGGGCGAGTACCAGATGTAGGACTTGTAGACGAGCGGCAGCTCCACCACCTGGCGCACCATCTCCGCCAGCCGCACGCTTCCCGCCGCCTCCAGGATCGCGTTGTGGAAGACGAGGTTCTCCCGCACGAGCTCGCGCAGGTCGTGCTCGGCGCTCATCGCGTCGAACCGCTCGCAGCTCGCCCGGAGCTCCCGCAGCCGCTCCTCCGAGAGCCGGCTGGCCGCACGCCGCGCCGCGTGCCCTTCGAGCAGCGCGCGCAGCTGGTACATGTCGTCGAGGTCGCTCGGCTCGTAGGCGCGGACGGTGGCGCTCCGGTTCGGGGCCGCGTCGACCAGCCCTTCGGACTGGAGCACCTTGAGAGCCTCGCGCACCGGCGTGCGGCTGATGCCGAGCTCGCGCGCGAGCCGCTCCTCGGTCAGGCGCTGTCCGGGGGGGAGCCGTCCGTCGACGATCGCCTGCCTGATCATCTCGACGGCGGTGCTGCTGGCCGTGCGAGCGAGGGGCGGATGCCCGTCGAAGATCCTTCCCACGAGGCTGACCATACTGTATGCAGGGAGAGATCTGTGCCCCTCACGGGAGCCGGGCCGCGGCGGGTGGTGTACGCGGCAGGCCGGCCGCGAGCAGCGCGCCCAGGCCCCCGATCGCCGCCGTCGTGAGCCACAGCACATCCCAGCCCGCGACGTCGACGATCGCGCCGAGGAGCGGGGTCACGATGCCGGACAGGACGAACACCACGGTGGCCGCGACCGCCACCGAGCGTCCGGCGAGCTCCGGCCCGGCCCGCTCGCCGGCGCTGAGGTAGACGAGCGCGTTCCAGCCCAGGGCGCCGACGCCGAACAGCACCGCCGCCGGCACGACGACCAGAGCGCCGCCGTGCAGCGCCAGCGCGAAGAGCAGCGCCCCGCCCGTGCCGACCAGCCCGACCTCGACGAGCGTGCGCACGCGCCGAGAGCCGCCCTGGCGGTCGGCGATCGATCCCCAGACGATGCGCGCCGCCATCGCCGAGACGTTGATGGCGAAGTACGCCGCGGTCGCCACCCACTCCGCGAGCCCGGCGGCCTCCACGGCCGGCACGATGTAGGCCAGCAGGGCCTGCAGCACGACGATGTAGCAGGCGGCGACGACGAGGAGCCGCTGCATGCCGGGCGCACGCCAGATGCTCCGGAACGGGGACTGAACGCGCCCTCGCCCGGCGCGCTCGTCGCCGGCGAGGAGCGCGAAGGCGACGCCGGTCACGCAGACGGCGAGCGCGGTCGCGAGAAACGTCGAGCGGGCCCCGGAGAGCGCGTAGAGCGCGGGGAACGCCAGCGCGGCGACGGTGCCGCCGAGCGGCACCGCGGTCTGGCGGAGGCCGAGCGCCCAGCCGCGGCGCGCCGGCGGGTAGGCGCGGAAGAGGACGCCCGTGCCGGCGACCGGCACGACCGCCGACCCGAGCCCGAAGACGAAGAGCGCCCCGAACAGCAGCGCCTTCGTCGTCGAGAGGGCGGCGACGACGAGGCCCGCCGCGCCCACCGCGGTCCCGGCGAGCATCGCGACGCGGGCGCCGACGCGGTCGACCGCGATCCCGGCGACGACGAGCGTGACGCCCGCCCCGAGCAGGCCCGCGCCGAGGACCGCCCCGAGCTCGAACAGGCTCAGACCGTAGTCGTCCTGCAGCTCCGGGCCGATCGAGGGCAGGCCGAAGTTGACGAACGAGACCGCCGCCTGTGCGGCCGAGGCGCCGGCCAGCACCGCGCCTGGCGTACGGAGGGCCTCGGGCACCGCCCGATTATCCTTGGCTCGTGGATCGGGACGCGATCGCCAGGGGCCGCCGCCGCGAGCAGGCCCTGGAGGCGCTCGAGTTCGAACGCGATCGCGAGCAGGCGCTCGTCTACCAGATCGGCTCGGTCGTGCTGGAAGAGGAGGGCCGGCGCGTCGACGAGGAGGCGTTCGGCCGGATGGCGCCCGCCGACGCGGCGATCGTCCGCGAGCTGCTGGGCGACGGCTGGGCGCCGGCGGACGACGAGGACGCCGGGGACGAGGACGCCGGGCTCTGGTTGGACGACGACGGCGAGCCGGCGGACGACGAGGAGGACGAGGTCGCGCGGCTCGAGGCGGAGCTGGAACGGTGCCGCGCGCGCCAGCGGGCGCTCGAGCGCTACCTGGACGCGCTCGCCGCGCGTCCCTAGTGCGCCCCTCTCCAAACCTCGCACCGGAAACCCAGTAGCGGCCGGACCTGTCCGGCCACTAGTGCGGCGCGTGGACAGAGCCGTTGGCGATCGAGAAACCGGTGATCATTACGAGACGCCGCACTAGCCAGCGACCCAGGCGATCGTCTTCGAGGCGAGCCGGTCGAGCGCCTGCACCGACAGCTCGAGGTGCTCGGGCTCCGTGTCCTCGAGCTTCGTGTGCGAGAGGCCGCGCAGGCTCTGCACGAACAGCATCACCGTCGGCACACCCGCGCGGGACACCTCGGCGGCGTCGTGGAGCGGGCCCGACGGGAGCCGGTGCGAGGTGCCCGCGACCTCGCGAACGGCCTCGTCGGCGAAGCCGACCAGCGTCTCGTCGAACAGGATCGGCTCGATCGACCAGATCCGCTCCCAGTCGACCTCGATCCGCTCCTCCTCGGCGAACTGCCGCGAGAGCTGCCGGGCCGACTCGAGCATCGAGGCAAGCCTGCCCGCGTCGAGGTGGCGCTGGTCGAGCAGCTGCTCGGCAGTCTCGACGACCGACGTGACGATGCCCGGGCGGCAGACGACGCCGCCGGACGTGCAGACCGCGCCGTCCCCGGTCTCGCGCGCGACGTCCCGGATCGCGAGCGCGAGCTTCGCCGCGCCGGCGAGCGCGTCCCGCCGCTCGGCCATCGGCGTCGAGCCCGCGTGCGCCGCCTGCCCGCGCCAGGTGACGCGATGGCGCTCGACGCCGAATGTCCCGAGCACGGCGCCGAGCGGCAGGCCCATGGATTCGAGCACGGGCCCCTGCTCGATGTGCAGCTCGAGGTACGCCGCGGCCGAGGCGAGCTGCGAGCCGGCCTCGTGCGCGGTGGCGAGGTCGACGCCGAAGGCGCCGACGGCGTCGGGCAGGGACGTTCCGTCGCGGTCGGCGAGCGCGCGCAGCTCGTCGACGTCCGTGAGCGAGCCGGCCGCGGCCGAGGAGCCGAACAGCGAGCGGCCGAACCGCGCACCCTCCTCGTCGGCCCAGTCGACGAGACGCACGGTGACCGGCGGCGTGCCCTCCTCGGCGATCCGGCGGAGCACCTCGGCGGCCGCGAGCACGTTGAGGCAGCCGTC
>DATBMD010000254.1:0-7657 GCA_036555085.1 Gaiellaceae bacterium
GTCGCGGTCGGCAGGAAGAGCGCCCAGTCCTTCCCCAGGAGCGACGCAACGCGCTCCTGGAGGGCGGTCACGGTCGGGTCCTCGCGCTTCTGCTCGTCGCCGACGTCGGCGGCGGCGATCGCGGCGCGCATGCCGGCGCTCGGCCGGGTCGCCGTGTCGGAGCGCAGGTCGATCACTGGTCCGGCAGCGTACTCACCAGGCTGCGGACGGGAACTCTGTAACTTGTATGTTACGTAAGCATGGTGTTAAATAAGCGCCGTGCGCGCGCTCGAGGCACTCGCCGATCCGACCCGTCGGGAGATCGTCGACCTGCTCGCCGAGGGCGAGCTCGACGCCGGCACGATCGCGTCACGGTTCCCGGTCTCGCGCCCCGCGGTGTCGCGGCACCTCCGCGTGCTACGCGAGGCCGGTCTCGTCAACGTCCGCCCCGATGCGCAGCGGCGGCTCTACGCGCTCGACCCTGCACCCCTTGCGGAGCTCGACGCGTGGCTCGCCCGCTACCGCGTCTTCTGGGCGAACCGTCTCGACGCCCTCGACGTCCACCTCCGGCGCGAGCGCCGGCGAAAGGAGCGGTAGTCGATGACGCTCGGCACGATCTTCCTCGACGGCGACCTCCGCGGCGTCCGCTTCGAACGCGACTTCGACGCGTCGCCGGAGGAGGTCTGGCGGGCGATCGCGACGCCGGAGGGCATCGCCGGCTGGCTGGCGCAGCCTGTGCAGTGGGAGCTCGAGCCCGGCAGGCCGTGGGAGGTCGCGTTCGACGGCGACTTCGGGCGCGGGACCGTCGTCGCCGTCGAGCCGGGTCGGAGCGTCGAGCTCACGTGGCAGACCGGAGACGAGACGGAGTCCGTGCTGAGGATCCGGGTGGACGGGGCTGGAGGGGGCTGCCGGCTCGTGCTCGAGCACACCCGGCTCGACCCCGCGAGCGCACCCGGGTACGGCGCCGGCTGGCAGGCGCACCTGGAGGCGCTCGAGCGGACGGTCGCGGGCGTCGACGCCGGCGCCGCGCCCGACTGGTGGGAGCGCTACAGCGCGCTGCGGCCCGAGTACGACGCGCACGCGAACGCGCTCTGAGGGAGCAGCCGGCGGCGCTACCCTCGCCGGGTGGATCTCGAACGCCTCGAGCGCGTCCTCGACGAACGCGGCGAGCCGGCGTACCGCGCCCGGCAGGTCTGGGAGTGGGCCGCGCGCGGCGCCCCGGGCTACGACGCGATGACGAACCTGCCGGCGCGGCTCCGCGCCGCGCTCGCCGACGAGGTGCCGTTCACGACGCTGACCGTCGCGGAGCGCGCGGAGTCGCGGGACGGCACCGTCAAGGCGCTCTTCCACACGCACGACGGCCATCCGGTCGAGGCCGTACGGATGCGCTACCGGGACGGGCGCCGCTCGCTCTGCCTCTCGTCCCAGTCGGGCTGCCCGCTGACGTGCACGTTCTGCGCCACCGGCGCGATGCGCTTCGGCCGCAACCTGACGCCGTCGGAGATCGTCGACCAGGCGCTCTACTTCCGGCGCGAGGAGGCAGTCGATCATGCCGTGTTCATGGGGATGGGAGAGCCGTTCCTGAACGACGAGAACGTGCTCGCGGCAGCGCGGCTGCTCCCCGCGCTCGGCATCACGCACCGGCGGACGACGATCTCGACGGTCGGCTGGCTGCCCGGGCTGCGCCGCTTCGTCGACCAGGTCTCGGAGCCGATCCGGCTCGCGCTCTCGATCCACGCCGCCGAGCCCGAGCTGCGGCGACGCCTGATGCCCGTCGAGGATCGCTTCCCGCTCCGGGACGTCCTCGCCGAGTGCCGCCGCTACGTCGCGCTTCGCAGGCGGAAGGTGTTCGTCGAGTACGTGCTGCTCGCCGGCGTCAACGACAGCCAGGCCCAGGCGCGCGAGCTCGCCGAGCTGCTCGACCCCGGCGCGTTCAAGGTCAACCTGATCCCGTACAACCCGACCGGCCGCTACGGCGGGTCGTCGCGCGAGGCGATCGCAGCGTTCAAGGCCGTCCTCGACAGGGCCCGCATCCCGGCGACCGTGCGCCTGACCCGCGGTCGCGACATCGCGGCAGCGTGCGGCCAGCTCGCCGCCGCGCCGCGTCGCCGAGAACGGGCTGCCGCCGGCTGAATCGCCTGGAGGCCCGCTCAGGCGGGGCTCGCGTGCCGGCGGACGATCTGCCAGCGACTGTCGCGCCTGACCCAGATGTCCGTCACGTGCAGCTCGCCGCTGACGTCCTGCCCGTCGAGGCGCGCGGTCTGGCGGTAGCGCGACACGCACACGGCCGTGTTGCCGTAGACCTCGGCGTCGAGCTCGTCGTAGGAGAACTCGTCGATCTGGTACGCGCCGGCCGCAGCCTCCAGGAGCCCTTCGCGATCGAGGATGCCGGCGGCCCCGTTCAGCGAGAACTCCGTCGCCAGCAGCTCCTCGAGCCGATCGCGGTCGTGGCGCGACACGGCATCGACGAGCTCGTGCGAGAGCTCGGCCAGCTCGTGGGCGACAACCGCCACGCCGCCGGTCACGTCAGCCCGTCCGCCTCGGGTCGAGTCGCTCGCGAACGGTCCGCACGACAGGCGATCCTAGTCGACGCCGCGTCGAGGCACCGGGCTGCGGGCGCCTACGCCTCGGCCTCGACGGTCTGCGGGCGCTCGCCGAAGTCGTAGCGGACGACGGGGCGCTTCGCCGCGCCGACCTCGTCGAGCCGCCGGACCGGTCGGTGGTGCGGCGCCTCCCGCAGGAGCTCGGGCGCGTCGGCTGCCTCGCGCGCGATCCGGTGCATCGCGTCGACGAAAGCGTCGAGCCGCTCCTTCGGCTCGGTCTCGGTCGGCTCGATCATCAGCGCCTCCGGGACCACGAGCGGGAAGTAGATCGTCGGCGGGTGGATGCCGAAGTCCATCAGCCGCTTGGCGACGTCGAGGGCGCTGACGCCGTGGTCGCGCTTCAAGGCGCGCGCGGAGAGGACGAACTCGTGCATGCAGTGGCGGTCGTACGGAAGCTCGTAGGCGTCTCGCAGGCGCGCCAGCAGGTAGTTCGCGTTCAGCACCGCCACGTCGGACATCTCGCGCAGCGCCGGGCCGTACGCGAGCATGAACGCGTAGGCCCTGACGAAGACCCCGAACGGCCCCGCGAAGCCGCGGACCCGCCCGATCGACCTCGGGCGGTCGAAGTCGAGCCGGAACCGATCGCCGTCGCGGACGACCGTCGGCGACGGCAGGAACGGCTCGAGCGTCTCACGGACGGCGACCGGCCCGCCGCCCGGCCCGCCGCCGCCGTGCGGCTGGGAGAACGTCTTGTGGAGGTTGTAGTGGACGATGTCGAACCCCATGTCGCCGGGGCGCGAACGACCGACGATCGCGTTCAGGTTGGCGCCGTCGTAGTAGAGGAGCGCGCCGCGCGAATGGAAGATCGACGCCACCTCCTCGATCCCCTCGTCGAACAGGCCGAGCGTCGACGGGTTCGTCAGCATCAGGCCGGCCGTCCGCTCGGTGACCTTCTCCCGGAGGTCGGCGAGGTCGAGGTTCCCGCGGGCGTCGGTCGCGACCTTCTCGAGCCGGTAGCCGGCCAGCGTGACGCTCGCGGGGTTCGTCCCGTGCGCCGTGTCGGCGGTGACGATCGTGTCGCGCCGGTCGCCTTCCCCGCGGTCGGCGAAGTACGCACGCATCAGCATCAGGCCCGTCAGCTCGCCCTGCGAGCCCGCGGCCGGCTGCAGCGTCACAGCGGGCAGGCCCGCGATCTCGGTCAGCCACTGCTGGAGCCGCCAGCAGAGCTCGAGCGCCCCCTGCGCCCCCTCGTCCTCCTGGTGCGGGTGCAGGTCGCGGAACCCCGGCAGCGCGACGACCCGCTCGTTCACGCGAGGGTTGTGCTTCATCGTGCAGGAGCCGAGCGGGTAGAAGCCCGTGTCGATCCCGAACGTGCGGTCGGCGAGGGCGGTGAAGTGCCGGACGAGCTCGGGCTCGGCGACCTCCGGCAGGCGCGGCGGCCGCTTGCGCCTCAGCTCGGCCGGCACCTCGGGTACCGGGAGGTCCGGCTGCGGGGGCCTGCCCGCTCGCCTGCCCTGCCGCGAGCGCTCGAAGATGAGCTCCATCAGCACACCTCCGCGAGCACCTCGGCGAGCCGCTCGACGTCCGCCACGGTCCGCTTCTCCGTGAGCGCGACGAGCAGGACGTCGTCCATGCCCTCGTAGTCCCGCCCGATCGCGTAGCCCGGGTGCACGCCGCGCTCCCTGGCGGCGCGGACGACGTCGCGGGCGGGACGTCCGACCCGGATGGCAAACTCCTTGAATGTTGCCTGGTCCGGGAACACGAGCTCGAGCCCGCCGTCCTGCAGCCGGGCCTTCGCGTGCTCGGCGAGGGCCATGCAGGTCTCCCCCACCTCGACGAGCCCGCGCGGCCCGAGCCAGGACAGGTGGGCGAGCCCGGCGAGCGCGAGGAGCGTCTGGTTCGTCGTCATGTTCGAGGTGGCCTTCTCCCGGCGGATGTGCTGCTCTCGGGTCTGCAAGGTGAGGACATAGCCGCGCTTGCCCGCGGCGTCTACCGTCTGGCCGACGATCCGGCCCGGCATTCGACGGATGAACTCGTTCCGTGCCGCGAGGAAGCCGTAGTGCGGGCCGCCGTAGGAGAGCGGGTTGCCGGCGCTCTGGCCCTCGCCGACGGCGATCGCGCACCCGTACGCGCCCGGTGCCTCGAGCAGGCCGAGTGACACGAGGTCGACGTGCGCGACCGGGAGCGCGCCGGCGTCGCTGGCAGCGGCCGCCAGGTCGGGCGCCGGCTCGAGGCAACCGAAGGCGTTGGGCTGCTGGAAGATCACGGCGGCAGCGTCCACCGCTGCCTTGGCCAGCCGGTCCGGGTCGACGACCCCGCGATCGTGTGGCACCTCGACGATCTCGAGCCCGAAGCCCGGCGCGTACGTCTTCACGACCTGCCGCACCATCGGGTTGAGCGTCTCCGCGAGGACGACCTTGCTGCGGCCGGTCGCGTGCCGCGCGATGTAGGCGGCGTCCGCCGCGACGGTGCAGCCGTCGTACCCCGACGCGTTGGAGACGTCCATGCCGGTCAGCTCGCAGATCGCGGTCTGGTACTCGAAGATCGCCTGCAGCACGCCCTGGCTCATCTCCGGCTGGTACGGCGTGTACGCGGTCAGGAGCTCCCCGCGCGAGAGGACCACGTCGACGACGGCGGGGACGTAGTGGTCGTAGATGCCCGCCCCGAGGAACGAGAGCTCCACTCCCGTGTGGGCGTTGCGGGCGGCCAGGTCCTCGAACAGGCGGACGATCTCGCCCTCGGTGAGCGCCGGCTCCACCTCCAGCTCGCGCTCGAAGCGGACGCCCCGGGGGATCTGCTCGAAGAGCTCGTCGACGGACGAGACGCCGATCGCGGCGAGCATCTCCTCGCGGTCCGCGTCGGTCAGCGAGAGGTAGCCCACGCTACTGCGCGGCCACGTGCGCACGGTAGGCGTCGGCCTCGAGGAGCACGTCGACCTCGCCCGGATCGGACATCCGAATACGGATCAGCCAGCCTTCGCCGTACGGCTCCTCGTTGATCACCTCGGGCTCGTCGACCGCTCGCTGGTTCACCTCCAGCACCTCGCCCGAGAGCGGCGAGATCACGTCCGAGACCGCCTTCACCGACTCGACCTCGCCGTAGGCCTGGTCCTTCGCGATCGTGTCGCCGGTCGCGGGAGCCTCGTAGTGGACGAGCTCGCCGAGGGCGTCCTGGGCGAACCAGGTGATCCCGAGCACCGCCTCGTCGCCGTCGATCCTCGCCCAGTCGTGCTCCGGGTGGTACCTGAGGTCCTCCGGATAGCTCTCCGCTGCCGCCACTACGACTCCTCCCTCCGGTAGATCGGCTTCCTGACGATCCGGGCGCGGCGCGGCTTGCCGCGCACGTCGACGACGATCTCGGTGCCCGGCTCCGCGCCGGCGGACGGCACGTAGCCCAGGCCGATCCCCACGTCGAGCATCGGCGAGTGCGTGCCGGACGTGACCTCGCCGCCTCCCGCGATCGGCATCCCGGTGCGGGGCACCGCCTTCTCGTCCATCACGAAGGCGACCAGACGGCGATCGGGCCCGCGCTCGCGCAGCACTCGCAGCTCGGCCGCCCCCGTGAACTCCTTGTCGAGCGCGCACGCCCAGCCGAGGCCGGCCGAGATCGCGTCGGTCTCGTCGGTGATGTCCTGGCCGTGCAGCGGGTAGCAGACCTCGAGCCGCAGCGTGTCGCGTGCGCCGAGCCCGCACGGTGCCGCCCCCCGCCCGACCACGGCGTCCCACAGCTGGACGGCGTCCTCGCCGGGGCAGATCAGCTCGACGCCGAGCTCGCCGGTGTAGCCGGTCCGGCAGATCATCACCTCGATCCCGTCGAGCTCTCCCAGCGCGTGCGTGAACGGCGGTGCGTCGCCGAGGCCGAGCCGGTCGAGCGAGCGCGGCCCCTGCACGGCGAGCATGGCGTACTCGTCCGATGCGTCCCGCACCTCGGAGCCCCGGATCTCGCGCTCTTTGAGCCAGGCGTAGGCGGCCTCGCGATTCCCGGCGTTGACGACGAGCAGGGAGTGGTGCGGGCTGAGGCGGTAGGCGATCAGGTCGTCGACGATCCCGCCCTGCTCGTTCGTCAGGAGCGTGTACTGCGCCTCGCCGTCGCCGAGGCGATCGAGGTCGTTCGAGAGCAGCGACTGCAGCAAGGCGTGCGCGCTCGGCCCCTCGACGTGGAGCTGTCCCATGTGCGAGACGTCGAAGACGCCGGCGTCGCCGCGCACCGCCAAATGCTCCGGGATCACGCCCTCGTACTGGACCGGCAGCTCCCAGCCGGCGAAGGGCACCATGCGCGCTCCGGCCGACGTGTGGCGCTCGTAGAGCGGCGTGCGGAGCAGTGTCTGCACGCCGCGACTGTAACCCCAGCGCGACGGCGGCGGTCGAGGCTGGCCGCGCTACTCGTCCCGCAGGAAGGACGGGATGTCGATGTCGACCTCCCGGCCCGCCGTCACGTTCTCGAGCGAGCGCCGGGGCGTCGCCGAGACCACGGTCGCGGCCGGCTCGGCCCGGCGGCGGCGCGCCCTGCCGCCGAACCCCGTCGCGATCACGGTCACCCGCACGCTGTCGCCCATCGTGTCGTCGATGACGGCGCCGAAGATCACGTTCGCGTTCGGGTCTGCGTGGCTCGTGACCACGATCGCCGCCTCGTTCACCTCGAAGAGGCCGACCTCGCGCCCGCCGGTGATGTTGATGAGGACGCCCGTCGCCCCGTCCAGCGTGGTCTCGAGCAGCGGCGAGGAGACGGCGGCCGTCGCGGCCTCGGCAGCCCGGTTGTCGCCGGTCGCGGTGCCGATCCCCATCAGCGCCGAGCCGGCGTCGCGCATGATCGTGCGGACGTCCGCGAAGTCGAGGTTGACCAGGCCGGGGACGGTGATCAGGTCGGTGATGCCCTGGACGCCCTGGCGGAGGATGTCGTCGGCCATCCTGAATGCCTCGGTGACGGGAGTCTTCTTCTCGACCACCTGCAGCAGCCGGTCGTTCTCGATCACGATCAGCGTGTCGACCCGGTCGCGCAGGTTCTGGATGCCGACCTCCGCCTGCTCCGCCCGCCGCTTGCCCTCGAAGGCGAACGGCCGCGTGACGACGCCGACCGTGAGCGCCTCGAGCTCGCGTCCCAGCTCGGCGACCACCGGCGCCGCACCCGTGCCGGTG
>DATBMD010000299.1:0-7873 GCA_036555085.1 Gaiellaceae bacterium
GGCCGCTCGAGCACGGCGGCTGGCAGCCGTCGGAGGTGCGCCGGGTCGTCGTTCGCCTCTCGGACGGCGACGTCGTCCAGGTCGGGACGGCGCCGAACCTCAACGGCGCGCTCGCGCTGGCACGCACCGTGATCGCGGAGATCGACGAGCCGGGCGGCGACTGGCCGCTGGTCGGCGACCGCCTGCTGTGCCCGGACGCGATCGTCTCGGTCGACGTCCTGACGACGACCTGACAGGGTTAGGCCGCCCACGGCGGTCCCGGACCTGCCACCATCGCGGCGTGGAGCCACGGGTGAGTCTCATCACGCTCGGGGTCGCAGACCTCGCGCGCGCTCGCGCCTTCTACGAGCAGCTCGGCTGGCGCACGGGCGCCGACCCCGACGCCGACGTCGTCTTCTTCCAGGCCGGGGGCGCGATCGTCGCCCTGTGGGGCCGCGACCGGCTGGCCGATGACAGCGGCGTCGCGGACGGCGGCGGCTGGGGCGGCATCACGCTGGCTCACAACGTGCGCTCGCCGGCGGAGGTGGACGCCGTCCTCGAGGAGGCGCGGGCCGCAGGCGCGTCCATCCTGCGCCCCGGCGCCGAGACCTTCTGGGGCGGCTACTCCGGCGTCTTCGCCGACCCGGACGGGCACCCCTGGGAGGTGGCGCACAACCCGTACTGGACGCTGCGGGAGGACGGCGCGGTCGAGCTCGAGCCGTAGGCCGGCGACGCCGGCTCACCAGCCTGCAGCGAAGCCGTCGCCGCGCGGGTCGGAGCCGCCGAGCCAGCCGTCGCCGTGCCGGAGGATCATCTGGCCGACGCCGAAGAGGTGCTGGGCGTCGCCGACCCGGACGTCGTGGCCCAGCGCCGCCAGCCGCGCACGCTCGTGCTCCAGCCCGGGCTCGAGGAGCACGGCGCGCCCTCCGCCGACGCGCCAGCGGGGCGCGTCCAGCGCCGCCTGCGGGTCGAGCGCCTCGTCGACGAGCCGGCAGACGACCTGGAAGTGACCCTGGGCCTGCATCGCCCCGCCCATCACCCCGAACGGGCCCAGCAGACCGCCGCCCTCGAGCAGCAGCCCCGGGATGATCGTGTGGAACGGGCGCCGGCCCGGCGCGAGGCGGTTCGGATGACCCTCGTCCACCACGAAGCCCGAGGCGCGGTTCTGGAGCACGACGCCGGTTCCCGGCGCGACGACGCCGGAGCCGAACGAGCCGTACACGCTCTGGATCAGGGACACGGCGGTGCCCTCTCCGTCGACGGCGCAGAGATAGGTGGTGCCGCCGCGTGGCAGCACGGACGGCGCCGGGTCGAGCACGGAGCCCTGCTCGACGAGCGCCCGCCGCCTCGCGACGTGCGACGGCTCGAGCAGCTCGCCGGGAAACGGGTCGTCCGCGACGTGCGCGTGCACGTCCGCGAGCGCGAGCTTCATCGACTCGATCCGGGAGTGCAAGCCCGGCTCGAGCCCGTCGTAGAGGGCGAGGGCGATCAGCGCCGCCGCCCCCTGGCCGTTGGGCGGCAGCTCGCAGACCTCGACGCCGCGATACTCGTGCCGCAGCGGCTCCACCCACTCCGACCGATGAGCTCCGAGGTCGTCCTCGGACAGCCAGCAGGCGGAGGCGACCGACGCGGCGATCTCGCCGGCGTAGAACGCCTCCGGGCCGTGCTCGGCGACACGGCGGAGCGTCGCCGCGAGCTCCGGCAGCCGGTACCGCCCACCCGGCGGCGGCGCCGGCCAGGGAGCCAGCGGCGCCCCGGCCCACTTGTCCGCCACGCGCGCGGTGCACGCGAGGCCCCGTTTTGCCAGCGCGGCCGCGGGAGCCAGCGCCGCCTCGAGCCCGAACCGCGAGAACCGCTCGGCCAGGTCGGCCCACGCCCGCACGGCGCCGGGCACGGTCACCGACCGGGGCCCGGTCTCGTCGACGTGCAGCGCGTCGAGCACCGCCGGCGCCCGGCCGGACCCGTTCAGCCCGTGGAGCGCGCCGTCGTGCCAGACGATCGCGAACGCGTCCCCGCCGACGCCGTTCTCGGTCGGCTCCGCGACGGTCAGCGTCGCGGCGGCCGCCAGCGCGGCGTCCACGGCGTTGCCGCCCCGCTCGAGCGCCCGCAGCCCGGCGAGCGTCGCCAGCGGGTGGCTCGTCGCGACCATCGCCTCGCCGGCGATCGCCGGCATCCGCCGCCAGCCGCTCGGCGCCGCCGAGCCGCGCCGGAAGAGCGCGTCGAGATCGGTTCGCACCGCTGCAGCATCGCACGGTAGGCTCGGCCGGATGGCCGCGCAGGGACGGCACGACGCCGACGTCGCCGTCGTCGGCGCCGGCATCGCGGGCGTGGCGGCCGCTCGCGCACTGGCCGCCGAGGGACGGACCGTGATCCTGTTCGAGCAGTTCCAGCTCGGTCACAGCCGCGGCTCCAGCCACGGCGGCTCGCGCATCTTCCGCCTCGGCTATCCCGACCCCCGCTTCGTCCGCCTCGCGCAGGAGGCACGCGCCCGGTGGCGGGAGCTCGAGGCGGAAGCCGGCGAGGATCTGATCGTGCCGAGCGGCTCACTCGACCTCGGCCCGATCGCGAGCGAGCACGCACGGGCCTTCGAGGCGTGCGGTGTCGCGCACGAGCTGCTGACCGGGGCCGACGTCGGGGCGCGCTGGCCGATCGACGCGGCACCGGACGAGCCCGCGCTCTTCCAGGCCGACGGGGGCATCATCCTCGCCGACCGTGCGTACGCCGCCCTCGTCGCCGGCACCCCACGGGAGCGGGTCGAGATCCGCGAGCAGGCGACGGTGACGGCGATCGCCCCCGAGGAGCGCCGCGTCCGCGTCGAGTCGAGCGCGGGGGCCGCCGTCGCGGCGGCGGTCGTCGTCACGGCCGGCGCGTGGGCGCAGCGCCTGCTCGACCCGCTCGGCGTCGATCTCGCCGCCACGCCCACCCGGGAGACCGTCACGTACTTCCGGCTCCACGACGCCGAGACGCTCCCCGCCCTGATCGACTCCGCGACGCCCGACGATCGCGGCGTCCTCAGGGAGGGGCGAATCTCGTACGGGCTCGCCGCGCCCGGCGTCGGCCTCAAGGCGGGCCTGCACCAGTCCGGCCCGGAGACCGACCCGGACCTCACAGGAGCCCCGGACGACGGCGTCGTCGGCTGGGTTGCCGAGTGGGTGGGGCGACGCTATCCCGAGGCGGACGCGTCGCCGTTCGCCGCGGAGACATGCATCTACACGAGCCGCCGCGACGAGAGCTTCGTGCTGGAGCGCCGCGACCGCGTCGTGATCGGCTCGGCGTGCAGCGGCCACGGGTTCAAGTTCGCGCCGCTCGTCGGCGCCACGCTGGCCGACCTGGCCGGGCAGGCGCTGCGCTGACCCGAGCGGCGGGCGACGACTGCTCCGCCGCGGCGGCCGGAGCGACAGGCAGACTCTCGGGATGCCTCCGAAGCCACGCGTAGCCAAGCCGAAGTCGACGCCGCCTGCGAGCGGCCCCAAGGCGCCGAAGCGCAGCCACCTCGCGCTCGCGATCGCCGGCGCCGTCGCCGTCGCGGCGGCGCTGATCGTCGCCAGCCTCGTGCTCGCGGGCGGCGACGACGACTCCTCGGGCGGCACGACGGGGATCACCACGCCGACCGGGCTGCTGGCGGGCATCCCCCAGGACGACGCCTTCCTCGGCAACCCCGCGGCCGACGTGACGCTGATCGAGTACGCCGACCTTCAGTGCCCGATCTGCCGGCAGTACTCGCTCGACTTCTTCCCCTCGCTGGTCGACGAGTTCGTGCGGCCCGGCAACCTCCGCATGGAGTTCCGCGGCCTCGCGTTCATCGGCCCCGACTCGGAGAAGGCGCTCAAGTTCACGCTCGCGGCCGGGCTGCAGAACCACCTCTGGGACTTCCAGGAGGCGCTCTACCAGCGGCAGGGCGGCGAGAACAGCGGCTGGGTCACCGACGAGCTGCTGCGCGAGATCGGCTCGTCGATCGAGGGCCTCGACGTCGACCAGCTGTTCGTCGACGCCGAGCGCCCGGAGATCGCCGCCCAGATCGCGGAGACGGCGGAGCAGGCCAGCGAGGCCGACGTGGAGGGAACGCCGTGGTTCTTCGTCAAGATCGGCAACGAGGAGCCCTACCACATCGAGCCACGCTCGCTCGACGAGTTCCGCGCCGCCCTGAACGACGCGCTCGAGGGGTGAGCGACCGGACGCTCCGGCTCGCCCTGGCCGTCGTCGCTCTGGTGGGCACAGGGCTGGCCACGTACCTCACCTACGTCCACTTCGACGAGGGCGCGCTCATCTGCACGACCGGCGGCTGCGAGCAGGTGCAGCAGTCCGAGTACGCCGAGCTGGCGGGCATCCCCGTCGCGCTGCTCGGCCTGATCGCGTACGTCGTGGTGCTCGCCCTCGTCGCCTGGGACACGCCGCTCGCCCGCACCCTGACGGCCGCGCTCGCGCTCGGCGCGCTCGCGTTCTCGTGCTACCTCGTCGCGCTGCAGCTGTTCGTGATCGAGGCGACCTGCGTCTGGTGCATGGTCAACGACCTGCTGGTCGTGCCGCTGCTGGCGGTGCTGAGCGTGTTGCGCCTGCGTTCGGCACCGGCCACGGCCTGAGCCGGGCCGTCGCTACGTCATCGGCACCTGGCGGAGCACCTTCGACTCGATGCGGTCCAGGATCTCGTTGAGGCTCTCGCCCGTCGCGGTGATGCCGTGGTTCCGCAGCCCGATCACGGCGTGCGCCGGGTCGGCCTCCCGGTCGATCAGCTCGGCGACGCTCTCGGCGAGCTCCTGGGTGCCGCAGGGGTAGTTGATGTCCGTCGCGGAGATTCCCGCCATCCAGGCGTGGACGTGCAGGATCGCGCCGACGTCGGGGTGGGCCCGGTAGATCATCCAGTGCTCGATCGCGTCGACGGAGACGCGCCGGGGCTCGATCCCCGGCGGGATGCTGAGGACCATCCGCGCGTTGGCCTCGTCGTAGCCGGTCACCAGGAGGATGTCGCGGCCGGGCTGCTCGAGCTGCGTCTTGTCGACGCCGCTGGCGCTCATCCAGAACCGCGTCGCGTCCTTGCGCGCCGAGAGGTTGCCATAGGAGAGCCCGCCGACCTGGTAGAGCCTCATCACGTGGCGCAGGTCGCGCTCGTCGAGGAACTCGTGTACCGGGAACGGCGCCGGCAGCAGGTCGAGGTCGCCCATCCTCTTGCCGGCGGCGGCCAGGTCGGCGGTGATCTCGTCGCCGTCCCAGAGCTCAGGCTCCAGGTCGGGAACGAACTCGTTGTCGATCACGAGCCGCGACTTCGCCAGCGGCGCGAGGCGCTCGAACACCTCGGCGGGGTCGTCGGAGATCTCGTACGTGCCCCGCTCCATCGTCGTGAACCAGACGCCCTGCCCGGGCACGTGCAGCACGACGACGTTCGCCAGAGTGCGCACCAGCATCGGGTAGCTCGTCTTCAGCACGTCGTCGGGAACCGCGTCGAGCTCGTAGAACGAGGCGGAGTAGGTGCCGCGCGACGCGCGCCGGAACGCCTTCGGGTCGCCGGGGTCGAACATGTTGAGGACGAAGTCGGCGTCGGCGATGTCGTCGACGAGGCCGAAGCCGTCCTGCTCGAACTCCCGTCCCACCGATCGCACCCAGCTCTCGTGGGTCGGCGACGTCGCCGTTCCCCAGATCGCATACCGCTGCATGCGGGAAACATACCGCCCGCCCGGACGGAGCCAGTGGGCCTGCTCAGCGGAACAGGTCCCGCTCCAGCGGCAGCACGAGCTCGGCGGCACGGCCGTCGCCCGGGAGCCCGACGCCGCGGACGATCGCGGCTGGAACACCCCGGTTCTTGCCCATCACGAGCTCGGCGGCGCCGGCGATCTCGTCGGCGACCGCGATCTGCGTGGACGCCAGCTCGCGCCCGCTCGCGTCGGGCGTGCCGCGGAGGTCGAGCAGCGCGACGACGCCGGCGACCCCGAGCGCGACATCCGTCGTCCCCGTGCGCCAGGCCCGGCCGAAGGAGTCGCTCACCACCACCGCCGCGTCCGCACCTGCCAGATCGCGCAGCCGGGCGCGGAGGCGCGCGGCCGAGCCGTCCGGGTCGAGCGGGAGCAGGACGAGCGTCCCCTCGCCGGGGGCGTTCGACGCGTCGACGCCGGCCGAGGCGCAGACGAACCCGTGCCTCGTGCGCGCGATCACGAGCGGGGGCCGCGAGCGGACGACCTCGGCGCTCTCCCGCAGGATCACCTCGACGTGGCGCGGATCGCCCTCCGGGCCCGCCAGCGTACGGGCGCGCGGGCCCGGCTCGACGTCCGCGAGCCGGACGACGCGGCCCTCGACCTTGGAGACCGCCTTCTGGGCGACGACGACGACGTCGCCGTCATGGAGCCCGCCGGCCCGCTCCGCCGCCTCCGCGAGCAGCGCGCCGAGGTCGTCACCCTCGACGAGCTCCGGGATCCCGCCGAGCGGGATCACGCGCACCTCGCCCGTCACCTGATGCCGGTGACCCTCAGGCCCGCGTGCGCCCTGTAGCGCTTGTTGACGTTGACGATCACGGCCGTCATGCCCTCGAGCGCGCGCGCGCTCGCGAGCGGCCCCGCGTCGACCGCGCGGCCCGTCGTCACTCGCTCGGCCAGCTCGAGCGCGAGCGCCTTCGCATCGGGGTCGTCGCCGCAGACGAGCGCGTCCTCGTCGGGCGCCTCCTGACCGCCGAGGGTGGCCGCGGCCAGCGAGTGCAGCCCGGCCACGACCGGAGCGTCCAGCACGGCCTGCATGCGCTCGGCGCAGGAGGTCGGCTCGTCGGTCGGGAGGACGCCGGCCTTCGTGAAGCGCAGCTCGGACGCCACGGACAGGACGGGCGTGCCGCCGATCGCGTCGCGCAGCGCGCCGGCGGTCTCGATCGCCGCCTCGGCCTTCGTCGCGACGACGACGAGGTCGGCAGCGCGGGCGGCGTCCTCGTTGGACGCGCCCTCTGCCCCGACGCCGGCGGCCGACGACGCGGCGCGCGCCGGGTCGCGCGACCCGATCACGACGTCGTAGCCGGCCGCCACCAGGCGGACGGCGAGCGCGGTGCCGAACGAGCCGGTCCCTCCGAGCAGGGCGATCTTCACGTGGCTGCTTCCAGGGCGGTCTCGGCGAGGCGGCGGGCCGCCTCCCGGTCGGTCATCAGGGTCGAGCTGACGACGAGCGGCACGGGCGCCTCCGCGGGCGCGTCGGCCGCGTCGATCACGAGCGCGTCGATCAACCCCTCGTAACACTGTGTCACATGGGTGGGTGACGTCCCGCCTGCCATCCGCGAGAGCATACGGTCGGCCGGGCCCTTGACCGCCCGCCCCCCGACGAGCGGGCTGACCGCGACGCAGCGGACGCGGCGGGCGGAGAGCGCGTCCCGGATCTCCGGCACCGCGAGGATCGGCCCGATCGAGACGTACGGGTTGCTGGGGGCGACGAGCAGCACGTCCGCCTCCCGGAACGCCCCGAGGACGCCCGGCGCCGGCCGTGCCGTGTCGGCGCCGTCGAACGCGACCGCGTCGACCTCGTCCGCATGCCGGCGCGCGACGAACCACTCCTGGAACGGGAACGTGCCCGCAGGCGTGACCACCCGCGTGCGCAGCCGGTCGTCCGTGGCCGGGACGACGCGCGTCGCGACGCCGGCGCGCTCGCACAGCCGCGCCGTCACGGCCGACAGCGGCCGCCCGCCGCGCAGGGCCTGCGTGCGCACGAGATGCAGGCCGATGTCGAGGTCGCCGAGCTTGAACCAGTCCTCCCCGCCCCAGTCCGCGGCCGACTCCAGCGTCCGCCACGTCTCCCCGGCGCGGCCCCAGCCGCGCTCCTCGTCGTTCAGGCCGGCGAGCGTGTAGAGGATCGAGTCGAGATCGGGCGAGACGTGGAGGCCCAGCACCTCGGCGTCGTCGCCGACGTTCCCGACCACCGTCAGCTCGCCGGGCGC
>DATBMD010000336.1:0-4234 GCA_036555085.1 Gaiellaceae bacterium
GGAGGATTTGCGGCTCGTCGTCGACGACCAGGATCCTGGTCATTCGGCTGCCCGTAGCCGCACGACGAAGGTGAGGCCGCCGCCGGGGGTGTCCTCGACTTCGATCTCGCCGCCCATCGCCTCGACGAACCCCTTGGCGACCGCGAGGCCGAGTCCGACACCCTCGCCTTGGGCCGAGTCCCCGAGCCGCTGGAAGGGCAGGAAGAGGCGCTCGCGTTCCGCCGGCGGCACGCCCGGCCCGCGGTCGGTGACGCGGACGTCGACGAGACCGTCGATCGCGCCGGCGGTGACGCGCGTCGGCGCGTCGGGCGGCGAGTAGCGAATCGCGTTCTGGATCAGGTTGGCGAGGGCCCGCTCGAGCAGGCCGGGGTCGGCGAGCACGCGCGGCAGCGCATCCGAGACTTCCAGGTGGACGGAGTCGTCGTCGGCGCCGAGGCTGCGGAGCGCGGCCGGGAGCACTTCCTCGAGCCCGACCGGCGTGGCGCTGATCTCGAGTCCGCCGGCTTGGAGTCGGCTCATGTCGAGCAGGTTGCCGACGAGCGAGTTGAGGCGGTCGGTCTCTTCGTCGATCGTCGCCAGAAACTCTCGCCGTGCCTCGGGCGTCCAGTCGACGTCCTGCTGGAGCAGGCTCGTGACCGACGCCTTGATCGCGGCGATCGGTGTGCGCAGATCGTGGGAGACTGCGGAGAGGATCGCCGCGCGGAGCTCGCTGGCGGCCGAAAGCGTGCCCGCTGCCTTGACCTCCGCTTCGAGCTCGCCGAGGTGAATCGAGGCCGTGATCTCCCTCGCGAAGGCGTCGAGCACGGGCCGATCCTCGCCGCGGACCGGGGGACCTGTGAGCGCGAGGATGTGCCCGTCGTCGAGCTCGACCTGGGCGTCGCCTGTCTCGGGGCGCTCCGGGTAGCGGGAGCCGCTTGCCGAGTCGATGCGCCAACCGCCGTCGGAGCGGCCGAGGACGGAAGCCCCCTCGAGCCCGAGAAGCCGGCAGAGACCCTCCAGGAGCGCGCCCACCGTGGAGGAACCGCCGAGGCGTGCGAGTGCCTCGGCCTCGGCGCGGGCGCGGGCGCCCTCGGCTGCGCGCTGGGCGGCGAGCGCCACGAAGCTGGAGACGATCGCGCCGACGGCGAGGAAGACGAAGAGCGCGAGCACGTCTTCGGCCTCGGCGATCGTGAACGTGTGGTGGGGATTGATGAAGAACCAGTTGACCAGGAGGAAGCCGCCCAGAGCGCCTGCCAGACCCGGCCAGAGCCCGCCGACGGCCGCGACGGTGGCCACGAGAAGGAGGAAGAGGAGCATGACGCTCGGCAGCTCGAGCTGATCCCGAAGCTGGGCGAGGACGAGCGTGAGGAGCGGGAGCCCTGCCGCGGCGAGCAGCCAGCCGAGGGCTTGGCGTCTGCGCGGCAGTGCCCGGGGGCGGCGAGTGCGAGGGACGACGAAGGCCTCCTCGGAGCGAGCTTCGGGATGGCTGATGACGTGGACGTCGATCGCCGTGCCCGAGTCGCGGATAACACTGCCGATCACTGAGCCGCGCGTGAGCCGCTGCCAGCGTGAGCGCCGGGTCGCGCCCATGACGATCTGGGTGGCGTTCAGCGAGCGTGCGGCGTCGAGCAGCGCCTCGCCGATGTCGGCGCCCGCGACCTCGTGGTAGGTGCCGCCGAGCTCCTCCACGAGCTCCCGCTGCTCGGCGAGCAGCTGCGCGGCGGGCGCCGCGAGCCCGTCGTGGGGACCGACGTGGACGGCGACCAGGTCGCCTTTCGAGCGCTGCGCGATGCGGGCGGCACGGCGGACGAGCCGCTCGCCGTCGCTCGAGCCGGTCAGCGCGACGAGGATCCGCTCGCGCGTCTCCCAGGGCTGGTCGATCCCGTGCCGGCGGCGGTACTCGGCGAGGCCTTCGTCGACACGGTCGGCGAGCCAGGCGAGCGCGAGCTCGCGCAGCGCGGCGAGGTTGCCGGGCCGGAAGTAGTTGGCGAGCGCCGCGTCGATCCGCTCCGCCGGGTAGACGTCGCCGCGGGCAAGGCGGTTGCGAAGCGCAAGCGGCGTCAGATCGACGAGCTGCAGCTCCTCCGCGCGGCGTACGACCTCGTCGGGGATCGTCTCGCGCTGCGCGACGGAGGTGATCTGCTCGACGACGTCGTTGAGCGACTCGAGGTGCTGGATGTTGAGGGTCGAGATCACGTCGATCCCGGCCCCGAGCAGCTCCTTGACGTCCTGCCAGCGCTTCCCGTTGCGGGAGCCGGGGACGTTCGTGTGCGCGAGCTCGTCGACGAGCGCGACCTGGGGGTGCCGGGCGAGGACGGCGTCAACGTCCATCTCCTCGAAGGCGCTGTCGCGGTAGTCGATCTGCCTGCGCGGGACGACCTCGAGGTCGCCGACCTGCTCGGCCGTCTTCCGGCGGCCGTGCGGCTCGACGAAGCCGACGACGACGTCTTCACCGTACTCGCGGCGGCGCCGGCCTTCGTTCAGCATCGCGAACGTTTTCCCGACGCCCGCCGCGGCGCCTAGGTAGATGCGAAGCGTGCCTTGCGCCATGCCTACAGCGTGCCTCTCATGGCCGGCCTGCGTCGAGCGCCAGGTTGAGCTCGAGCACGTTCACGCCCGGCTCACCGAGGAAGCCGAGCGAGCGCCCGTCCGTGTACTCGTCGATCAGCGCGAGTACTTCTTCCACACTGAGGCCTCGGGCCCGCGCGACCCGCGGCGCCTGTAGGCGGGCGTTCGCCGGCGAGATGTGCGGGTCGAGCCCGGAGCCCGAGGCCGTGAGGGCGTCGATCGGCGCTTCCGCGCCGTTGGCGTCTCGGTAGGCGGCGCGCCTCGCCTTAACCGCCTCGAGGAGCTCGTCGTTCGAGGGGCCGAGGTTCGAGGGCGAACTCGCCATCGCGTCGTAGCCCTCGCCCGCCGCCGAGGGGCGCGGCTGGAAGTACCGCGCGCCGGTGAAACTCTGGCCGATCAGCCGGGAGCCGACGACGCGGCCGTCCCGCGCGACGAGCGAGCCGTCCGCCCGGTGGGGGAAGGCCAGCTGTGCGATGCCTGTGACGGCGAGCGGGTAGGCGATCCCCGTCAGCAGCGTGAAGGCGAGGAAGGCGACCAGCGCGGGGAGGAGCTGGCGGCGGATCACGACACCCCGACCCCGCTGACCACGAGGTCGATCAGCTTGATCCCGACGAAGGGGGCGACGAGCCCGCCTAGCCCGTAGACGAGCAGGTTGCGGCGCAGAATCGCCGTCGCCGAGCGGGGGCGAAAGCGGACGCCGCGCAGGGCGAGTGGGATCAACGCGACGATGATCAGCGCGTTGAAGACGACTGCGGAGAGGATGGCCGAGCGCGGGCTGGCGAGCTCCATCACGTTGAGCGCGTCCAGCGCCGGCAGCGCGCCGGCGAACATCGCCGGGATGATCGCGAAGTACTTGGCGACGTCGTTCGCGATCGAGAATGTCGTCAGTGAGCCTCGCGTTATCAGCAGCTGCTTGCCGATCTCGACGACGTCGATGAGCTTGGTCGGGTTGGAGTCGAGGTCGACCATGTTCCCGGCCTCGCGCGCGGCCTGTGTCCCGGTGTTCATCGCCACGCCCACGTCGGCAGCGGCGAGCGCGGGCGCGTCGTTCGTGCCGTCACCGGTCATCGCGACCAGGTTGCCGCCCTCCTGCTCGCGCCTGATGAGCGCCATTTTGTCCTCCGGGGTCGCCTCGGCGAGGAAGTCGTCGACGCCGGCCTCCTCGGCGATCGCGCGGGCGGTCAGCGGGTTGTCGCCGGTAATCATCACCGTACGGATTCCCATCGCCCGCAGTTGCGCGAAGCGCTCCCGCAGCCCCTCCTTGACCACGTCCTTCAAGTGGATGACGCCCAGCGCCGTCGAATCGCTCGCGACGACAAGCGGCGTCCCGCCCGCGGCCGAGATCCCGTCAACGATCTCGGTCAGCCCGCCGGGTAGCGAGCCGCCGCCGGCTTCGATCCAGCGGCGGATCGCGTCGGCGGCGCCCTTGCGGATGGAGCGCCCGTCCAGGTCGACGCCGCTCATCCGCGTCTCGGCGGTGAAGGGGACGAGCGCCGCCTCGCGGAGGTCACGCTCGCGCAGCCCGTAGCGCTCCTTCGCGAGCACGACGATCGAGCGTCCTTCCGGCGTCTCGTCGGCCAGGCTGGAGAGCTGGGCGGCGTCGGCGAGCTCGCGCTCGTCCACGCCAGGAAGGGGCAGGAACTCGGTCGCCTGGCGGTTGCCGAGGGTGATCGTGCCCGTCTTGTCG
>DATBMD010000344.1:0-2892 GCA_036555085.1 Gaiellaceae bacterium
CGTGACGCCGTCGCCGCATCATCCGCTCGGCGCGAAGGGCGTCGGCGAGTCGGCGACCGTGGGCTCGCCCGCCGCGTACGTCAACGCCGTGATCGACGCGCTCTGGCACGCCGGCGTCACGAACATCGACATGCCGCTCACTTCCGACAGGGTCTGGGAGGCGCTGAACGAGGCGGGCCTCGCCGAGTGAATGCCGAGGACGTTCTCCGACGGGCGGCGCGCCTGGCGGCGGCCGGTGAGCCGTACGTCCTCGCGACCGTCGTCACCGTCCGGCGCCCCGCATCCGCCCGGCGCGGCGACCGGGCGCTCGTCACGCGCGACGGGACGCTGTCGGGCTGGGTCGGCGGCGCCTGCTCCGAGCCGATCGTCGTCCGCGAGGCGCTGCGCGCGCTCGCCGACCGCGAGCCGCGGCTCGTCCGGATCGGTCCGCCCGGAACCCCGGGGGCCGGGGAGGACGTGGTCGTGGCGCAGAGCGCCTGCGCGTCGGAGGGGGTGGTGGAGGTGCTGATCGAGCCGCAGCTCGGCCGGCCGCTGCTGGCGGTCGTCGGCGGCGGCCCCGCAGCGCTCACCCTCGCGGAGCTCGCGCGCGTGATCGGCTGGCGCGTCGCCGGCGAGCTGGTCGCCGAGGCCGACGCCGTCGTCGTCGCCTCGATGGGGCACGGCGACGAGGAGGCGCTGCGGGCCGCGCTCGCAGGCGGCGCGGGCTACGTCGGCCTGGTCGCGAGCGCGCGGCGGGCCGCGTCGGTGCTCGGGGCGCTACGCGAGGCCGGGCTCGGCGAGGAGGAGCTCGCCCGCGTCCGCAGCCCGGCCGGGCTCGACCTGGGGCCCTCCAGCCAGGAGGAGATCGCCGTCGCGATCCTCGCGGAGCTCGTCGCCTGGCGCCACACGAGCCCGACCTCCCTGGCGGAGCTCGTCGAGGCGGTCGACCCTGTCTGCGGGATGACGGTCAGCGTCGAGGCGGCGACGGAGACGGCGACGTACGAGGGCACCACCTACGTCTTCTGCGGGCCGGGCTGCAGGGCCAGCTTCGAGTCAGACCCGGCCCGGTGGCTTCCGCAGGAGGCGGACGCCGCGCGCGAGGAGCCCTGACTCAGGCGGCGTGCGCCGCGGCCGGCGTCGCGCGGCGGCAGATCGCCTCGACCGTGTTTCCCTCGGGGTCGGCGACCTCGGCCGCATACGTCGACGGCGTGTACTCCGGCCGGAGCCCCGGCGCCGAGAGCGGGCGGCCACCGGCGGCGAGCGCAGCCGCGAAGAACGCGTCGACCGTCGCGGCGTCGGGCGCTGCGAGCGAGAGCGTGACGCGACCCGGGCGGCTGCCCTGGACGAGCCAGAGCGAGCTCCTCTCCCGCGGCAGGCCGAGGTGGACGCGGCCGCCGTCGGGCCAGTCGAACACCACGGCGAAGCCGAGCGGCCGCAACGCCTGCTCGTAGTAGCGCCGCGCCGCGCCGTGGTCGCCCGTGACGATCGTCACGTGGTCGATGCCTGACAGCCCGGGAACCGCTTCGAGGTGTCGCGCCGGTGCAGCCACGATCGAGAGAATAGTACGATCGTGCTTTTCTTGTCAAGAAGAAACAGCAATTCTCTCCTGGCGACCGCGTAGAATGGAACGACCGTGCTGACGAAGGGGCAACGCACCCGCGCCGCGATCCTCGACACCGCGGCGGCGCTCGCCTCCGAGCAGGGGCTGGGATCGCTCTCGATCGGGGGCCTGGCGACGGCGACCGGGATGAGCAAGAGCGGCCTCTTTGCCCACTTCGGCTCCAAGGAGGGCCTGCAGCTGGCGACGGTCGACCACGCGGCGGCGATCTTCGTGCGCGAGGTGATCGAGCCGGCGCGTTCGTCGCCTCGGGGCATCGTCCGGACCTGGGCGCTGCTGGACGCGTTTCTCGACTACCTCGAGCGCGGGGTGTTCGCCGGCGGCTGCTTCTTCGCGACCACCTCGGCCGAGTTCAAGAACCGCCCCGGACCCGTGCGAGACCGCATCGCGGAGCAGCTCGCGCGGTGGCGCGAGTACCTCGTCCGGGCGGTCGAGCAGGCGCAGGAGCTCGGCGAGCTCGACCCGGCCGCCGATCCCCGGCGGGTGGCGTTCGAGCTGAACGCCTTCGTCCAGAACGCCGAGTCGCAGCACGAGCTGTTCGCCGACCCGCGCTTCTTCGAGCTCGCGCGCGACGCCGTTCGCGAGCGCCTCGAGTCGCTCCGCGCGACGCCCGAGCCGGTGCGCTGATCAGCCGCCCGCCGGCAGGCGGGCGCGGTGCCAGGCGTTGTTGGCGTAGCCCTTCGGGTTCCAGAGCCGGGCCGGGTCCTCGGGCTGCGTGCTCCCGGCCGAGTCCCACGCGCGGACGGCGAGCTCCGCGGCCCCGTCGGGAACGTCGAGCTCGGCCTCCCAGAGGAGCCAGCCGCCGGGTCGAGCCTCCCCCGCGAGCGTCGCGGTCGCGAAAGTGGCGCCGCCGTCGGCAGAGACCTCCACGCGCTCGACGCGGCGGGCGCCGCCGGTGATCGCGTACCCCCGCGCGCGCACCCGGCGTCCCGCCAGCCCCTCGACGACGCAGATCGCCGAGCTGAGCGGAAGCTCGCCGAGCGCGAACCCGTCCTCCGGCGCGGACGAGCCCGGCGGCAGGAGTCGGTACGTGCGGGCCTGAAAGTAGTTCTCCGACGGCTCCCGCTGCACCGTCACCGTCGCGAGCCACTTGACGCTGCGCGCGCCGATGTAGCCGGGCACGACCACGCGCAGCGGATAGCCGTGCACGGGCTGCAGCGGCTCGCCGTTCATCTCGTCGGCGATCAGCACGTCGGGCGCCAGCGCCCTCTCCAGGGGGATCGAGCCGCCGAACTCGACCAGCTCGCCGTCCTCGGCCGCCTGGTCGAGGCCGGTGAACGCGACGTGCCCCGCGG